>JABIRP010000294.1 GCA_018699735.1 Rhodospirillaceae bacterium | reverse complement strand
GCCAAGGCGAACGAGATCGAGTTGAAGTTTGGCACCATCATCTCTCTCGGCAATGCCATGCGCATTGGGGTCGAAGACTATTTGGAGTTTCTCGGCGCGGATGAGACGGTGAGTGCGATTGTGCTCTACATCGAATCCCTCGAAGACCCGCACCGGTTCCGAGAGGTCGCCCGCCGCATCGCAGCCAAGAAACCGGTGATCGCCTTCATGGGCGGACGCACCGCCGCCGGGGCCGCCGCCGCCACCGCGCATACCGGGGCCGTCGCAAATGACGATTCCACTATCGAAGCGTTCTGTCGGGATAGCGGGGTTCTCCGGGTTCGCAGCTTGCGCGAGATGCTGCTGGCGTCCAAGGGGTTTGGAACTTTCCCGATGGGTCTCGGTAGGCGGGCGCTCGTCCTGTCAAATTCGGGCGGGCCTGGGGTGATTTGCACCGATGCCGCAGCCTTGGCCGGCTTGGAATTGCCGGACCTGCCGAATTCCATGGCCACTATCATGCGCGCGGAATTGCCGGGTGAGGCCGCGGTCGCCAACCCGATTGATCTGCTCGCCGACGCCCGTGAGGAGCGTTTTGCCCTAACACTTGATCTGGCATTGGAACATGCTCGCGATACCTATGATGCGATCCTGATGATCCATGTTGTGCCGTTCATGGTCGATCCGGTCCCGGTAATCGCGGCCATGGCGGAGCGGGCACGGGCAACTGACATGCCGATCCTGCATGCGATGATGGGCACGTTGCCGGACAAAGACAGCTGGTTCGCCACCATGGAAACCGCTGGGGTCCCGATGTTTAACAACGTTGAGGAAATGGCGGCCTGCGCCGGTATGTTGGCGGCGTATCCGGCGTTGCGGGTGTCGGCTGAAGAGGCGATGCGCCGCAACGATGATGCACCGGTCACGCTAAAGGGCCGTGGCTGAAGGTTCTTGAGCGCTCTTGCGATACAAATGGATCCGCCCTTCGGCGATCCCGTCCGGCAGAGGCTCAGGCTTCCAGGGTTCGCCTTCGAGCGGTTGATCGCTGACCACAATCGCCCCGTCGGCCAGCAAGGGAGCTACCAAAGGCGCAATCGCCGAAGCGAGCGCCATGCTGGCCTGCTTTTCCCCGGTCCCGATATCGAGATGCGCAAATGCGACCGGCGCGCAGATCCGGGCGTTCGCGGTCGGCAATGTGTCGGAGAAATCTCCCAGGAACAGATGTGCCTCGTCGGGGATGCAATCGGGATGTGCCGCAACCTGACGGTCAAAGATGTAAATATCCCTTGAGGGCAACAGTGAGCGCAGATGGTCGTAGGTCCGGCCGTTACCAAGGCCGAGCTCGATTGCTGGGCCCGGTAAATCTGAGATCAGACGCGCTGCATGCTCAAGGGTGAGCTTCTGCGCGGTGAGGCGGCGAATTGCGCTATCGAGGCGGCTCACTCAAACGGTTCCGCCGCTAAGAGCTTCGCGCAGCTTGGTATTGGTGCTCTCCAGACGGCTGGCCAATTCCCGCATGATCTCAACCGCGATCTGAGGCACATCGTTGACCAGCTTGAAGAACGTGTCCTTGGAGATTTTAAGTGTCACCAGCGACTCTTTGGCCTGCACAGTGGCGGTGCGGGGCACGTCGCAGAGGATGGCGATTTCGCCGACCACATCGCCTTTTCCGAGCTGAGCGACTTCGACCTGGCCACCGGGCGTGTCAATCAGGACCGAGGCAAAACCGTTTATAATGATATAAGCCGCATCGCCTGTGTCACCTTGGTGGAATAATATTTGGTCGTCGGCGTAGTTCAGACGCTCCGAGGTGAACGCCAACAATTTCAGCTTGGACGGATCGATCTTTGCGAAAAGTGGAATCTTTCGCAGAAGGTCAACTTCTTCGTTAAGGCTCATAGTGTCCGTCTCCTCCTATTCGCCCCTGACGTTTTACGCCCCTCACTTCTAGAGTGATCTGTTTCTCGGGTCATCTACTCATCCCCAAGCAGATCGGTTAACGCACCACCTTTGGCCTTCAGGTCCTCGTAGGCACCGATCTCGGCAATTTGTCCGCCCTGGATGACAACGACCTGCTCGAATCGGCTCGCCATGCCGGCTCGTTGTGCCACCCAGATGACCATGCGGTTCTCGGCCTCCGCCAGAACTTTATCCATCACCTTCGCTTGGCTGCCTGAATCGAGGGCCGCCGTCGCTTCATTAAAGATGAGGATTGCGGGTCGCCGCAACAAGACTCTGGCGATGGCCAGTTTCTGGCGTTGGCCTGGGTTCAAGCGCGACCCGGCGATGCCCACGTCGAAGTTAAGCCCGACCCGAAGCATGATCGAGCGAAGCCCGGAGTCCTGAATAACTTCAGCCATGGCCCGCCCGACCCGCTCGGTCGCGTCCGCCTGACCGTAGGCAATCTTCCCGAACAGTATGTTGTCCTGCAGCGTTGCTGCGGCGTTGTAGCGTTCTGCCGAGAACGCTTCCAGCGCACCGCGCAGATCTTCTGGAATATCAGCCAGGAATGCCTTCCGTGCTTCGAGGATTCGTACCTGCAAGTCGTCGTCGATCAAGCCGAGACGATGTCGCGCTGGGACCAGCTTGAACGGAAGGGATAGAAAGCGGTCGCGGTCTTCCGAAGCCAAGTTTTCCAAGCCCAGTCGCTCGGCGCGGGCGAGCAAGATTTGGAACTCGGGTAGATCGTCAGCGGAAATGAAGCTGTATTGTGAGAAGAACTCGTGCTCGGGCGGCAAATCGGCGAACAACTCAACCATCGTAGCTGCCAGCTCACGGCCGATGCGCATGAAGTCGTCGACAAGCCCGATCTTCTCCAAGATCGACAGGACGTATGGGTTCTGAGCCAGGTGGTCGAGATCGAACCCTGTGCCAACCGGGGTGCCAAACAATAGGTTCTCGGCCACACTGGCATTCGTGTTGAAGCGGTCCTCGTCGAAGCCCTCGACCAACCCGGCAAGTTCCGGCGAGGCCAACCGGTCCCGCAGTTTCGCCCGCGCCTGCAACAGACCGTCGGCCAAATCAGGCCGAGCCACCGGATCGACGGTTCCACGCAGACCGAGATTGTAGGCGTCGTCTTCCAGGTCGACGATGGTGAGCAAATCGATCAGTCGATTATCGAGATCGTCATCGCCGCTAACGCCGATCGCGGCGTAATCAATCCAATCGGCGTCGCTATCATCTACCGAATTCCCAGCCATCCCGGCCTCGGCCAATCGGCTTGCCCCGGATTCGTTTTCGTCGGGCAATAGCGGCGCATGCATCGCGCCGAGCAGGATGTTATGGCGCAGACTGGATGAGAATATGTAGGCTGAGGGGCCGACATAACCGATCTTTCGCCCCGTCACTCCCTCCGCAAGCCCGGCCATGTCTTGGCCTGATATCGTCACCTGGCCTTTGCTGGGTAGGTACAACCGAGCCAACAACATGGCGACAACGTCCTTGCCGCCACCACTCGGGCCGACGATCGCAAGCTTTCGCCCGGGTTCGACCTTCAGGTTGATCGACTCGACAATCGGCGCTTCTTCCTCGTCCAACAAAGTGACATTGTTGGCAACCAATTCGCCGTCGAAGGTCAATTCAGCGTCGGGTTCTCCCAATTGCTGCTCGGCCGGCATGGTGCCCGGTGGGTCGAACTGCTCGATGACCTGATCGTACTTGATGCGGGCGTCGGCCTGGCGCTGGTAGTAGTTCAGAAGCTCCTTCCAAGGTGCTGACAGGTCTTTGTACGCGGCCAGAACCGCGACCAGGGCGCCGAACGACAAATGCCCCTTGATCACCAGGACGCCGCCGATCGAGTAGAAGAAAAACGGGGTCAACTGGGCGATGAAATTGTTCAGGAACTTGATGAAGAACTTGCGCTGATAGATCTCGTATCGAATGCCGTAGATCACACCCAACTGGTCGGTGAAGGCCGCTAGTGTCCAGCGGGCCCCATCGTTGGCATGGATCTCCTGCACTCCCTGGATCGACTCTCCAATACGGTTTGAGAGCTGTCGAACGTTGCGGACTCTGTCTTTGCCGAGGGCATTGACGCGCGCCTGAAGCTTGGGAATGGCATACATCTGGATCGGATACAACGCGATCGCCGCCAGCCCGAGGATCCAGTCCTGGACGAACATGAAGATGAGAATGGTCAGCAAGGTTCCGCCCTGGAAGGCCGGTAAGGCGAACGCGTCGCCGATGAACCCGCCGAGCGGCTCGACCTCGGCGGTGATCATCGGGATAATCTCACCCTGACTGATGCGCCGGAAATGCGGTAATGGGAACCGCAACACGCGGGCATAGAGGTCAAAGCGCAATCGACGCAACATGCGTTCGCCCAACTGACCGCGAAAGACATTGACGTAGTATTTGAACCCACCGTTGATGCAAACCAAAATGAGAAATGCGCCACTCAATGCCATCAGATACGGGATTTGCTCTAGCTCGTATCCGAAGATCGAAGTCGGGACCGAACTTGGCTCAGTGTGAAGCGCCTTGTTGATGATAGTTTTCGGAAGGTCGAGGGAGAAATACAGGAACGGAAACGAAATCAGAGTCATTACCAGCAGAAAGATCTGCTGGCGTTTGCTGTACTTAAAAATGAACCGGAAGATAGTCGGTTCCATCAGTCCCCCCCTGTAGTGCGCTTCCTAGCGAATGGCCGTCATTTCGCGGCTTGGAAGGGCACGCGAAACATTAACCTATGGCGTTATCTTGGTAAATCGAGTTGCGGGACTGTTGCCCAAACTCTTTGGCGCTACGGCCTCCCTGTGGCATAGTCCGTCCCGCACGGTCACGAAACCGAGGCTATTAGAACCATCGGTCGGCCGGAAGATTTCGGGGGAGAGACCTTCGATGAGTGAGGCTCCAGCGTTCCCGCGCGGTCACGCGCGGATCTTGATGTATAGCCATGACACCATGGGACTCGGCCATCTTCGCCGGTGCCGGGCGATTGCGCATTCGCTTGTTGGTGCGACCAGTGATCTCTCGATTTTGATCCTCTCAGGCTCGCCAATTATCGGTAGTTTTGATTTCCGGGCCCGCGTTGATTTTGTCCGCATTCCGGGTGTAATCAAGCTGCGAAACGGCGAATACACCTCGCTCAACCTGCACCTCGATATCGAGGAAACACTGCAGTTGCGCGAGTCGATCATTCGTCATACCGCTGAAAGCTTCGATCCTGACCTGTTCATCGTCGACAAGGAGCCTTGGGGGTTGCGCGGCGAAGTTCAGAAGACGCTCGAGATGTTGAAGGCCAGAGGAACACCTCTGGTTCTAGGCCTGCGTGACGTGATGGACGAGCCGGCGCATCTGGCGCCGGAATGGGAACGCAAGAACGTGTTGCCGGCGCTGCGCGACATCTACGATGAGATCTGGGTATACGGCCTGAAAGAGATGTGCGACCCGTTCGAAGGGCTACGCATGCCGGCGAGTGTGCGGATGAAGACCCGGTATACCGGTTATCTGCGGCGCACTGTACCAGCCGCGACGACTTATGCGGCACCCAATTTGGTCGAAGAGCCGTTCATCCTGGTCACCGCTGGCGGCGGCGGTGACGGGGAAACGCTGATGGATTGGGTTTTGCGCGCCTACGAGACGGATCGAGATTTACCGTATTCGGCGCTTCTCGTTCTTGGCCCGTTCATGGCCCCAGAATATCAAAGCGATTTCCAGGAGCGGGCCTCTAAGCTCGACCGGGTCGAGGTGATCACCTTCGATTCGCGGATCGAATCGCTGATGGCGAGGGCCGCCGGAATTGTCTCGATGGGTGGATACAATACATTCTGCGAGATCCTATCCTTTGACAAGCGGGCCATAATCCTGCCGCGCACCGAACCTAGGTTGGAGCAGTATATTCGTGCGTCGCGGGCTCGCGATCTGGGTTTGGTCGACATCATGGTGGACGACGGTGACCGAGACCCAATCGAGATGGCCAACGCCCTCAGGCGTCTGCCGTCTCAACCAAAACCCTCGGAAGCGATCCAGCCGAACCTGATGGGTGGCCTCGACCGGGTCAACCAGCTCACCATGCGTTGGCTCCAAAACGGCAGGCTGGGCGCGCGAGGCGAAAGGCGCAAAACGGCCTGACGTGGATGACAACCAGGTAAGCGATACGGGTTCGAAAGCCCGGCGGACATCCGACCCGACGGCGATTGTCGTTAAAGGGTATCCCCGCCTTTCGGAAACTTTTATCGCTCAAGAATTGCTTGAACTTCAAAGACTTGGCCTAACGTTCTGCATCGTATCACTGCGCTATCCTACCGATCGAAAACGGCATTCGTTACATGATCGTATCGACGTGCCAGTGATCTATCTTCCAGAATATCTCTACCAGGAACCGGGACGGGTGTTAGCGGCATGGCGCCAGGTAAGGCGATTGCCGGGATATGCTGTCGCTAGAAACACCTGGTTGGCTGATCTGAAGCGCGACCCGAGCCTGAATCGCGGCCGGCGGTTTGGTCAGGCGCTAGTGCTGGCGGCCGAACGCCCGGGCGCGTTTTCGCGAATTTATGCGCATTTCCTGCATACGCCAGCCTCCGTCGCGCGTTATGCCGCTCTGATGTTGGGCCTGCCCTGGTCGGTCTCGGCGCATGCCAAGGATATCTGGACCACACCGGACTGGGAGAAGCGTGAGAAACTGGCGGAGGCCGATTGGGCCGTCACCTGCACGCGGAGTGGTTGGGAGCATCTGGACGCCTTGGCGCCGGGCAAAGTCGAGCTGGTTTATCACGGGCTCGACCTCTCACGATTTCCGGCACCGCCTGCCCCAAGGCCGGCGCGAGATGGGAGCGATCCGGCGGATCCGATTCGATTGGTCTCGGTTGGCCGGGCGGTGGCGAAGAAAGGGTTCGACGACCTGCTGCGTGCTCTGGCAGTGCTGCCAAAGGACCTCGCCTGGCGCTGGACCCATGTCGGCGGCGGCAAGGATTTGTCTTCCTTAAAGGCGCTGAGCGATTCGCTCGGGCTCAAACACCTCGTCGAATGGCAAGGCGCGTTGGATCAGGGCGAAGTGGTTGAAGTCTTGCGTGCCAGTGATTTGTTCGTGTTGGCCAGCCGGGTCGCGGACGATGGCGATCGCGATGGCCTGCCGAATGTGCTGATGGAGGCCGCAAGCCAGGAGCTCTGCTGCCTTTCGACTAAGGTTTCGGCCATTCCGGAGTTCATCACGGATGCGTTCAACGGCCGTCTGGTCGAGCCGGGCCAAGCGGCGGAACTGGCGTCGGCAATTGAGGACCTGACTCGGAACCCGGCCCAACGCCTGGCACTGGGCGGACAGGCGCGAGAGGATCTTGTGGCCCGGTTCTCGCATGTTCACGGAATGCGGATTCTTAAAGGTCATTTCGGTCTCGAACCGAACGCTGGGCCAACGGCCGATGGAGAACGGGACGCTGCCGCGTGAAAATCGCTTTCCATGCCCCACTGAAACCGCCTGATTGGCCGACACCATCGGGTGACCGGCGGATGGCTCGGTTGCTCATGGCCGCACTTCGCGGGGCCGGACATGACGTTGTCGTGGCTAGCCGCTTTCGAACCCGCGATGGTGCCGGAGATACCAACCGCCAGGAGCGCCTCGCGGCACTCGGCGACCGGATGGCAGAACGTTTGCTGCGGCGCTTTGAGACCGGCGGGTGGCGCCCTGAAATCTGGTTCACGTACCACCTCTACTACAAAGCCCCCGACCTGATCGGTCCGCGCGTGGCCCGCGAACTTAACATCCCCTATGTGGTTGCCGAGGCCTCGCACGCCCCGAAACGGGCGGGTAGTCCGTGGGATCCGGGCCATTGCGCTGTAGCCGCAGCCCTCGAGCAAGCTGATTTAGTGATCGGTTTAAACAACCACGATCGCGCCTGTGTGGAGCCAGTTCTCGGCCCCGGTGGGCGGTATGTGCAAATCCGTCCGTTCCTGGATTTGAATGAATTGCCCCGTGAATCAGTGGATCGTGATCGGATCGCCAAGTCCCTCGGATTGTCGAAAGCCCACCCTTGGCTGCTCGCGGTCGGCATGATGCGCAAGGGCGATAAGGCAAGCTCCTACGCGATTCTGGCTGATGCGCTCACGCGGTTACCGAAGGGTGATGATTGGCAACTGATCGTAGTCGGAGATGGCTCCGAACGCGCGGCCATCGAAGCTCTGTTCGAACCTTTCTCCGACCGAACCGTTTTTACCGGCGCGCTCGCGACCAAAGCCCTATTCGACATCTATGCCGCAGCCGATCTTCTGGTTTGGCCGGCGATCAATGAGGCCTACGGCATGGCCCTTTTGGAGGCCCAGGCCTCGGGCCTGCCGGTTGTTGCGGGCGATACCGGCGGCGTGCCGGACATCGTGCGACACGGTCGTACTGGGCTGCTCACGTCATCGGGCGACGCACCGGCATTCGCGACTGCGGTGGCGAGCCTGTTGGCGGACTCCGATCGCCGCCTTGCAATGGCAGAAGAAGCCCGCGCGGTCACCGCCACCGAGCACAGCTTGCAGTCCGCCGCGCACGCGATTGATGAGGCTTTGGTTTCCATTGTTTCGGGTCGTGGGGACGGACGCGCATGACGACCTTGGCGCTCATCCGTCACGGCAGAACAGAGTGGAACCTTGCCGGGCGAATTCAGGGCCACTCGGACCAACCGCTCTGCGAGGCTGGCCGGGTCGAGGTTGCTGCCTTGCAGGTGCCACCGGAGTTGGATGACTTTTCCTGGCAGACCAGCCCGCTTGGCCGAGCCCGCGAGACGGCTGCATTGTTGGGCCACCCAGACGCGACCGTTGAGCCACGTCTGATCGAGATGGATTGGGGTGATTGGGAGGGAAAGTCGCTCGCCGCTCTTCGAGGTCAACTGGGATCTGAAATGACTTCGAACGAGGACCGGGGTCGCGATTTTCAGCCAACTGGAGGTGAATCCCCTCGGCAATTGCAGGACCGTCTGGGTCCTTGGCTGGTCGAAACCGGCTTCCAGAATGAGCCGATCGTCGCCGTTTGCCACAAAGGCGTCATCCGCGCGGTCATGGCATTGGCCTTCGATTGGAACATGCTCGGAAAGCCGCCAGTACGGCTTGACTGGAACGCGGCTCATCTTTTCTCTGTCGCGGCCGACGGAGACGTGTCACCACATCGGTTGAATCTATCCCTCCAACCAGACCGGTAGACACCTATGCCCGCCGCGAATTCAGTGCCCAAATCTTCGTTAAGGGCGATGATCTACGTGCAGAACCTGCTTGGGATCGGCCACCTGCGGCGCGCGGGGGCGATCGCCAAGGCGGCGGCTGCATCAGGGCTGGACGTGGCATTCGTGTCCGGCGGCATGCCGGTGCCGCATCTTGATATCGGGGGTGCGCGCTTCATTCAGCTACCGCCGGTTCGGACCGAGGACCATGATTTCAAAAATTTGATCGGAGATACAGGATCGCCGGTCGATGACGTATGGAAGGCGGCGCGTCGAGAGCAACTTTTGGCAATTTTCGAGGCCGAGCGACCAAACGTCCTGATGACCGAATTGTTTCCCTTCGGGCGGCGTCAGATGCGTTTCGAGCTTTTGCCGTTGCTCGAGCGGGCGCGGGCGGCCGACTGGCGCCCAGGGATAGTCTCTTCAATGCGGGATATCCTGGTGACCAAGCCGAGGCTGGACCGCAACCAGGAAATCGTCGAGACCGTGCAGAAATTTTATGACCGAGTTCTGGTGCATGGCGATGCCTCGGTGATTGCCTTGGAAACCACCTTTCCGCTTTATGCCGAGATCGCTCAATACGTCAAATATACCGGTTATGTGGTGACCCCGGATGAGGATAGTGCCGATGAAGATAGTCGGGGCGCGGAGCAATCGGTTGGCGCGGGTGAGATTGTTGTCTCAGCTGGCGGCGGGGCGGTTGGCCGGCACTATATATCCGAGGTATTCCGGCTCCGTGAGAGGCTCCCGTTTCAAGATCAACGCTGGCGTTTCCTGGCCGGCTATCACATGCCGGATGACGTGTTCGAGCACCTGGTCGCCGGGCAAGGTGAGAGGGTCATCGTGGAGCGCTCACGCCCCGATCTACCGAGCCTGATGCGCCGAGCCAAACTGTCGATCTCGCAAGCCGGCTACAATACGGTGATGGAGCTGATCGCAACCGGCGTACCGGCCGTCGTCGTGCCATTCGAGGGCGGGGTTGAGACCGAACAACGCCTGCGCGCCGATCTCCTGGCCGAGCGAGGCCGCTTGCAGGTCGTGCGCGAGACCGAATTGACGGTCGAAACTCTTGGCGCGGCCATGCGCCGAGCGGTGGCGGCCGACCGCCATGTTGTGGCCGGTGTTGATCTAGAGGGGGCTCAGCGCACGGCAGTGATCCTGCGCGAGCTAGCGTCCGGCGGATGATTGTTTTCGACATATTGGCGCGAGAGCTCGATAGTTGGGCCGAGGCCGATCAAATCGCGACACTCTGGTGGCGAGATGATGATCTGGCATGCGTGACGCCGCACTTGAGCCCGATGACCGATTTCCTCGGCGAGGCCGGTGTTCCAATTGCGTTCGCAGTCGTTCCCATGAACGCCGATCAGACCTTGGCCACAGAACTACAAGGCCTTCCAGACGACTCTCGTTTTCTGATCCACGGGCATACCCACACAAACCATGCGGCGGCGGGTGAGAAAAAATGCGAATTCTGCTCCAGCCGGGCTCAGGAACGCTGTCTTGACGAAATAGTTGCAAGTTCGAATCGATTGAAGTCCCTGTTTGGACCAGATGTCATCAACTGTCTGGTGCCGCCGTGGAACCGGATAAATGAGATTCTGGTGATTAGCCTGCCTGACGTCGGCATCCGAGCCCTCAGTCGCTTTGGCCCGCGTCATTCGGCAAACTCAGCTCCGGGCCTACTTGAGGTCAACACGCATGTCGATCTGATGGACTGGCGAGGCAACCGACGGTTCATCGGATGTGGGTCGATGGTTGACGCGCTGGTGGCTCATCTTTCGGCTCGACGCACCGGCAAGGTCGACAAGAGCGAACCGACGGGTATTCTCTCCCATCATCTGGTCACGCAGGCAGCGGAGTGGAGCGAAATGGCACCGGTCCTCCGCCAGCTGACCGACCATCCGGCGACGCGGTTTCTCGGTGCGGCAATGGTATTTGAGGAGGGTTAGGCTCACATGGCCGAGGCGCATCGCTATCCGAAAAAAGAGCTCACGACAGACTTTCTGCGCGGCGGCGTTGGATTTGCCATAGTGGCCATGCCGCTGGCCTCGGTGCCGATGCTCTCGACGTTTCAGTTCATCTTCGGCGGCGTTGCCATCCTTTTTGGCGGATATATTTTGAGAACCTGGCAACGGGCGGTCTCTCGGGTCGAGGCCGACGATCAGGGCATCGCGATTGTCGGCCCGCTTGGACGCGCGATCGCTTGGGGATCGCTCGATCTGGTGACGTTAAAATACTACACCGTCAAACGAAGTCGCTTAGTGCCAAGTCGGGCGGAAATGGAGCGCGGAGAGCAAGAGCGTGAGCACAAGCCGAAGGACGACGGCTGGATGCAACTCGTCCTCCGCGGCGGTGGTTCGAAGATCGCAATTGACTCGACGATCGATGATTTTCGTCGCCTGCTGGACTATACGGCCGAGGCAGTGCACGCGAACGACCTTGCACTTTCCGATGTGACGGTTGAGAATTTCGCTGCCGCTGGAATAGAGGGGCTTAAGAGGGCGACGGAGCGTGTGGAAATACGACCGCCGGAAGAGGGCTGATGCGAGGCGATAGGGTGTCCCCGCTGCTGCAGGTTCGGGACTTGAAAATTGGATTTGATCTGCCCGAGGGCCACCTGCTCGCGGTCGATGGCGCGTCGTTCCAGATTGGCCATGGCGCGACCGTGGCATTGGTCGGCGAGTCCGGTTCCGGGAAAACCGTCGTCAGCCAGGCGATAATGGGATTGCTGCCAAAGCCGGCCCACATTCTGGGCGGCCAAATATTTCTGGCCGATCCAGCGGGCCCCGGTATTCGGATCGATATCGCTCGCCTACCGCCCGGTGGTCGGGAAATGCGGCAGATCCGTGGGGGACAGATCTCGATCATCTTCCAGGAGCCGATGACCTCGCTGTCGCCGTTGCACACGATCGGCGACCAAATCGGTGAGGCCCTATCGTTACATCGGGATGTCGATGGCGCCCAGGCGCGCGAGTTGACCCGTGACATGTTGCGCATGGTCGGTTTTCCGGATCCGGAAAAGGCCCTGACGACCTATCCATTCGAGCTGTCCGGCGGATTGCGCCAGCGCGCCATGATCTCGATGGCCCTGATTTGCCGTCCGGCCCTGTTGGTTGCTGACGAGCCGACGACCGCACTTGATGTGACAATCCAGGCGCAGATCCTGAAACTCATCAAGGATCTACAGTCTGAGCTTGGCATGGCGGTCCTGATGATCACCCATGACCTTGGTGTCGTTGCCAATATGGCCGAAGAAGTGGTGGTCATGTATCGCGGCCGGGTGATGGAGAGCGGATCGGTTGAGGATATCTTCCGCAACCCTGAACATCCCTATTTGAAAGCGTTGATGACTGCGGTTCCGCGTTTCAATATGGGAACGGAAGAACGCTTGGTGCCGCTCCGCGATATCGAGTACGAAACCGGCCACCTTCTGGCGCCCCGGGCGGACGCGGCGGCAATGCCGGAGGCACTGAAAGACAAACCCATCCTGGAGGTGAGCGGTCTATCGAAAAGCTTCGCTGATCGGAGATCCGGCTGGTTGTCCGGAAAGCCCTCCAGCGTGCTGGTGCTGGATGACGTGAGCTTTGCCATTCGCCCCGGCGAGTGCCTGGGCTTGGTTGGCGAGTCCGGGTGCGGCAAGACCACATTGTCGAAGGTGGTGATGCGGGCGCTTTCGGCTGACGCCGGCAGTGTCACCTATACCGACGAAGAGGGTGAAACCGACGTTTTGGCGCTTAATGGAGATGACCTGACCGAATTCCGGCAAAAAGTGCAGTTCGTCTTTCAGGATCCGTTCAGTTCGCTCAATCCCCGGATGACGGTATTCGACCTCATCAGTGAACCGTTGCTGATCCACAATATCGGAGACGATGCCTGGCGGCGAGAGATGGTCAGTGAGTTGATGCGCCTGGTGGGCCTCGATATTCGTCATCTCAGGCGCTACCCGCACAGCTTTTCCGGTGGCCAGCGCCAGCGGATCGGCATTGCCCGGGCATTGGCGCTGAAACCGAAGTTGTTGATCTGTGACGAACCGGTCTCGGCCCTTGATGTTTCGATCCAGGCACAAGTTCTCAACCTGCTTAAGGATTTGAAGCAGGAACTGAACCTGACCTACATGTTCATCACCCACAATCTGGCGGTGGTCGATTATATCGCCGACCGGATCGCGGTAATGTGCGCCGGACGCCTCGTCGAATTGGCCACGCGCGACGAGTTGTTCGCCAACCCGGTGCATCCCTATACCAAGGCGCTCCTGGCGGCGGTTCCAGATCCAGATCTCGATAATCCGCTCGACTTCAACGCGGTGATGGGCGGGCGCCGTTCGGTCCCCTCAGAGTGGCCGGCACCGTTCACGGTTGATGACGAACACCACCCTCACCTGATTGATATCGGTGATGAGCATATGGTGCGCGCCGACGAGCGGGCTCTTTCGTTGAAGCTTGCCTCATGATGGGGCGAATGAACCGTGCATTCATCGGAGCGACCGTTCTTGCGTTGATGCTCTTCTTGGTTCCGGTTGCCTATGCCGTCGACGATGTTCCGGTGCTGCGCGACCGTGTGGCGGCGGGTACGTTGCCGCCGGTCGACCAACGTCTGCCCGCGACGCCGCTACAAATCGACTTCAAGCGGTACGGTCTGGAACTGGGGCGATACGGCGGCACCATCAATATGTTGATGGCAAAATCCAAAGACACCCGGCAGATGACGGTTTATGGCTACGCCCGTCTGGTCGGTTACGCGCCCGACGGCTACGCGATGGAGCCGGATATCCTTGAGAGTATCGACGTGCACGAAGGCCGGGTTTTCACCTTTCGGCTTCGCCAAGGCCACAAATGGTCGGACGGCCAGCCCTTCACGGCGGAGGATTTCCGCTACTGGTGGGAAGATGTGGCGAACGACCAAAAACTATCACCGGCTGGCCCGCCAAGTGTCATGAAGGTGGACGGTGAGCCGCCCGTGTTTGAGGTCTTGGATGAGCGCACGGTGCGTTACGCTTGGGCGCTGCCGAACCCGGATTTCCTGCCAAGACTGGCTGGTGCGAGCCCGCTTTATCTCTATCGCCCGGCGCATTACCTGAAGCAGTTTCATGCCAAATTCGCCGAGCCGGAGAAACTTGCGGCCAAGGTCAAATCCACCAACCGGCGGAATTGGGCTTCGCTGCATAACAAAAAAGACAATCTCTATCGCAACGACAATCCAGCCTTGCCGGTCCTGCAGCCTTGGGTGGTTGTCACAAAGGCGCCGGCCGAGCGGTTTGTCTTCACACGCAACCCGTTCTTCCACCGGGTCGACCCGATGGGCCGTCAACTTCCCTACGCCGATCAGGTGGTCCTGCAACTCGCCAACAGCAAGCTAATCTCGGCCAAGACCGGAACCGGTGAAAGTGACCTTCAGGCGCGCTATCTGAGGTTCGATGACTACACATTTCTGAAACAAGGCGAAGACAGATTTCCCTACGATACCCGGCTTTGGCGCACCGCCAAGGGCGCGCATCTGGCGCTCTATCCGAATCTGAACGCCAATGACCCGGTGTGGCGCAAGCTGTTGCGCGATGTTCGGACCCGCAGAGCCTTGTCGCTGGCGATCAACCGGCATGAAATCAACCAGGTGATCTACTTTGGCCTGGCCTATGAGGGCAACAATACAGTCCTGCCGAGCTCGCCCCTGTTTCGGCCCGAATACCGCGATAGTTGGACCCAATTCGACCGGGCCCAGGCCAACCGCCTGCTTGACGAGATCGGGTTGACCAAGCGCGATAGCCGCGGCGTACGTTTGATGCCGGACGGGCGACCGATGGAAATCGTCGTCGAGACCGCCGGCGAGAGCACGGAGCAAACCGACGTCCTACAGCTCATCCACGATGGCTGGATGGATATTGGGATAAAACTCTTCACCCGGCCGTCGCAGCGCACGGTGTTCCGCAGCCGGATTTTTGCCGGCGATACCCTCATGTCAATTTGGTTCGGGGTCGAGAATGGCCTGGCGACGCCGGATTCCAGTCCTTCGGAATTTGCACCGACCAGTCAAAGCCAATTGCAGTGGCCAAAATGGGGACAGTTTCTCGAAACCAGTGGCCGTTCGGGCCTGAAAATCGATATGCCGGTTCCGAAACAGCTGATGACGCTCTACGTCAAATGGCGGCGGTCGCGAAACAGTGCCGAACGCGAGGATGTTTGGCGGCAAATGTTGGCGATCCATGCGGATCAGGTCTATTCCCTCGGCTTGATTTCCGGGGTGCTGCAGCCGGTCGTGGTTTCCGAGACCCTGCACAACGTACCCAAGACCGGGATCTACAACTGGGACCCCGGTGCCCATTTCGGTATTTACCGGCCGGATACTTTCTGGTTCTCCGAGCAGCCCAAGAAATCAGCGGCGTTGCCTGGCGGTAAGCCCGCCCGTGCGACGAACTAGGGCGGATATCATGCTGGGTTACATCACACGCCGCATTCTGGTCATGGTCCCAACGCTGATTGCCATCAGCGTCATCACCTTTGTCATCATCCAACTGCCGCCGGGTGATTATCTGTCAACCATGCTGGCCGAATTGCAAAGTCAGGGTGAGAAAGTCGACCCGGCCCGCATCGAAGCGCTGAAGATCCAGTACGGTCTGGATAAGACCATGGTCGAGCAATATTTTCTTTGGGCGTTCGGGCTTCTGCACGGTGATTTCGGCTTCTCATTCGAGTATCAGCTGCCGGTGACAGACGTGGTCGGCGATCGCGTGTTCCTGACCGTGGTTCTCAATTTTTCGACCATCGTCTTTATCTGGCTGATCTCCTTCCCGATCGGTATCTACTCTGCCACGCGGCAATACTCGATTGGTGACTACGGGCTGACTTTCATCGGTTTCATCGGCCTGGCGACGCCGAACTTCCTGCTGGCCTTGGTGTTGCTGTATTTCGCCAACGTCTGGTTTGGGACCTCGATCGGTGGGTTGATGGACCCAAGTTATATCGACAAGCCCTGGACGTTCGACAAGATCGTCTCAGTGCTGGAGCATCTTTGGGTTCCGGTCGTGGTCATCGGCACGTCCGGGACCGCCGCGATGATCCGTCGATTGCGAGCAAACCTGCTTGATGAGCTGCAAAAACAGTATTACGTCACCGCCAAAGCCAAGGGCCTCGGCCCGTTTCGGGCTTTGATCAAATATCCGTTGCGCATGTCGCTGAACCCGTTCGTCGCCGATATCGGCAATATGTTGCCTCAGGTGATTTCCGGCTCGGCTGTGGTGTCGATGGTTCTGTCGCTGCCAACCACGGGGCCGATGCTGATCGAGGCGTTGCGCAGCCAGGATATGTATCTCGCCGGGTCCTTCCTGATGTTCCTGGCGATGTTGACCGTCTTCGGCATGTTCATCTCTGACCTGGCGCTTGCCTGGCTCGACCCGCGGATCCGGCTTGGCGGGGGGGCGAACCGATGAGTGCGACCAGTCAAGATCGCGATCCGGTTCCCCACTACGTCAACCGAGAGGCCTTCAATCCGTATGTCGACGAGCGGCTGACGGCGGAGCAGGAACGCTACTACATGGCGTCGCAATGGCGGATGATGTGGTGGAAGT
>JABIRP010000293.1 GCA_018699735.1 Rhodospirillaceae bacterium | reverse complement strand
CGCGTGACGCGGGCGCTGCTTGCCGCTGATTTGGACTTGGGCTTTCTGGTCGAGGAAGACACGGACCTGTTGCGCGGGCATGGTTGTGACACGGGCGAGCTCGCGGCAATCTTCGACCCGATCGACGGGACGCTCTCTTATATCAGGGGGCAGCATGATTATACCTCCCTGTTCGCGGTGTCCCGCCGGGGACGGATCGTGATGGGCATTCTGGCTTTCTATCATCCGTTCAAATGCCTTGTCGGCCGGATCGACCGACCGCAATCCCCTGCAGTTGACCAACATCAAGCAACCGGGACCTTGCGGATCGTGTGCCATTATCGGCTGTTTCAAGAGACCTATAGGGCGACACGGCAAAGGCTCGAAGATGCGGGGCATCTGGGCGTCCCGATGCCGCTGGATTTGAATGTCCCGGAGCATCAACCGTTCGCCTGGGCGATGGACAAGGGCCTTGGGTCCAATGGTGCAGCGGTCGCAGCAATGCTCGAAGGGCATTGGGACGCCTATATCGGCCCGTGGGTCGCCCTGCACGATTTCGCCGGACCATGGGGCGTCGCCGAGGCTACCGGCGCGGTTTGCGTAAAATTCGATACTCCGGCGGACGCCAAATCCAACATTTGGGCCGTGGACCCTGGGCCGCGATTCCTGGTGCGGTCCCCTGCTGATTATCCCAAGCGCTACAGGATCCTGATCGCCCGAGACCAACGGGTCGCGGACCAAGTCTGTGAGTGCCTTGCTTCATTGCGGGATTGAACGGTTGGGATTAAGTCTGGCGGAGGGAGAGGGATTCGAACCCTCGAGGGGTTGCCCCCAACACGCTTTCCAGGCGAGCGCCTTAAACCACTCGGCCATCCCTCCGGCCTATCGCTCCGCCGGACCCGGCGGGCGGCGCACCATACAAAACGCGATGCCGCAAATCAACGCCGCTAAATGACCGCATATATCGCCCCCAGGGACCCCGATAAAACCAAGTCGGCGCCCGGTCTCGCCCGCATGACGGATGTGTGCTTAACTATCCGTTGAGTTGAACCCTTCCGCGATGCGGAACCCAAGGGAATTTGCATGCGTAATATGTTTCGCATCATTGGTTGGATCCTGGTCGCCGCCGCCGTCGGCGTCTTGGTGCGGGATTTGTACGCCTGGGCGACCGGCGGGGCGATGATGATGACCGACACCGGCCAGCTTTGGTTCAGCCTGCACAGAGACAGTCTGCAATTGGCTGAGCCGGCGATCGCTCGCCATGTGCATCCCTACCTTTGGCATCCGATCATCACATCTGTTCTCCTGACCCCGGCATTCGTGGTGCTCGGCGTGATGGGGCTGCTTTTGATCTTGGTGACCCGGGGGCGAAATCGGGGGCGTAAGCGGTCGAATGAGCTGTTTATCGAGTGATGTCGGTTGTGAAAATATTATAAACAAGATATTACTTGATAAAATAATTGATCACGATAACCTTGCTTCGAGGGCCGCAATTCAGCGCGCTGGTGATCGACCGAGGAGGGACGTATGCCGGAGGGAGCACAAACCATGTCAGAGAGCGCCTGGGTCAAGGCGATGCCGCTTGCCGACCTACAGGCCGACGGCTCTCGGATCTTCAAGACCGGTGACAAGCAACTCGCGGTGTTTTGGCATGACGGCCGCGTGCTCGCGTGCAACAACCGCTGCCCGCACGAAGGATACCCCCTGAAGGAAGGCACGTTGGACGGCAAATGCGTGCTGACCTGCAACTGGCACAATTGGAAGTTCGATCTGGAGACCGGTGAGAACATGCTGGGCGGCGATACGCTCAGGACCTACCCGACCGAGGTTCGAGATGGCGCGGTTTGGGTCGATGTCTCTGAAGCGCCGGCGAGCGAGCGGATCGCGGCGGCACTCGCCAATCTGAAAGACAGTTTTCCGCGTCACGAATATGACCGTATGGCCCGCGAAATCGCACGCCTCGCCAAGGCGGGTGGTGACCCGTTGGAAGCCGTGCGTCAGGCAATCCGCTGGACCCATGATCAGTTCGAGTTCGGCGCCACCCATGCGCTGGCCGCCGCTCCGGATTGGCTGGCTCTCAGGGCCCGCACGGCCAAGGACGAAGCGACCAGCTTGATCCCGCTGGTTGAGGCGGTTGGACATTTTGCTTGGGACACCATGCGTTGGGGTCACTATCCCTATCCTGAGGGCACAGCTGATTTCGATCCTGGCAAACTGATTGAGGCGATCGAGACCGAAGACGAGGCCTCGGCCATCGCTCAAGTGCGGGGTGCGATCGCAGGGCCGGGCTATGAGGCGTTGGCGGAACCTCTGGCGCGGGCAGCGGCGGCGCATTATCAGGATTTTGGTCATTCCATGATCTATTCCCGCAAGGCGCCGGAACTAATCGCGGCCCTGGGCGAGGAGATGGCCGAGCCGGTCTATCTGATGCTGGTGCGCGGTATGGTCTTCGCCCGGCGCGAGGATCTTATCCCTGAGTTCTCGGCCTATCGCCCGGCTCGCGATGCCTGGGATGGGTCTGGCACTGGCACGCCGAAAGCGGCTGATTTTCATACCGCCGGGGTGAAGAAGGCGGTGAGCTTGTGTCTCGACGCCTCGGCCGACCCGATCGGGCTCTATCACGCGTTGCTGGAGGCGTCGTGTTGGCAGATGCTGCATTTCGAGCTCAACTACTCTCTGCGTCACGACCGGCCGGTGCAGGATAATGTCGGCTGGCTCGACTTCACCCATATGATCACCTTTGCCAATGCCGGGCGGATGCAAGCGGAGCGCTGGCCGGATCTTTGGCCGGATGTCTTGCTGCAGATGGCTTGCTTTACCGGGCGGAACGCGACCTATGTCGACGCAACGTTGGAGACCGATAAATGGACGGTTGCCAATCCGGCTGGCTTTGTCGAGGAACGCCTCGACGCGATGATTGACCATGGCGAGTTCGAGTATATCGTCGCCTGCCATTATCTGAAGCTGACGACGGCGATGCGCGAGGAATTGCTGGCCAAACCGCAAGCGCCATGGGGGCCGACGATGGCCGCCGCGTTAAACCGTCTGGTCAACTCGCCCCTGAAGCGCAAGCACCTGCATCGGGTGGCGGTTCAATCGCTCGACTTTGTGGCGCGGGAGGATTGAGGGACTTGCATCGGGCGGGCGGGCCTGCCAAATGTGAGGTCATGATTCACGTATTATTTCTATTTGTCGCTGTCCTGATGGCATCACCGGCCGGAGCGGTCGTGCTGAGCGCCCAAGATCAGGCGCAAGTCGCGCGTGTGACCAAATACCTGAATGGTCTGACCACGTTGCGCTCAAATTTCCTGCAAGCCTCCAGCCACGGCAATGTCGCGCGCGGAATGCTCTACCTTTCTCGGCCTGGGCGCATGCGGTTTGAGTATGCTGCGCCGTCACCCTTGCTCCTGGTCGCCGATGGTGCGCGACTGGTTTATCAGGACAATGAACTAGAGCAGACCAGTATTCTGCCGCTCGACGCCACGCCGCTATCGGTGTTGGTGGTTGAGAACGTCTCCCTCGACGATGGCAAGCTGGAGGTGGTCTCGGTTCAGCGCAACGCCGGCGTTCTTCGGGTCACCGTGCGCATGCGCGAAGACCCCGAAGCCGGCTCGGTGCGCATGGTGTTTTCCGACAAACCGTTGTCGCTGCGGCAATGGACGATCACCGACCCCCAAGGAACCGAAGTTCGGGTCGCTTTGCTTAATCCGGTCACGGGTGTGATCATCGACCCGAAGGTCTTCGAGATCGACACCGAGAAATTCGAGCCTACAGATCCGGGCCGCTGAGCGCAGTAGACCGCCAAACTCCGGGGTCACCAAAATTCGGGGACTACCAAAACCTGGTCTAATCCTGTATCAACATGGCGGATGTCTGCCGTTTTCCATTCCGCGAGGTACTAGATGACCGCGACTGGCGTAAAGCCCCTGATCGGTGTAACTGCGTGCTACGACAAGCTTGAGGAGCACGCACAGCACCGCTGCACGGAGAAGTACCTCTCCTGTATCCCTGAGACCTTTGGTGGCAATCCGGTCGTAATCCCGGTGCTCGGCGACCTGCTCGACTCGCGCGCGCTGGTGCGCGGGCTGGACGGTGTCTTGCTGACGGGCGGTGCTTCCAACGTCGAGCCTCATCATTATGAAGGCGCGCCCAGTGTCGAAGGCACGTTGCACGATGCTGCTCGGGACGAAACCTCATTGGCCCTGATCATCGCCTGTCTTGAAGAGGCCGTGCCGGTGTTTGGCATCTGCCGTGGCCTGCAGGAGATAAACGTGGCTCTGGGTGGCACCCTGCATCAGCGGATCTTCGACATGCCCGATAAGTTCGATCATCGCATGCGGCGGGACGTGTCGATGGACGACAAGCATCGCCCCGCCCATCCGATCCGCATTGAGCCGGGCAGCGTGTTGCACGGGATTGTCGGCGCGGACGAGATCATCGTGAATTCTTTGCATGCCCAGGGCATCGACCGGCCGGGTGAACGCGTGCAGATCGAAGCCTGGGCGCCCGATGGCATCCCCGAGGCGATCTCGATCAAGGATGCGCCTGCCTTCGCGGTTGCCGTTCAATGGCATCCGGAATGGCCGCGGCCAATTGCGGGCGCCAATCGTCTTATATTCGAGGCTTTCGGCACGGCCTGTCAGGCGCGCGCGATGGCACGATCGGGATTTGCAAGCATGGCGGCGGAATAGGCTTAACCGGCCTGCACTCTCGCCTTTAGTGCTGTCGCTGCCATCGCAAAACCGCCGTCGCCGCCGTCAATGAAGTGCATGTGTTCGCTGCGGGACAAATCAAACACCAGACAGGTCATCAGGGCCGCATCCGCAACATGTACCCCGTGCACGATCCGACCGGCGGCGTATTCGGTATCTAGATAAGCTTCGATCTGGGTCGCCTGATCCGGTGTTACGTCGAGCACGCTGCGCAACATGTCGTCGTACTTTCGAAAATCCGTATTGGCGCGTAGCTCCTCGCGGTAGACCGGCGCGTCGTAGGATCCGGCCCGCCGGTCGAAGCGTTCGCACCACGCCTGAATGAGCGACGAGGTCAGGATCGCGAAATAGCGCGGCCAGAAACCCGAGCGCCCGGCGGTCGCGCGCGCTTCCAAGGCTAACCCGGAGGGCGGCCATTTGAACCGCATGGACCGGGTGTTGGCAGGCGCACTGTCACGCAGGTCATGGCCTAGAATCTCGGCGATCGCGGCCAGCACATTTGCTAGTGTTGCGCTGCGGATCCCTGCGTCATCACCAGTCGCCTGGACCATCAGGCTCATCATCCGGCCGTTGCCCGGGATCAATGGTTCCCACCGGCAGGACAAACCGTCGAGCACCGGTTGGCTGGCATCGCCGCCTTCCGGAAAAAGATAATCCTCGGCGGTCTCGGGCGATTTGATCAAGCGGTCGGCGCGCTCGACACCGCCGCCCGCGATCATCGCCAAGTGATTGCCGGGGGAAAGCTGGAACTTGCGAACCGCAACTTCTACGCCTTTCCGCCGCAAGTCCGATACCGGAACCGCACCCACCCGAAGCGCCAGTCCGAACATTTCGCGGGAGACCGACCGCAAATCCATCAGTGCCCGCGACGCGGTATCGACCAATGAGCCCGGCACCAGGATCGTGCCGCCGTCGCCGCCAAACACATACGGTAACTCGATCTCGCCACGGGTGTTCAGGACGGCCGTAATCGAGGCGGCCCCGACCATATTTACGTCCTTGTAGCGCCCGCTCTCAATCGCGGCAGTCGAACCCTCGACGTCGGCGATCATGACCGCCCAGTCTTCCGGGACCGGAACGTAGGCCGCGAAATCAACGACGTCGTCAAACCGATCAAAGGCGGTTAAGTCATTGTAAAAGCGATCATGGGCGCCCGGCTGGATCATCAACTACGCGCCGCCACGCCAACCGCTACGTCAGGTTCCGGTCGAGGAAACCGAACAGCTTTCCCCACGCATCGTCGGACTGCTCTGGGCAAAAGCGGTCGGGGTTGTAGAAATCCTGAAAACCATGCCCAGCTCCATCGTAGCGATGAAACTCGTGCTCTACACCCACTCGGGTCAATTCCGCTTCGATATCGTTCACATCCTCCGGCGAGGGGTTGGCGTCTTCGTTGCCGAATATTCCCATGATTGGGCAGCGTATTCGGTTCGCAAGCTCGATCGCGGGGACCGCGCCCGGGCCCATGCCGGTTTTAATCCGGCCGCCATAGAGCATCACGGCAGCTTTGTAGTCCGGGTTGTTGCAGGCGCCAATCCAAGTGACCCGGCCGCCCCAGCAATGGCCGATGATGCCGATGCGCGCAGCGTCGACTTTGGCCATGCCGGCGAGATGGCCATAGGCTGCGTCCAGGTCTGCGACCGTGTGATCGTCACGAAACTCTTCACGTTTGACCGCCACGTCGGTCTCAGGCGGCCACCAATGGAAGACGTAGGGGATAACCGCAGCATAGCCTGCGGCAACCAGCCGGTCGCCGACGTCGATGGTGAAGGGATCTTTTTCCAGGCCTTCGTGGGCCACTGGCAAATGCTGGGCGACAACGACACCGGGGAAGGGGCCAGGGCCTTCGGGTTCGAAGACCAGCATTTCCATCGGACTGCCGAGCACATCGGCTGTGTGTTTGGTATAGATCGTCGCCTCCCGCGATTGGATGTTTCCAGCCCAATTCTACCGCGAATACCTCAGAAGGATAGCTGTCCATCCACGCCGACGGTTGCATGTGTCTGACCGGATAGAGATGCAAAGCCGGCTCCGTCCAGGCGCAGAGCTGGCGGCGGCGTGTGGCTCATCTCACGGGCAACGATGGAGCCAAGCAACAGAATCGCGTCAACCTCGGCCAGCAGCAGTGCCGCTGGCGCATGTCCGGACGCGATCAACTCAAGCATCACGGAAGCCGACGAGGACGAACCAATTGTGCCTGGCAAGGCCAGCGCCATGCCCCCAATCGAGCGCCCATGCTCAGGATGACGCACGTCGATGATCCGGCCGCTCGCAGGATCGACGCCGCCCCAAAAACTGATGGGGGCCGTGAGCACCAGAAGTGGGCCGGAGCCCCGGCCTTCTACAAGAACTTGGCCTCTTATTAGAACTTCGCCCTTCATTGCCAATGCTCTTCATCACGGATCAGACGGCCGGCGACGGCGGTCTCGACGCAATCGGTGAGGCTGCTATAGAGAACCGAGTATCCGGTATTGCCCGGCGCGTAATGGGCAAACTTTCCGGAGTTGGTCATCAATACACCGTCTATGCCTTGCAAGATTGGCGTGACAACAACGCAGGTATCGGCGACCAAGATAATCCCGGACGCCTCCAGCGGCACGCGCAAGCCTTCTCGTTCCAGAGCCTCAATCGCATGCCGCCCGGTGCAAGCGTAGAACGGTAAAGCCGACCGGCGACCAGCCAGCGCGCGGACCAGCGCACGGAATTCTTCCAGCGAGAAATGCGGGCTGCCGACGGCGATCGCGTCAACCTTACCGCTGCTCGTGGTCGAAAGCCTGTCACGAGCGGCCCGCATCATTTCGGATGTAATCCGGATTGTCTCGATCGGTTTCTCGCCCGCCAGCGCGGTTTCCAGGTCCGGCGCTTCCGGTGTCAGTCCAACGGCGTGGAACAGCCCGACCGCGCCAGACGAGGCGGCGGCAGCGCCCAGCGCTTTCAAGCGATCTTCGCCGGTGTTTTCAGGCAGTCCGTCGATGACCCCGATTGCTTCACCGAGCGTACGGCCATACCACGCCCCCAGTACCGGATAGAATGCGTCCGTCGCCAGCAGTTCGGTGGAGAGGCCCGTGATGTCGACGACGATCTGGGCGCGGCGGTTGTCGCTCAGGTGTAATCCAGTTTCCGGTGCACGGCCGGTAATGGCGCAACAAATATCGAGAAAATCGCCGTATCTGTTGGTGCGCGCACCGAGGACCGAATTGGCGAACACCACCGCATTGCTCTCGCCCCAAGCGATATTCTGGCCGACGGCTGGGCGGTGGCCGGCCTGATAAGGCGCGCAGGTCCAACTCGACCGGCAACCCATATCCTCATGCGCTTTCATCAAACGGAAAGCCATGTCTCGGCGGTGGTCGTCGAGGTGGACGTTCCTGGGGTTCAGCAGATCCAAAGCGCCGACGTTGAGAGTGGTGTCGACCGAGACCCGGGCTTTGCCGGAGACCAGAGCCTCGGCGAAATGCACACCGCTGTCACCGTGATAAAGGCAGCCATCAATATGTGCCGAGGCAACGTCGATCAGGCGTTCGGCGCCCAGCAGTTTCGCGGATTCAACCAAGATCCGCGCCGCCATGGCTGCACCATCGCCGTGGGCACCGTTGAGTAGGGATTGGTCATGATTGCTTAAATACATGGCCTCACATTTGCCGAGTATGTCACCCAATCCATTCAGCGTTGATTGTCGAAGCTGTCGAGCTTCGCGCGGTACGGCTCGACCGGCAAGCCTTGTTGCTTTATCCAACCGTCGTCGAAATAGGTGTCGAGATACCGTTCGCCGGCGTCGCAAATGAGCGTCACGATCGAGCCGGTTTGCCCTTTGGCCATCATCTCTTCGGCAAGTGTTAGCGCTCCGAAAAGATTAGTTCCGG
Organism: Rhodospirillaceae bacterium; assembly: GCA_018699735.1. Taxonomy (GTDB): domain Bacteria; phylum Pseudomonadota; class Alphaproteobacteria; order Thalassobaculales; family Thalassobaculaceae; genus JABIRP01. Next base: position 12,950 of record JABIRP010000293.1, on the reverse strand, counting down.
TCGAACCGCCGCATTTTCGCCCGAGTACCCGCTCTAGCCAATGTATTGTCGCGATACTGGCTGCGTCCGGCACTCGGATCATCCTGTCGATCACGCCGGAAATGAATGACGCTTCAACTCTCGGTCTGCCAATGCCCTCGATCCGGGATGCGGATTCCAGTGTTAGAGAGCGGTCGCCGGTTAAAAAATAGTCGTAGAAGACAGAATTCTCCGGATCGACCACGCAAAGCCGGGTTTTTTCCAGCCCGTTCGGCCGGTATCGGATAAACCGGCCGATCGTCGAGGACGTGCCGCCGGTTCCAGCGCTAACCACGACCCAGGTCGGCGCCGGATAGCGCTCATGACGCATCTGGGAGAACAGGCTCTCGGCGATATTGTTGTTGCCCCGCCAATCTGTTGCCCGTTCAGCAAACGTGAATTGGTCCATATAGTGGCCGTCGCTGCTGGCGGCGATCCGTCCGGCTTCGGCGTAAATATCCGACGGCGCGGTCAGTTCAACCGTCCCGCCCAGGAACTCGATGGCCTTGATCTTTGGACGCGCTGTCGCTCGCGGCGCTACGGCGATGAATGGTAATCCGAGCAGTCGGGCGAAGTAGGCTTCCGAGATTGCGGTGGAACCGGATGAGGCTTCGACAACCGGTTTGCCCGGACGTATCCAGCCATTGCAAAGCCCGTAAAGGAACAGCGAGCGTGCCAAACGATGCTTAAGGCTTCCCGAAGGGTGGGTCGACTCGTCCTTCAGGTAAAGATCAATCCCGGACGCCGCGAGCCAAGGCAGATCAAGTTTGATTAAATGCGTGTCCGAGGAGCGGGTGAAGTCTGCCTCGATCCGTTGAACCGCCTCTAATACCCAATCTCGGTCAGTCTCTAGTGGGCCGCTCCCGAGGGGGTCACTGTCGAGGAGTTTTTCGTCCGGATGGAGCACGGTCTCTCTCCACATTTGCTTGGCACATAGCTTGGGGTTTGGCTTCGCCCGCTACTCCGAATGATTGCCGACCAACACTTCGCGACGGCCGACGTGATTGGCACTGGAGACCACGCCTTCTGATTCCATGCGCTCGATCAGAGTGGCGGCGCGGTTGTAGCCGATTTTCAAATGACGCTGAATGAAGCTGGTGGAGGCCTTGCCTTCACGGGCAACCACAGCGACGGCGCGGTCGTACAACTCGTCGCCGGAACCGCCACCTTCACTGCTCCCGAAAACTTCAGACATCGGATCGCCGAAATCGTCGTCCTCGGTGATGCTGTCATCGTACTCCGGCTCACCTTGCGCCCGAAGATGGCGGACCACGTCCTCAACCTCTTCATCAGAGACAAAGGGGCCGTGGACACGGGTGATACGCCCACCACCGGCCATGTAGAGCATATCGCCCTGGCCGAGAAGCTGCTCGCCGCCTTGTTCGCCAAGAATGGTGCGACTGTCGATCTTGGAGGTGACCTGGAAACTGATCCGGGTCGGGAAGTTGGCCTTGATGGTGCCCGTGATGACGTCGACCGAGGGACGCTGGGTCGCCATGATCACATGGATCCCGGCGGCCCGCGCCATCTGCGCCAGGCGTTGCACCGCACCCTCGATGTCTTTGCCGGCGACCAGCATCAAATCGGCCATCTCGTCGATCACCACGACGATGTAGGGCAGCGGGTTCAAATCCAGCGGCTCGTCCTCGAACACCGGCTTGCCGGTATCGGCGTCGAAACCGGTTTGCACCCGGCGTTTCAGCACCTCGCCCTTCTTGCGGGCCTCGGCCAGACGCTGGTTGTAGCCATCGATGTTGCGGACGCCGAGCTTGGACATGGCGCGATAGCGGCCCTCCATCTCGCGTACGGTCCATTTCAGCGCCACCACGGCCTTTTTCGGATCCGTAACCACCGGGCTAAGCAAATGCGGAATGCCGTCATAGATCGACAACTCGAGCATTTTCGGATCGATCATGATCATGCGGCATTGCTCGGGCGGCAGGCGGTAGAGCAGCGACAGGATCATGGTGTTGACGCCCACCGATTTGCCGGAACCGGTGGTGCCGGCAATCAGCAGATGCGGCATACGCGCCAGATCGACCACGACTGGGCCGCCACCAATGTCTTTGCCGAGCGCGATCGGTAATTTTGCACCGGATTTCGCGAATGGGCCGCTTTCCAGCATCTCGCGCAAAAACACCATTTCGCGATGAGCATTTGGCAGTTCAATGCCGATCGCATTGCGTCCGGGCACGACCGCGACGCGAACGGAAATGGCACTCATTGAGCGGGCGATATCGTCCGCTAACCCGATGACCCGGGCGGATTTTGTGCCGGGCGCCGGCTCGAGCTCATAAAGCGTGACCACCGGGCCGTAGCGCACCTTGGTGATCTCTCCCCGCACACCAAAGTCCTGCAACACTGCCTCCAGCATGCGGGCGTTTTCCTGCAATGTGTCTTGGCTGGGCGCTTGCGAGGTGTCTATATCTTGCTCTGCCAGGACATCGAGGTCCGGCGGCCGGTAGTCCCCGAGCGGCGCCAGATCGAGAGCGCGCTGGGCCGGTTTGGCCTCGCTGGCGGCTGGTTTTCGCGGTTTCGCGGATTTGCTCTCTTTGGGCGCATCGCTTGTTCGGTCGGTTCGGCGTTCGACAGTTAGCGGCCGGCTCGGTGCGCGAAGGTCCGCATCGTCGTTGGTCGAGACCGCTGTCAACTCATCGCCGCCGAGGCGCCCGAGATTGGGCTCGACCCGGGCTGTAACTCCATCAAGATGTCGCCGGGCGGCGGATGCGGTTGCCTCGATCCCGTCGCCGAGCACTTTGCTCCCCCGCAGACCACCTTTGAGGCCGGCGCGTGCGGTTGCGCTGAGCGCTGTGCCGGAATGCCGGACGGCGGCAAACCACTCACGCCATCCAACCCCCAGCGACCAAACGTAGAGTGCGGCGGCCAATCCGCCGGCGAGTGCGGTCAATCCAGGCAAACCGCCCGGCACGGCCGTCACCAGCGGGGCCGCTCGGGCGAGTGCCAGCGCACCAACAAACCCGCCAAACCCAGCTCGAAGCTGCCAAAACTCAGGTACCGGGACGATCGCCAGAGCGAAAGCGGCGAGCACGATCGCGAGCGGAAGTCCAGCAAGTCGCAGGGCAGGGGCGGACAAGGGACGATGGGTCATCAACCGCCAACCCCAGATCATGACCAGGACTATGGGCATGGATGTGGCAAGGCCAAGCGACTGCAGCAATAGGTCCCCGACCAATGCGCCGGGTTGACCAAGGAGGTTGGTGGCAACGGCCGATCCGACAGCGTTCAACGACGGATCGCGGGCGTCGTGGCTCAATACCGCGAGTGCGGCGGCAATTCCGAGGGCAAGCAAAGAGAAACCAAGGATTTCAAGCCCGCGCCGTCGCAGGAATCGGGCCGCGCTCTCGGGCAGGAACCCCCCGCCTTTGCTGCCATTAGCCCGGCCGCTGCCATTGCTACTTAGGCGCCGGCTATCGAATTGTCCGGAGGATGTCGCCATCGTTAGAGATCCTCTCTCACAGCAGTTCGACCATGCGGGTTAAGCCCTCTCGGGTCCGTGTCTCTTCATAAACCAACGCCACCCGCAGATAGCGCGCGCCTGGATTGGTTCCGTCCGCCTCTTCTTTGGCCATAAAGGCGCCGGGTAGGGTCTTGATGGCGGCTTCACGCCAAAGCCGTTCGGCCACTGCCACTCCGTCGCCGACATCGAGCCAAAGGAAAAACCCGGCCTCGGGATTGTGGTAGTTCATCACAGGTCCGAGAATTTCCTGGGCGGCGGTGAAGTTTCGGGCGTAATGCGCTCGGTTGGCCACCACGTGGTCTTCATCGCGCCAGAGTGCTGTTGCGGCGCGCAGGATCGGCAGAGGCTGCGGCGATCCGCCGAAGGTGACCAGTTGGGTGTACCGTGCGATCAGCCGTTCGTCGCCAGCGATGAAACCAGAGCGCATGCCGGCCGCACTGGATCGTTTCGAAAGCGAATGTAAAACCACGACATTGTCCAATCCACCGCCGAGTTCGGCACAGGCCTGCAGCGCCCCTGGTGGCTCAGCACCGCGATAAATTTCGGCGTAGCACTCGTCGATGGCCAACAGGAAGTCATGCTCGCGCGCCAATGTTATCGCGCGCTTCAGATAGTCCAGCGGCGCCACTGTGCCTTGTGGATTGGAGGGCGAACAGATGTACAGGATTGCCGCCCGCGCCAGAATTTCCGGCGTGATGGCGTCAAGATCCGGCAGGAAGTTGGTTTCGGCGCGGGCCGGCAGATAGACCGGCTCGGTCCGGCCAACCATCGCCGCTCCCCGATAGACATGATAATGCGGGTTCGGGATCAGCACGGCCGGGGTCTGGCCTGATTTCTCCTCGCCGACGGCCAGCACACCGAGCATGAAGAGCGGCTCGCGTGTGCCTGGGACCGGAATGACGTTCTTGTCCGAATCGACCAATTCGTCCGGTAGACGGTAGCGTCGTGTGAGCCAATCCGTGACTGCGAGACGAAACGGTTCGTCGCCGTTCGGCGGAGGATACCGGTTCCAGCTGTCGGCATTGGCGGCGATGGTTTCGGCCAGCAGCGCCGGCGGTTGGTTCTGTGGTTCGCCAATAGATAACAGGATCGGTTCGCGGTTGGTCTTCGGCTTGATATCGCCAAGCAAATCGTTCAACCGAAAGAAAGTATATTCATCCAGCGTATCGAGTTTGGGATTCAACATCGCGGAGCCCGTGCCAAAGCGTGCGTCAGAAAACGGCCGACCCGAGGGCAGGCGGAAAAACAATCATACAAAATAAAGTGTTAAGCGGCAACCTTCATGTAATTTCGTAAATGTGGTGTCACGAAAAAACAAGGCCCGGGCAGGGAGTCGCCCGGGCCTTGGAAGTAACCACCCGCGCCGGAACCTGTGCGGCGCGGGTGAGGGAGAGAGGATCTAAAGGGTTTGCGAGCCGGTCCCGAACTCGGGATAGGCCTCAAGGCCACATTCAGCACGATCGAGACCGATATACTCTTCTTCCTCGCTGGCTCTGACGCCGATGGTGAGTTTCAGCAGCATCCAACCGATGGCACTCACGATCGTAACGAACACGCCGATCGCGGCGATACCGATCACCTGAGTGACGAGCGATGCTTCCGAATTGCTCAGCACGACGGCGAGGGTGCCCCAAATGCCGCAAACTAGATGCACCGGAATGGCGCCAACCACATCGTCGATCTTCAGCTTGTCGAGCAGCTGAACCGCGACAACCACGAGGATTGCGCCGATACCGCCGATGACGATGGCGAGACCCGGTGTCGGAGCCAGGGGCTCGGCCGTGATCGCGACCAGACCGCCCAAGGCACCGTTCAGAACCATGGTCAGGTCGATCTTTTTGTATCGCACCTGGGTCGCGACGATGGCGACGACTGCGCCGGCTGCCGCCGCGAGGTTGGTGTTGATGTAGATCGATGCGATGTCACGAATGTCAGCTGCCGAACCCATGGCAAGTTGCGAGCCGCCGTTGAAGCCGAACCAGCCGAGCCAGAGCACGAAAGTCCCAAGCGTGGCCAGCGGCAGATTGGAGCCTGGCAGCGGGTTGACGCCGCCCTGAGCGTTAAACTTGCCCTTGCGCGCACCGATGATCAGAGCACCCGTCAAGGCTGCCCAGCCGCCGACCGAATGGACGATAGTTGACCCGGCGAAATCCAGAAAACCCATCGCATTGAGCCAGCCGCCGCCCCAGGTCCAGGAACCCTGGATCGGGTAAATAAGTCCGGTCAGGACCACTGTGAAAATCAAGAACGGTATGACCTTGACCCGCTCGGCCACGGTGCCGGAGACGATCGAGGCGGCGGTGGCGACGAACACCATCTGGAAGAACCAGTCAGATCCCGAAGCATAAGGGTTGTTTTCGTTGGCCTTGAAGCCGTCGGCGGTGATCGCCGCGTCATTCGCCTCCCACGGCGAGAACGAGCCTATAAAACCGCCATCGACACCGGAATACATCAGGTTGTAGCCGATCAGCCAGTACATGATGCCGGCGATCGAATAGAGCCCGATGTTTTTGGTGCATTGCATGGTGGTGTTCTTGGTGCGCACCAACCCGGCCTCAAGCATGGTGAAACCGGCGGCCATCCACATCACCAGGAAGCCATGCATCAGAAAGGATAGGCTGTTCAGGATGAAGGCGGTCTCGGCCGACACTTCGGCTGATGCCGATTTGGAAAGCCCGGCTGTGGCGATCGCCACAGCCACGGCCAGAAAGGAATACGAAAGAAAGCGTTTCATGTCTTGATGCTCCTATAGCGGGCGCCTAAAGCGCGTCCGAATCGGTTTCGCCGGTGCGAATGCGCACGGCCTTCGAGACCGCCATTACGAAGATTTTTCCGTCACCGATCCGACCGGTACCGGCCGCGGTTTGGATTGCCTCGACCACCTGGTCGACCTGGTCGTCGGTCACCACGATCTCAACTTTGACCTTTGGTATGAAGTTCACCGCGTATTCGGCACCGCGATAGATTTCTGTCTGCCCCTTCTGCCGCCCGAAGCCCTTGACCTCCCCGACCGTCAATCCCTGTATTCCGAGCCCGGTGAGTGCCTCGCGGACCTCATCGAGCTTGAAGGGCTTGATGATTGCCACAACCATCTGCATGTCACCTGTCCTCCTAGACACGGCCCGGTGAAACACAGCGACATCGCTGATAGCCGAGCCAGATACCCTCCTATTTCAAGAAGCGTGCCGGAAATTTATTAAGATAAAATAATGTTAATTATCAATTAGTTAAGATGAATTTTCTAGATGCTGGGGTGTTGGAATCACATTCTTAATGCCTATTTTTTATACAGTAAAATCTTGCTGTCTAATATTTAGGCATTCAATATAGAAGCCATGACGCCATCCGCCGCATGGTCTGTCACGCGATTTCGGTCTATGTAATTGACAGTGATTTTGTGATGGAAGTTGCGGCGAATTGGCGGAGGACCAAATACGATGTCCAGCAGCGGGTTCACCAGTGAATTGCGGGCTGATGTGGCGATCGTCGGTGGCGGTCTGTCCGGTCTGACGATGGCGCATGCGCTCGCGGTTGGTGGTATTTCTGTGGCCGTGGTGGATCGCGAGGATCCAGTCCGCGCCGCCCAGGCCGACTTTGATGGCCGGACCACGGCGCTCGCGCGCGCTTGTCAGCGCATGTACGAGGCGCTCGGTTTCTGGGACATGATGGAGGCCGCGGCCTGCCCGATCCTCGATATCCGGGTGTCGGACGGCGGCTCGCGCCTGTTCCTGCACTACGATCACGAAGATGTTGGCGATGGGCCGATGGGCTTTATCGTTGAGAACAGTGCGATTCGAGAAGCCTTGATGGACAAGTTGGGCGACCGGGGCATAACCCACGTTGCCCCGGCCAATGTCGCGGCGGTCGTGGCTGATCAAGGTGGGGTCAGTGTTGATCTGTCGGATGGCCGGCAGATCCGGGCAATGCTGGCGATTGGGGCCGACGGCAAGTTCTCACCAACCCGCGAGGCGGCCGGCATTCGCTCGACCCGGTTGGGCTATGGCCAATCCGCCGTGGTCTGCAACGTTGCCCACGAACTGCCACATAACAATGTGGCCCACGAACGCTTTCTTCCGAGCGGCCCACTAGCATTGCTGCCTCTGAACGGGGGTTGCTCTTCAGTTGTCTGGAGCGAGCGTGACGCGGTCGCGCGGGCGCTGGCGGACATGGATGAGCAGACCTTCAATAGCGAGTTGACCCACCGCTTTGGTGACACCCTCGGCGCTCTGTCGCTGGTCGGTCGGCGCTGGTGTTATCCCTTGTCGATGTCCCATGCCGAACGTTATGTCGGAGATCGGTTGGCGTTGATCGCCGACGCGGCGCATGCGATCCACCCAATTGCTGGTCAGGGCCTTAACCTGGGTTTGCGCGATATCGCGGTTCTGGCTGAACTCCTGATCGAAGCCAGGGGACTGGGCCTTGATCTCGGATCGGCGGGTCTGCTGCAACGCTATCAGCGTGCCCGACGGTTCGATGTGACTACGATGGTCGCCTCGATGGATCTTCTGACGCGGTTGTTCTCGAATGATGTTCCGGCCTTGCGGGCCGCGCGTCGGCTCGGCCTCGGTGCCGTGCAGCGCATGCCTCGGCTAAAAAAACTGTTCATGCGCCACGCCATGGGGACACTCGGCGAGTTGCCAAGTCTGTTGCGCGGCGAGCGGCCGGGCACGGGTTGACGCGGATGAATCCAACTCATTCCGTTTCCCGGTTTGGCAAAGCCAACACCGGGATCTCGATCCGGAGAATACTCTTCAGCGAGGTCCCGGATCTCCGCTGCGCTGCGTACGGGAAGCGATAACATTTGTGATTGGCTGAAGCCTTTCGCTACGGGTACTTCCGACGTTTCAAATACGCCGGTGTCGCGACCCCGGGAAGATTTCGCGGATCGGGCTCGGCCTTGCCGTAAGTGGTCACCAGCGGCACCACGCCGTTCCAGGAGTTGACCGTGTCGTAATCCTCGTCGTCGTCGATCGGCATGCCGGTGCGAACCTTGGCGGAGGCTTCCTCGATATCCATGGCAAGAACCATGGTCGCTTTCATTTCCTGCACGCTGTTGCCGCGCACTTCGTCCCAACGGCCAGGGAAGAGCCCCTCCATCATGATTTTCAGCGCCGCCTCTTTGGCTTCGCGGCCTTCGACGACATGGGCGGTTCCAAAACACATGACAGATCGATAGTTGAGGCTGTGGTGCATTGGTGAGCGCGCGAGTACGAACCCATCGAAATTGGTGACGGTCAGACAGACCTGCACACCTTCGCGTACCGTACGCAGCATGCGGCTGGCGCTGGATCCGTGGAAATAGACCCGCTCGCCCTCGCGCCATTGCAGTGTCGGTGTCACATAGGGATTGCCGTCGATGACATAGCCAATATGACACATTGGATTGGAGTCGAGCACCGCATGGACGCTTGCATGGTCATACTTTCCCCGCTCGTGCTGGCGTTTCACTTTTGAGCGTTTGGTTGGCTTGAAGGTGTTGGAACTCATGGCATATTCCCCCTAATTCTCACAACAAGGTCATGGTAGTTATGGGTAACTCTTTGATCTAGTGAAACAATGTCTCGATACATTCGTCAAATACTCCCTCGTCCTTGACTTCACCCCCCAACCGCTTCAATTAACCCCTTGTCGACGGTCCCCATATGGGGCCAAGAGGGAACGTGGAGGGCGCAGCCGCCCGGCCACGGCTGCCCCCGCAACTGTCGGCGGTGAGCGACGGGCCTCGAGGGTCAAAAGCGCCTCGAGGGTCACTGGGCAAATCTTGAATTTCCGCCCGGGAAGGCCGGCCATGTCGCGGTGAACCGCCAAGCCAGGAGACCTGCCGTCGCAACGTCGCCTGTCCCGGCACGGGGTGTGCTGGGGCGCGGGTCTCCCGTTCGGTGGCGCGTGTTTTAACTCGTGTGCCTAATCTTTTGGGGAGAACCGAACCATGGCCGAACGAATTCCCGCCACCGTCATTACCGGATTTCTTGGTGCCGGCAAGACCAGCCTGATCCGGCATCTGATCGAAAACGCCGACGGCAAGCGTTTCGCATTCATTATCAATGAGTTCGGTGACTTAGGTGTCGACCGCGAACTGTTGGTCGGATGCGGCATGGAAGACTGTACCGAGGACGATGTGGTTGAGCTCGCCAATGGCTGCATCTGCTGCACCGTCGCAGATGATTTTCTGCCGACCATCGAGGCCATCCTGGCGCGGCCGCAGCGCCCGGACCACATCATCGTCGAGACCTCCGGTCTGGCCTTGCCGAAACCGTTAGTCCGCGCTTTTGGTTGGCCCGAGGTGCGCACGCAGGTGACAGTCGACGGCGTCGTCGCGGTGATCGATTCTGGTGCGGTCGCAGAAGGTCGCTTCGCCTCTGATCCAGACGCTGTTCAGGCCCAGCGCGAGGCAGACAACAATCTCGACCATGAAAGCCCGCTGGAAGAGCTGTTTGAAGAGCAGGTCCAATGCGCCGATATGATCGTTCTGAACAAGACCGACCTTCTGGACGATGCCGGCCTTGACCGAGTAAGCGCGGCCGTTGCCAAGCATCTGCGCCCGTCGGTCCATACAATAAAAGCGAGCCATGGCAAGCTCGACCCCCGCGTGTTACTTGGCCTTGAGGCTGCGGCGGAAGACGATCTCGATACCCGCCCGTCGCACCATGACGATGGTCATGAGCACGATCATGACGATTTCGACAGCTTCATCTTGCCGCTTGGCCCGATCGAGGACTTGGCAGCGCTGGAGACGCGCCTGCTGGCGGCGATATCCGAGCATGACATTCTGCGCGTGAAGGGCTTCCTCGACGTCCCGGGCAAGCCTATGCGCCAGGTTGTGCAAGCGGTTGGTGGCCGACTGCAGCGCTATTTTGATCGCGATTGGCAACCAGAGGAAAAGCGCGCGAGCCGCTTGGTGGTTATCGGCCAACATGGTCTGGACCAGGACGCCATCACCGCGGCGATTGCCGGGTGAGGGCGGTGGCCTGGGCCCGCTGCAACCCCCCATTTTACCGTTTCCCGGCCGACAATCGGGAGAGCCGGGACCCAGGGCGGCGTGTACCGAGCCCGCAGTCCTGGATCCCGGTCTTGGTATCGCCAAACCGGGACGCAGCACGAGGTAATGGGGACATTAGGCTATGCACCTCCTAGCCGCGAAACCGGGTGCGATCGCCGATGGGGCGGAGGCGGTCGACCTTGGTCAGACACCAGGGGATATCGTCATTCTGTCTGCTGCCGATACCGAACTCGCCTGCCTGGCTGAGGCGAGACGTGGCATGGTGGGCGGGCTGGCGGGTGGGATGGCGGGCGATTTCCCGAGCCTCCGCCTCGCCAACCTAATGCAGCTGTCGCACAACATGTCGGTCGATCTTTACGTCGAGGAGGTTATCGCGCATGCCAAGCTCGTTATCGTGCGCCTGATTGGCGGCACCGGCTATTGGCCCTATGGCGTCGAGCAGATCGCCATGGCGGCCGAGCGTCACGGTATTCAACTGGCATTTCTTCCGGGTGACGACCAGCCGGACCCGGAACTGAGCGAGCGTTCGACCCTTGCGACAGAGACCGTGCATCGCCTCTGGCAGTATCTGGTCCAGGGCGGCGTCGACAATGCCGGCAATTTGCTCGCCTCGGCAGCAACCCTCATCGGCCGAAACCTGGATTGGCGTGAGCCGGCGCCCCTGATGCGGGCCGGGCTATATTGGCCGGGCGATGCCGCACCGGATTTGAGCGCCGTCCGGGCGCATTGGCCGGCCGAAGCTGCTGTGGTTCCAATCGTCTTCTACCGGGCCCTGGTGCAGGCTGGGAACACGGCCCCGGTCGACGCGCTGATCGCGGCCCTGGCGGAGCGTGGCCTCGGGGCTCTGCCGATCTTCGTCTCTGGCCTGAAGGATCCGGTTTCAGCCGCTCTAGTCGAAGAGTTTTTGGCGACGACCCCCCCGAGAGCGATCCTGAACGCTACCGGGTTCGCCACCTCGAAACCTGGCGCGCCGACAGCCGAGGGGCCGTTCACGGCCAGCGATTGCCCGGTGTTCCAAATCGTCTTCTCCGGCTCGGATCGCGAGAGCTGGGCCGCCGGGAGTCACGGTCTCGGCGCCCGCGATATCGCCATGAACGTTGCCTTACCCGAGGTCGATGGCCGCATTCTGGCGCGCGCCCTCTCTTTCAAGGCCGAATCCCGCTACGACGAAGCGACCCAATGCGGCATCGTCGCCTACGAGCCGGTGGCCGATCGTATATCTTTCACCGCCGATCTGACTGCTGCCTGGGCCCGGCTAGCGGCCAAACTAACTTCAGAGCGCCGGGTGGCGTTGATTTTGGCGAATTACCCGAACCGTGACGGGAGGCTCGGCAATGGTGTCGGGCTCGACACACCGGCGTCGGCCGTTGCGATCCTGGAGGCGATGGCGGCGGCAGGTTACGAGGTTTCCGACAGACCGGCCGACGGCGAGACGCTTATGGCGCGGCTTTTGGCCGGCCCGACCAACAAGGTCGGTGACGACATCATTCGCACCGGTGGCGCTGAGCTGGCGCTCGCCGATTATGAGCGGTTTTTCTCCGGCTTGCCTGACATTGTACAAACACAAGTAACCGAGCGCTGGGGTGCACCGGCGACCGACCCGTTCGTGCGAGACGGCGCCTTCCGACTTGCCGTGCTCGATCTTGGTCACACGCTCGTCGCCATCCAACCGGCGCGCGGCTACAACATCGACCCGAAGGCGACCTACCACGATCCGGCCCTGGTGCCGCCACACGGTTATCTCGCGTTTTACCTCTGGCTGCGAAAAAGCTTCGGCGCCGACGCGGTGGTGCATCTGGGCAAACATGGGAACCTGGAGTGGCTGCCGGGCAAGGCCTTGGCGCTGTCATCCGAATGCTGGCCCGAGGTCGCCCTTGGGCCACTGCCGAACCTCTATCCTTTCATCGTCAACGATCCAGGCGAGGGCACCCAAGCCAAACGCCGGACCGCCGCCGTCATCATCGACCACTTGACCCCACCAATGACCCGGGCCGAAAGCTACGGTCCGCTGAAAGAAATGGAGGTGTTGGTCGACGAATACTACGAGGCATCCGGCCTCGATCCGCGCCGTCTGAAATTGCTCGGCCGCGAGATTGTGGACCTTGCCGAGCATCTGGGCCTGGAGCGCGACTGCGGCATTGCGCCCGGCGACGGCGAAGACGAGAAACTTGCCAAGCTCGATAACCATCTTTGTGAGCTGAAGGAACTGCAGATCCGAGATGGTCTTCACATCCTCGGATCCTCACCGAAAGACGGATTGCTCGTGGATTTGCTGGTGGCGCTTGCCCGGGTGCCTCGGGTTGAAGGTAAGGGCGGAGACGCCTCGTTGCACCGGGCGATTGCGGCGGACCTCGGGCTGGAAGGTTTCGACCCGTTGGCGACCGACTTCGCCACAGCTTGGACCGGCGCCCGACCGGATGCACTTAAGGTGAGTGGCCCTTGGCGCACAAACGG
>JABIRP010000292.1 GCA_018699735.1 Rhodospirillaceae bacterium | reverse complement strand
TGCAGATTGACGAAAACCGCTCCCGATTGCGCAATCAACCCAGCACAATCGTCGAGCCGAGGGTACAGCACCCGGTCCCGGTCTCTGTCCCGGCGCGAACGCCAGCAGATACCGATCCGGCGACCCGGGCCAAGCTTAGTAAGCCACTTATCCAAATCGCTGCAGCGCTCCGGGTCGCCTTGCAGATAGGCGCCGGGATCAGGAAACTCGGAAATCGTTTGCCGCCAAATCGCCGGTAGGCTGCCGGCCGATATCCGTCGATCGATCCGATGTTCAGCAACCAGGTCGCTGTAATCTACAGAAGCCTCGCCGATCTCTCGTGTATGCCGCCTGGGGATAACCTGGAGGCTCGGGAAGGACCTGGCGATGGTCCCGAGCAGGCGCGGATCGCACTCAACGGTAACGCTGTCCAGGTGCCCCGATTCAAGCTCAATCGAAAGGTCCCGGTAGCAACTTGCAAAAACGATTTCGTCACCCAACCCCTGTTCGGCCAAGACCAGCAAGCGCCGGCCGCTATCGCCTGGTCCGCTCCAGACCGCCTCTGGGAGCCCGGTATCATTGCCGCCGAGCCGCCACCCGTATTCCTGCCACCCAGCCCTGAGTTGCCCGGCGCCGAGAAGATGCGTCGCCTGGTTCAGGTGGAGGGCGCGGTCGCAAGGATCGATCGCCAGAGCCCACTTCGTGACCCGTGCCGCTTCCGCGCACTGACCGAGCGCATGCAATGACTGGGCAAGGTTGGCCGGGCCATCCGGCAACCTGGGCTCAAGCACGCAGGCGCGTTGGGCCTGGATGAGAGCCTGATCCAGCTGATCGCGCTCGAAGTCGACGGCAGCCAGCGCCGACCAAAGCCGGGCGTGCCCCGGAATACGCCCCAGGCCGTCATGCAAAACAGCTCCGGCCTCGTCGCGTCGCCGAAGTTTTCGCAACAGGTTCGACAGATTGGCTGCCGCCTCTGTGAGATTGGGGTCGAGTTCCAGCGCCCGGCGAAACCCGGCCTCCGCTTCGCTTAGGTCATTCAAATCCGTGCGTAAATTGGCGAATTGGAACCAGAGACCAGCTGTTCCACCGGTTACTTTCAGCGCTTGCGCCAGGGTAGTCTCAGCGGCTTCGGCGTCACCCTTCACGCGCAAGGCACCAACCAACCGATCCCAAGCCGCGCCAAGGCCCGGGCGCATGATCACGGCACGGCGATGCATCGAGATCGCTTCATCAGCGCGGGCGCGCTGCTCCGCCACCAAGCCCAAATTATGCCAGGCGAGCGCCATGCCCGGCGCCAGCAGCAGGCATCGCCGAAACGCGGTATCCGCATCCCCGGCCCTGCCGAGCCGCGAGAGTGCCAAGCCTAAGTGATTGTGAAAATCGGCCGCATCCACTCGCCTGGCAATGGCGCGGCGGATCAAACCGACCGCTGCTACATCATCACCAAACTGGTGTCGAGCAAGCCCGGTCAGATGCAACAGATCCGCATCCTCTGGCATTTCGGCCAAAAGCACCTCATAGGCCGCAATTGCCTCACCCAAGCGTCCAGTTTTATGCAGGTTTATGGCAGTGGTTCGTCTCGGATCCGGCGCCGAGTTCATTCAACATGCTCTTGAATGAATTTACGTAGCGCGTCCGCCATTGGATCGAACACGACGGTCCACGGCTCCAGGACCTGTCGGGTGAAGTCGCTCATGCTCGGAAAACCGGCATAGTAGGGCGCACCCATCTTGATGTCTGCCGGCCGGGTCATAAGCTGCCACGTCGGTTTGCCGATAGCACCGCCGACCCAGCCCACTGTACTGCTTGGAGAGAGAACCAGGTCCGACGCCGCAATTAGAGCAAAAATGTTTTCAAAATCGTCATTGGTATCGAGATCATCGAAGACCGTGATCCGGGCGCCAAACGCGCGGCGAGCCTCTTCGATCTCCTCCTGCCAACCCTCGCCATATTGCAATGATATCCAGTGCGCCCCTTCCATATTCATCAGCTCACGCCAATGCGAGAGGTTGGTGTAATGCACGTTGCGAAAATCGGTCAGCAAGCGGCTTCGCCAGCAGAAAGCGATCTTCACCCCATCACCCAGCGCATCGAGCCGGGCACGCCACGCGGCGACCCGCACCGGGTCCGGCACCAGATACGGGCCCGTGCCGTCATAGTCGGCGAGCGATCGGCGGTAAAAGCGGCGCAGACTGGAGATGTCGATATAGTAATCCGGCGCCGGGTCCTTCGGCAGCCAGTCGTAGGTTTGGGTCGGCTTGAATTTGGTGCCAGTTCGCACGAAGGCATGCACAATTGCGCTGGGGAATGAGCGCTGAAAGATCCCGACCAGACGTGGATCACATTCGATGTAACAAGATTCAGCGCGCGCAATCACATCCGGGATGCAATGGGCATAGAGGATCTCGTCACCAATTCCCTCTTCCGCACAGATCACCATCGATTTGCCCTCAAGCGGCTCACCGTCCCAGCGGGGCGGCACGCCGATGCGCCGGATACGGTCGGATTTCTCCAACCGGATCTCGCGGTCGTCCAGGCATTCCTCAATATGACCGGCGGCCATCAGATGCAGTGTACGCCGCCAGCGCGCCTGCGGGTCGTTGGTCAACTCAACCGCATGGGTCGAGTATTTCAACCCCTCCTCGACCATGTCCTGGAGGTAGTAGACCTCGGCCAAGCCCATCCAGGGGGCGCCGTAATGTGGCTGTAGTTTGGTCGCCCGGCGAAAATTCGCCTCGGCATCGCCAAACTGCTGACGGTTGATGTGAACGAAGGCGAGATTGTTATACCCCTCGGGCACACGCGGATCGTAGACGCACGCTCGGCGCAGCACAGTCTGCGCCTCGTCGTGCTCCTGCAGATCCATCAGCGTGGTGCCAAGGTTGATTTGCGCTTGCGGCGAATCCGGCATGGCCTTGGCGGCGCGGCGATGCAACACGGTCGCCTCCAGCACGTCGCCCTCATGACGCAATAAGTTGGCGTAGTTCATCGCCGCGTTCGGATTTTCCGGCTCCAGCTCCAGTGCGCGTTCCAACATTTCGCGCGCTTCCTCAAGCTCTCCCCAATCGAGCAAAAGAGCGGCAAGGTTGGTTAGTGCATCGGTAAAATTGGGCTCAAGTTTGATCGCCTCGCGGAACGCAGCTGCAGCTTCGATATGTTTGAACCGGGCCTTGAAGGCGACCCCGAGGTTGGAATGAAAGTCGGGTCGCGAAGGGTCTAGTTCAACCGACCGCAAGAGTGGCGGGATAGCGTTCTCAATATCCCCGATCTGCTGCAATGCGATGCCGAGAAGATTATGAAGTTGACCAACATCAGGTAAGTGTTCGAGCACCTGGAGGTAGACCGGGATAGCTTGTGCCGGATGGCCCGTCTGGTGCAGTTCAACCGCTGCCCCATAGGCTTTTTCGAGCTCTTCGAATTCCATCCGCCTCTAATCCTCGAACCCGTCAATCATGTCGATCGCAAGTGGCTCACCGCGCTTCAGGTCGCGCGCGGCACGATACCCCAATACAGCCGGCAATAGCTTCGGCGCCATACCGAGATTGGGGCGGATCGAGCGGATATTGGTTGCCGTCAAAGACTCCCCTCGTTTTACGTCTGAAACAACATAAAGACTACGGCGAGAGGCCAGCGACGCCTGCTCGGATTCTGTCAGGGCATAGGAAGCCTCGCCGAGAGCCCGATGTGCGGTCGCCACGTCGACAACGAGACGCCGGAATTCAGCCGGTTCCAGCGAAAACACGCTGTCGACACCGCCCTCGTCGCGCGACCAGGTCAGATGCTTTTCGACCAGCGACGCCCCTAGCCCGACTGCCACGGTCGCAACCAACGTGTCCATTGAATGGTCGGACAGACCAATCGGCAGACCGAATCGCTGCGCCATATCGTTGATGGTGGCCAACCCGGCTTCTTCAGGCGGCGTCGGATAGCCGCTAATACAATGCAGGACGCAAAGCTCGCTCGCACCAGCACCACGGGCCGCAGCGACCGCCTCCTCGATCTCGACCAGGCTCGCCATGCCAGTCGACAGGATCATCGGCTTGCCGGTCCGTGCGACCCGCTCGATCAACGGCAGGTCGACGATCTCCGGCGATGCAATCTTGTAGGCCGGGCAGTCCAAACCCTCCAGGAAGTCCACGGCGCTGGCGTCGAACGGCGCCGAGAAGATTTCCATACCGAGCGACCGGGCCCGCTCGAACAACGGCTCGTGCCACTCCCAAGGCGTGTGCGCTTCCTCGTATAACTCATAAAGCCTACGACCGGCCCAAGCGCCTGCTTGCAGCACGAATCCAGGGCCATCGTAATCAAGGGTGATGGTATCGGCGCGGTAGGTCTGCAGCTTGACCGCATCCGCGCCGGCCTCGCTTGCCGCCTCCACCAAGCGGAGTGCCCGGGCGAGCTCTCCATTGTGATTACCGGACAGCTCGGCAACCACATAAGGGGCGTGCCCCGGCCCGATCGGGCGGCCGGAAATGGAGAAGCTGGAGACCATGGACGTATCGGTTCTCTCGGATTGAATTCCCGTTGGCGAATCATCTAGCAATTTCAGCGCCAATCATAGAGCCAAGCCTATCGGGAGAGAAGAGAATGGCATCACTTGGTGACGATGCGCCCTCGTGGTAGAGGAACAGCGATGGACATACCCAGTCTCATAATTCGCGTCGATGCCGACCAGACCATCGGCACCGGACACGCAATGCGCTGCTTGGCATTGGCTCAGGCATGGGTATCGTCTGGTGGCGAGGTCACGGTCTCGACGGCCGATATGCCGGACGGAATTCGGGACCGATATCGAGACATCAGGGCCCGCGTCGTCGATCACCGGTTCAAGCCGGGCTCGCGGGAGGATGCGAGTTGGACCATCGGTCTGGCCCACGATCTGATTGCCGATTGGACGGTGGTTGATGGTCCGGCGTTCGGCCCATCTTTTTTCGAGCCGTTGTCGACTGAACCGGTGCCGGTCCTCCTGCTGGACGATCAAGGCGCGCTCCGTCGCTATTCCGTTCGTCTGATCCTGAACCAGAACCGTCATTCCGACCCCAAACTGTATCAGAGCAAGGGCACTGCCGGGCTGTTGCTCGGCCTCGACTTTGTCCTGCTGCGTCAGGAGTTCAACAAGTGGCGCGATTGGGAACGGCCCATAGCGCCGATTGCCCGAAATCTGCTTGTCGTACTTGGAGGCGCCGATCCGGAAAACAGAACCAAGGGCATCCTACGCGACTTGGCCACGGTTCTTTCAGCACGACCTGACGGTGATGTGTTTTCGGTTCGCGTGATCGTCGGGGCAGCCAACCCAAGAGCCAAAGATCTGGCCCTGACCGCCGCAGAGCTGCCAATGCAAGCCGAATTGCTGCACGACGTGAGCGATATGGCGGAGCAATACAGCTGGTGCGATCTTGCGATCTCTTCAGCCGGCTCGGCAGTTTGGGAGTTGGCGATGCTGGGCACGCCAATGATCCTGGGCGCTCAGATCCCGGTCGAGGAAATCCTGGCTCACGATCTCGCCCGAACCGGTGCTTGTCTCTATCTTGGACCGTTTTCCAAACTTGAGACCGACAAGCTTTCATCCTCGGTCGCACGCCTGATCGATGACCCCCGGCGCCGGGAAGCGATGAGCCAGTCCGCCCGCGGGTTGGTTGACGGACAAGGCGCCGAACGCGTGGTTCGACGGATGCGCGAGATCACAACCCGCGCCCGCTCTGAGGCCGAAGGTGCCCAATGACTTGTCCGGGAAATTGGCGGCGAGTTTTGATCACCGGCTGCCAAGGGGACATTGCTCGAGGCCTAGCCGGCATCCTCGGAGAGGCCTTTCCCGATGCCAAGATCTATGGCACCGATCTCAACATAACTACCGATCCAACGCCTCTGTTCTCTGCCTGTGACATCGTTCCCCGGGCTGACGCGGCAGACTATTTCGAACGATTGGCCGAGATATCAGAGGCCTACGACATCGACCTCATCATCCCGATGTCAGAAGCTGAACTGGCTCGCTTTCTGGCCGAGGACGCGACCGAAACCTGGCGCGGGCTACCGGTGCTCGCCGCCAATGCCACTTCAATATCGATCGGCCTCGACAAGCTCGCAACCATGCAATTTCTGCAGGACAATAATATCCCAACGCCCTGGACTTGTGTTGTCGGTGAGGCGCCGCCTGTTGCTACACCGTGTATCCTGAAGCAAAGACGCGGTCAGGGTGGCAAGGGGTTGCTCCGAGTTGAAGCAGGTGACGTTGCGGACCTAACCCACACCCGCCGGGGTGACCTTTGGCAAGAGTTGCTGCTACCGGACGATCAGGAATACACCTGCGCGCTGTATCGATCGGCCACAAGGGAGCTTCGAACGATCGTCTTCCGCCGCCAGCTTCGCGGTGGCATCACGGGCTCGGGCGAAGTGGTCGAGGTGCCAGAGATCGAAGCACAATTGCGCAACCTCACCGACGCGCTCGATTTGGTCGGCGCAATCAATGTTCAACTCCGTTTGACCGTGGCCGGGCCACGCATCTTCGAGATTAATCCGCGGTTTTCCAGCACCGTTGACCTGCGCCACAGGATCGGCTTTCAGGACTTTCTCTGGTCACTGTCGGAACGAGCGGGAGACCCATTGCCGCCCTACGTGCCGATCCAAGCCGGAACAACAATCGAGCGTTAATCAGGTGGCTGGAAATTTGGTGCCAGTCACAGCACAATGTTTCCAATAATTACGGGAGACAAAATGGCTATCGTCGCGATAATCCAGGCTCGCATGACCTCGACCCGCCTGCCCGGAAAAGTCCTGAAGCAGGTGCTTGGCAAGCCGATGATCGGCTACCAACTGGAGCGTACCCGGCGCTGTCACGCGCTCGACGAAATCGTGGTCGCGACGACCACCAATGCTACGGACGACCCAATCGCGGACTATGTCTCTGGGCTCGGTATAGCGGTGTATCGCGGATCGGAACACGATGTGCTTTCTCGCTATTTCGAGGCGGCCGAAGCCCATGATGCAGATATCGTCGTGCGCATGACGGCAGATTGCCCGATCATCGACCCCGAGGTCACCGACATGGTGATCGAACGGTTTCTGGAGTTCATTCCGCCGCTCGACTATGCGACCAACGGTATCCCTCATACTTGGCCGATCGGCCTTGATACCGAGGTGATGACCTTCAAGGCACTGAGGACCGCACACGAGCAAACGCATGACCCGTATGACCGCGAACATGTCTCGCCATTTATTTACAAGCAACCTGACCGGTTTCGCCTGTATAGCGCGCTATGCCCAATCAATCTCTCGGGTGAGCGATGGACATTGGACACGCCGGAAGATCTTGAGTTCCTGACCCGGGTGATTGAAACGCTCTATCCGGAAATCCCGGATTTTGGTTATCGCGACGTTTTGGCGCTGCTTGAACAAAAACCCGAATGGCGATCGATCAATGCCGACGTTGGTGCCAAAGTACGGCGATGGGAGCGACAGCGCTTCACCGGCGACTTGCAACCCGCTCTCGGCAAACGAGGAGACGACACATGAGTTCGAGCGCTCCAGGGACGAAATTCCGCACCGATCAGGAAGCATTTTGGGCCGGCGAGTTCGGCTCACGCTATATCGACCGAAATCGCGACGAAGCAATCCTGGCGGCCAAGACCCATCTGATGTCAAACCTGCTGCGCGCCGCACGCGGGGTGTCCTCGGTGGTGGAATTCGGCCCGAACATCGGGCTCAATCTGCTGGCATTGAAGCGGTTGCTCCCGAACGCCGAGTATGGCGCCATCGAGATCAACGCCGATGCAGTTGAAGCCCTGCGCGCGCTCGGTTGGGTCGAAGCACATCACGGTTCGATCCTGGAGCAACACTTCGAGCGAACCTATGACATGGTGCTTATCAGCGGCGTTCTGATCCATATCGATCCGGATATGTTGGGTGCCGTATACGACAATCTGCACGCGGCATCCGCACGCTACATTTGCCTCTCGGAGTATTACAACCCGACCCCGGTCATGGTGCCGTACCGCGGCCACGAGAACCGCCTGTTCAAGCGTGATTTTGCCGGCGAGATGATGGACCGCTTTCCGGATCTGCGCCTAGTCGACTACGGATTTCAATACCACCGCGATCCGAATTTCCCAGCCGATGACGTTACCTGGTTCGTGTTGGAAAAGACTGGGTAAGCTCAGAATAAGCTCTCAAGCCAGTCCACCAGATCATCGCAAATGTGATGCACGTGGTCGCCTTCGGCCCCATCACTGGCCCAGTCAGCATCATGGCGTAGCCAGACCGTGGTCATGCCAAGTGCCGCAGCGGGCACCAGATTCTTCGCCATATCCTCAATCATTACCGACCGCGACGGCTGGATCGCAAACCGTTCGATCATGCGATTGTAAGGCTCGGGATTGGGCTTCGGCACATAGTCGCCCGCCATGATGTCAAATATGCCCTCGAAATGCGCCGCGACACCGATTTGCTTCATAATCCGTTCGGCATGGCCGTGCGAGCCATTGGTGTAAATGATCTTGCGCCCCGGCAAGCGCCCCAAAGCCTTGGTCAGAGGTTGGTCGGGCGCGACATCACTGACGTCGATGTCGTGCACGTAGTCGAGGTAGCGCTCAGGATCGACATTATGCTCCAGCATCAATCCGCGCAGAGTGGTGCCGTGTTTGCGAAACGTATGCCGCCGCAGTTTAGTTGCCTGCTCATCGCCAAGATCGAACTCGAGCTTTATGAATTCGGTTATGCGGGCGGCAACACGTTCGAACAGATTTGACGCGGCCGGATAGAGTGTGTTGTCGAGATCGAATATCCAGCACTCAATTTCGCTGGGATCGAGCGGCGGAGTTTCTTTTTGATCGGTCATACGGGTTGTTTTGGCGCTAGAGGTCCGATCGATCAAGCGAAAATGCTCCGGCGCTTGCGGATTTCGGACTCTGGACTGCCGTAGATAATTTTTAATGAATATGCTGTTGATCTAATGGCATCGTTGCCAAACTCTCGTTATGAACCTTTAATACCTAGCGCCGTTCTGGAAAGCCCAAAGAATGAATCACGACCAGTCTGAGAATTCAGTTCACGAGAGCCTCGGCGCGATCGCTAACGATGTGGAGTCCATTCTCAGATTGATGGGCGCCGGTGGGCCGCTTTACGTCTTTCCTGGCCCAATCGTCATAGTCGGTGAGGAACTGGAGGTTATCGCAGCCAACCCAGCCGCAATACGCATAGTACATGGGTTGCAAACCGGGAATGCGGTCTCGGTTTCGGCGCTGATAAGTGCGGCCCGAAGCGGCTCTGCCCGACCGCAAACCCTGCGTATGCTCGACGATGATAGCGGCATCACAACCGACTTGGTGGCAGTGCCAATTGATACCGGTGACGCCGTGCTGCTTATGGGGCGAGATATTTCACTCGACCAGAATCTTCGAAATGCGCTCGTCGATTCTCGCCAGCGATACAAGGATCTGGTGGAGGTCTCCAGCGATTTCGCCTGGGAAACCGATAGTGACGGCGTGTTCGTCTTTGTCTCGGTTGGCGGGGCATTGGGTTACGAGCCCGACGGATTGGTTGGTAGACGAGCCGAGGAACTGGTGGTGCGCCCAGGAGGCGTCCAAATTCTATTGCCGTTCAACGCCAATGACCGCATGGATGGTGTCGAGTTCGATTTCGTCCGCGCCGATGGCAGCGTTGCGAGCTTGGTTGCTTCGGCGGCACCCTTGTTTGATACCGAGGGGAGCCGGCGTGGCGCGCGCGGCATCTGCCGTGATGTAACCGACGAGCGCGCCCGAGACGCAGCACTTGCCAAAGCCCGCAATCGCGAGCGGCTTCTGACCTATATCGTCAGAACCATGCGCGACGAGGTTGAACCGGAAGCGATGTTGGAGGCTGCGGCTCAAGCTATTACACGCGCCTTTTCCGCCCAGGGCTGTTGTATTCTGTCGGTCGACTCAGACGATCAGGCCACTATCACCGCAATCCATGGCGAAATGCCCGTCGGAACAACCGTCGACGAAATTGTCAGCGATGTTGCAACAAATACTGTCATCGTTCGGTTCAACGACGGTGAGTTGCGATTCCTTGGACAGTCCAGCACCTATCACCAAGAGCGAAACGGTGGCCTGGTGTTATGGCGGGCGCTATCGACCTTGGACTGGGATCGGGACGAGATTTCGCTTCTGACGGAGGTCGTCGGGCAGATCGGCATCGCCGTGCAACAGGTCGCGGCACATCGGAATCTGGAGCGCTTGTCGACGACCGACCCTTTGACCGGACTGCTCAATCGCCGGACCTTTGTCGAACGCATCACACGTCGCATTTCGAAGTCAGATGAAAATGCCAACCCGGATCTGCGGCCCGGCACACTTGCTTACATCGATCTTGATAACTTCAAACAGGTAAACGACCAACTTGGCCATCAAGCCGGTGACGAGGCCCTGATCGCGGTGTCGAATTACTTGACCGACGAAGCAGCACCGTCAGACGTTGTCGCTCGCCTCGGCGGTGACGAATTCGCGATGTGGTTGGAGCAGACCGACGAGAATGATGCGGCAATACGCGGCAAACGCTTGCAGGCTGGGGTCGGACGGCTTGAGAAATTTTCTGTGTCGAAGGAAAAACCGCTGGGTTTATCGGTCGGAATGGCGGTGTTCGCTCCCAACAGCTCCGAAGATATGGAACAATTGGTCGCGCGAGCCGACACGACAATGTATGACATCAAGAAGGGCGGGAAGGGTGCATTTGGCATCGCCGCGCCCTTCAGAGAGACACGAGAAGACTGATGGCGGATCAAAACAGACGAAAGAACGAAGGCCTCGGAGCAAAGGCCTACGAAGAGGCCAAACAGCAAGCCGATGGGCATGACCCGGCAACCCGCCGAAAATTGGCCGCGCAGGCCGATGTTGCGCCTGAGATATTGTTTTTCCTGGC
>JABIRP010000039.1 GCA_018699735.1 Rhodospirillaceae bacterium | reverse complement strand
CCGCAGATCCTCCTCGGCCTGTTCGGGTAAAACAACCAAAACAAACAACACGACGAATAGAGGGCGGGGGAAACCCCCGCCCTCTAAACTTTTGAGGCCTTCTCATAGATCGCTCTGGGCACGCAACAAGCCCTCACTCAGACCCGAACTCAACCCCCGTCCACTCCTCCCACAATTTGGCCAGCGCCGCGTAGTCCATGTCCCCCATACCTTTGGACTCCGCGATTTCATAGGGCGTGTGTGAGGCCGACGTCGCGAACAGAGGCACACCGAGTTGCTGAGCTGTCTCAAGCGCCAGGACCGAGTCCTTTCGGGCATTGGTGACTGACATGCCGGCGTTGTAATCGCCATCGCGCATACGTTCACCGACCCGGTGCACCAGCGGTCGCAACAGCCCTTCCTCACGGTTCAGGATCTCGACCATGGTCTCGGCCGGCACGCCGAGCTTGTTCGACATGGCGAAGGCCTCGATCAGAACCACCATAAGCGCGTGCATCACGCCGTTATTGACCACCTTGGTGCCCATGCCGGCGCCTACCGGGCCGAGATCGAAAATACGCTCTGCTATCAGATCCAGAACCGGCCGTGCCTTAGCTTTGTCGGCTTCGCTGCCGCCAAGGAAGAACGTGATCTTGCCCGCCGCCATGCTGGCTACCCCGCCGGCAATCGCCGCATCGACGAAGGCAACACCGGCGGCTTTGCAGATCTCAGCGCAAGCTTGGGCCGTGGCCGGCGTGACCGTGCTGGTCTCAATCAGCAGGTCCGGCGCGTGACCCGAGGCGACGAGCGCCTCGGTTACTGAGATCGATGCCTCCGGTTTGGGCAGTGAAAGTAGGACATGTTTAGCGCTCTCCGCCACCTCTTCGACTGAATTCAGGCAGGTAATTCCAAGCTCGTTCGATGCCGCACGCCGGCGCTCATCGAGGTCGTACCCAACCACCGAGACCTTGCGGGTCAATGCGCTCGCCACCGATGACCCGGCATTCCCCAGCCCAATCAACCCCACCGTTTCCGTCATGCCGTGTCTCCTGGTTTATGCCTGCCTCATCAGATCGTCATCCCGGCCAAGCGGAGCGCGAGCCGGGATCTTCGTCCGTGCGAGCCTCGTTGCCAGATCCCGGATCTCCGCTCCGCTACGTCCAGGATGACGTGTATTTGGTAATTAACCCTCGCCGCTGATCCGATCCAGCTCCGCCACCTCATCCGCGCTCAGCTCCCACCCGGCGGCCGCCACGTTGGCGTCAATCTGTTCGGGCTTGGTGGCGCCTGCGATAACGCTGGAAGTTTCGGGACGCGCCAGGATCCAGGCGAAGGCGAGCTCAAGCAATGTATGGCCCCGCTTGCTGGCGAAAGCCTCCAACGCCTCGATCATCGCCCAATTGCGCTCGGTCACGTATTCCCGATTGGCGAACTTCGGCGTGTCGGTGAGCCTGGCACCAGCCGGCATGGCCTCGCGCTTGTATTTGCCGGTCAGCAACCCACTCGCCAGTGGGAAATAAGGCAGCAGCCCACAGCCGTATTCCGCCATCGCCGGCAGCATGTCGGCCTCCAGGGCGCGGTTCAGGATGTTGTATTCCTCCTGACACGAGACGAAACGATGGGTCTCGGCGTCGCGCGCCACCCATTGCGATTCGACCACCCGCCAGGCGCTCAGGTTCGAGCAACCGATGTAGCGGACTTTACCTTGGCTGATCAGATCGTCCAGCGCCCGCAATGTCTCTTCAATCGGCGTCAGCGGGTCTGGGAAATGCAGCTGATAGAGATCGATCCAATCGGTCTTCAATCGACGCAGCGAGTCCTCGACCGCTTCCATGATCCAGCGGCGGGACGCCCCGACCTTGCGGCCGCTGTCATCCATCGGAGCGGCGAATTTCGTTGCCAGCACGATGTCCTTGCGCCGCGCGCCCAGTACCTCGCCGAGCTGTTCTTCAGAGCCACCTCGGTTACCGTACATGTCAGCGGTATCGAACAGCGTAATACCGGCATCGATTGCCCGATCGACCACGGCCCGGGTTTGGTTCACGTCAAGCCGGCCGCCGAAATTGTTGGTCCCGAGACCAACGACCGAGACCCTGAGCCCCGATGTACCAAGATTGCGATGTTGCATGGAGAGTTCCTTCCCTATGGATCTAAAGTCCCAATTCCCGCGCCAAAAGCGCGTAGCTCGTTTGCCGAGCCGTCTCGTTGTGACACCAAGTCACGATAGCGATCTCATCGACGCCGGTTTGCTCCGCCAGATCACGGATCCGGTCGGCTACCGAGGATGCGGTACCAACCATCGTGGTGCGACGCAGCTCGTCGATTCGGGCCTGCTCCGGCTCTGAGTAAGTATGTGCGGCCGCCGCCTCCGGCGATTCCATTTCAATGAACCGACCCCGATCACGAAACAGCTGCCACCGGGCGCGCGAGGTGTAGTGGTATTGCGCTTCCTCCTCGGTTTCCGCTGCCAGTGCCCAGATACAAATGCCGGAGCGTGGCTCCGGGTGGCGTTTACTCGGCTGGTAGGTGTCGCGATAAAGCGAGAGCGCTTCCATACCGCCGCGCCCATCGGTGAAAAACCAGGCGAAACTGTAAGGCAATCCGAAATGCGCGCCGACCCGGGCGCCATAGTCGGACGATCCCAGCATCCAGATCTCGGGCGCGGTCTCGCCCGCCGGTTGGGCGGTGACGGTGGCAAACGGGTGGTTCTCCGCCAGCGGCTCGCTATGCAACCAAGCATCCAGATCCGCGACATCACTTGGGAACTGGTTCGGGCGGTCCGCCGCCAACGGGTTGAGGGCATAGGCAGTGCGTCCGTCGGAGCCTGGTGCGCGGCCGAGCCCAAGATCAATGCGGCCAGGGGCAAGCGCATCAAGCACGCGGAACTGCTCGGCGACCTTCAAGGCAGAATAGTGCGGCAACATCACACCGGCACTGCCGACCCGGATACGCTCGGTGACACTGGCGATTCCGGCGACCAGAATTTCCGGCGCCGTGCCAACGATCGTCGGGTGGCTGTGATGCTCTGAGACCCAGAACCGGTGGTACCCCAGCGTCTCGCAATGCTGCGCCATGGCGACGGTGTCGCGGATCGCCTGGCCTTGCGGTCGGCCTTGCGCGGCGATCGATTGGTCGAGAACGGAATACTTCGGCACTGAGGTTGCTCCGGATAGTCGGGGGCGGGAGAGGTTGGCAACTGTAGAGGACGCGCCCAAGATGCTCCAGATGCTTTTCCGTCGCCCCCACACCGCATTCCCCCTACCCTCACGCGCATGACAGACCAAATTTCTCCCTCGTCATCTCTTTGGCACAATCGAGACTTCCTGCTCTTTGTCGCCAGCCGGTCCGGCAATGGGGTCGGCGTGCAGATGTTGACCGTCGCGGTCGGCTGGCATGTTTATGCGTTAACCGGCGATCCGCTTGACCTCGGCCTGATCGGATTGGCCCAATTCGCGCCCAACTTGGCGCTGTTTCTGCTCGCCGGTTTGGCCGCCGACCGGTTTGACCGCCGCCTAATCATGGTGATCTGTAACATCGGCCATGTCGCAGCCGTCGCGGCTCTATTGGCGATCATCTGGCAGGGTGGCAGTGTGGCCGCCATCTTGGCTGTCCTCGTCCTGCATGGCACGGCGCGGGCGTTCTACCACACGGCCGCCCAGGCGATCCTGCCGAATTTGGTGGAGCCGGCGCGGTTCCCGAATGCCATTGCTTATTCTTCTTCGGCCAACAAGGCGGCCCAATTGCTAGGTCCGGCCGTCGGCGGATTGCTGATCGCTTGGATCGGTGATGGTGTCTATTGGGTGACGCTGGCCATGTTCGCAATCTCGGGCGCGGTGGCAGCTCTGATCGCGCGAAACCCGAACCGCTTGCTGCGCGAGCGCGTCGACCTCACCTCGGTGCTTGGCGGGTTTCTCTACGTTTGGAACAACAAGCTGGTGCTGGGGGCGATCTCGATCGACCTGCTGGCGGTGCTGTTCGGCGGCGTCATGGGCATGATGCCGATCTTTGCCAGCGATGTACTGCATGTCGGCCCCGAGGGGCTTGGCGTGATGCGCGCCACGCCGGCGACCGGCTCGCTTATCTGTGGCTTGGTTCTCGCCAAGATTGCCGCGCCGCGCCATATGGGGCCTATATTGTTTGCGGCACTCGTGGTGTTTTCCGTGTCGATCGTGGTTTTCAGCCTGTCGGAGGTCTTCTGGCTGTCGCTTCTGGCACTGGCGATCTATGGCGCCGGCGACATGGTCAGTGTCTATGTGCGCCAGATCGTGGTGCAGATCGCAACACCTGACGCCATGCGTGGGCGGGTGAGCGCCGTCAATTCGGTCTCGATCAACGCTTCGAACGAACTGGGCGATTTCCGCGCCGGTGTGATGGCGGCGGGGATCGGAACTGTGCCGGCGGTGCTGGTCGGCGGGATCGCCACGCTTGGGGTCACGCTGCTCTGGTGGCGCCTGTTTCCGAGTCTGCGGATGGTCGACCGATTGGAAGAGTTGGTGGGCAAAGAGCGCTCAACAGAACAAGGCTCGTCATCTTGAGGGCGCGTTAGCCATTTCCCTCACCCCGTCAACGACCGTTTCCCGGACGGAGCGTAGCGACGAGCCGGGATCTCGTAGCGGTGTTCTACCTGGATCGAGATCCCGGTCTTGGTTTCGCCAAACCGGGAAGCGGTAATTGAGGGGG
>JABIRP010000291.1 GCA_018699735.1 Rhodospirillaceae bacterium | reverse complement strand
GTGTGTAGTTGAACGGCTGCAACGTGCTCGCTGGTGCCAGTGACAAGGCTTTGATCAAGGCTAGGTGTGCGACAACACCAAGCAAGCCGGCCGCAGCAAGTAGTCCTGTCTCGGTGATTGTCGGCCATACCCAAAAGAATGGGCCGAAAAATGTGAGCACGACGAAGCCGACCAGACCGGTATAGAGCAGCGATACCTCGGCCGGATCCTCGGCCGCCATTCGAGTGAGCACTTGATAGAGCGCGAAAAGCGCTGCCCCCGCGAGCGCGATCAGTGCCGCCGGATCGAACACCGAAAA
Source organism: Rhodospirillaceae bacterium (assembly GCA_018699735.1). Lineage (GTDB taxonomy): Bacteria > Pseudomonadota > Alphaproteobacteria > Thalassobaculales > Thalassobaculaceae > JABIRP01. The sequence goes on along the minus strand of JABIRP010000291.1, from coordinate 12,431 downwards.
TCCAGGGCGCAGGATGACCAGCATCCCCACCAGGCCGATTGCAACAGCAGCCCAGCGCCGAGGCCCGACCCTTTCGCCGAGAAAAGGCACCGACATCGCCGTGACCATGAGTGGGGCAATCGCAGCAACCGCGTGGACGTCGGCGAACTCCATGTATCGAAAGGCGAAAACAAAGACACCGATTTCGGCAACCAGAACCAGACTACGGGTGATCTGCAGCCAGGGGCGGCGGGTCTTGATGGCGGTGCGCCCGAGTTTCGGAAGCGCTAAACAGAGTGCGAAGACTAGGAACACGGCATAACGTACCCACAGAATCTGAACGACGGAGAACTGGTCAACCAACACCTTCGAGACACTGTCCATAGATGCGAACAGCAACATCGTTGTGATGGCAAGCAGGATGCCGAGGACTGGGCGGGTAGGTTTGGTCACGTATCGCTTTCGCAGGTTATTTCCGCAGGTGAGCGCGCGCCATGAGAGGGGGCAAGGTCGATTGCGTCAAGCCTCTTGCCATGAGCGTCACGGCGTTCGAGTATTCGCGCAAGTTACATCCGATCCTGAATACCAATCGCGCGATGAGGAAACTATGACCAAGCGGTGGAAGAACCGACCCGAAGGGTCTACCTGGGGTGATTTTGGCGAAGATGATGAAAAGGGCCGCCTGAATCTCCTGACGCCGGAAAAGGTACGCCAGGGCGCCGCCGAGGTTCAAACCGGAGAGAACTTCTGCCTTTCATTGCCGCTGGATTATCCGGGGACGCGTTTGTTGAACCCTCGCCGGTTTCCACCGCGCCACTTTACGACACAACGCGGCGGTCTCGCCAATTTCAACTACCCGATGTCGATCCACAACCCGAACCTGGTTGATGTAATTTGCGATGATTCCGTCTTGCTCTGTCTGCAGTACTCGACCCAATGGGATAGTCTCTGCCATGTCGGTGCCCAATTCGATGCCGACGGCGATGGCGAGGCCGAGATCGTCTACTACAACGGCTATCGCGCCAATGAGCATATTGTCGGACCGGACGAAAACAATCCCGGCGACGAGAGCCTGCAGTTCGAGGGTAGTCAGGCGCGACGCCTCGGTATCGAGAACGCCGCCGAGACCTGCCTACAGGGCCGGGGCGTGATGATCGATATCGAAAAACACTTTGGCCGTGAGCGGACTTATATCGACTACGACGCTCTCATGCGGGTGATTGATGCGGACGATGTCACCGTCGAAACCGGTGATATGGTCTTGCTCCATACTGCCTACACCCAGGTCATCATGGAGATGAACAAAGATCCGGATGAGCACACCCTGCACAGCGCTTGTTGCGTACTCGACGGCCGCGACGACCGATTGCTGAACTGGATTACAGATACCGGACTTGCGGCCTTGATCGGTGACAATTACGGCATTGAAGATCCCCACGCTGTGATCCCGGAGGATGCCCATGTGGCGATGCCGATCCACCATCATTGCATTTTCAAACTCGGTATCCCGCTCGGTGAGATCTGGTATTTGAACGAGTTGGCATTGTGGCTTCGTGAGCATAAACGCTCGCGCTTCCTGTTGACCGCACCGCCGCTGCGCCTGCCGGGCGCTGTCGGTTCGCCCGCGACGCCCGTAGCAACGGTATAAACCATGACAAAGACTGTTCGACGTCCACTGCAGGCGCTGTTGGATCCAAAATCGATTGCCATCATCGGCGCGTCCGACGATCCGGCCCGCATTGGCGGTCGGCCGATCAAGTACATGCTGGAAGCCGGGTTCGCCGGGCCGATCTACCCGATCAATCCCAAGCGCGAGACCGTGCAGGGCCTGAAGTGCTATCCGAGTATCGCCGATACGCCGACGGCGCCGGATTGCGCCATCATCGCGGTTCCGGCCCCGATTGTTGTCGCGACCATTGAGGCTTGTGCCGCGAAGGGCGTGGGGGCGGCGGTAATCTTCTCCTCGGGCTTCGCCGAAATGGGCGAGGAGGGGGCGGCGATGCAGGCGCGGTTAACCGAGATCAGCCATGAGACTGGTATCCGGTTGCTCGGCCCGAACTGCCTTGGAACTTTCAACGCGCATTCGGGCTGGTTTGCGACGTTTTCCTCCAGTCTGGAACTTGGCTTTCCGGAGCCTGGCCCAGTTGCAATCGTCAGTCAGAGTGGTGCTTACGGCAGCCATGCCTTCGCGGTCGCGCGGGCGCGTGGCGTCCACACCTCCTACGTTGTCACGACCGGCAACGAATGCGATGTCGAAGTTTCCGAGTGTATCGCCTACATGGCCGAGTTGCCGGGGGTGAAAGTAATCATTGCCTACGCCGAAGGTGTTCGCGATGGCGAAGGGTTGCGCGATGCGTTGGCAATCGCCCGGAGGAATAAGAAACCTGTCATCTTTATGAAAGTCGGGCGCACCGAAATCGGTGCCAAGGCTGCGGCATCTCACACGGCCTCGCTCGCCGGGGCCGATGCAATTTATGACGCGTTGTTCAAGCAATACGGCGTCTACCGTGTCGGGTCGACCGACGAGATGCTGGACGTTGCCTATGCCTGTCAGCAGGGCCTCTTCCCGGATGGCAACAGCATCGGACTGGTCACGATTTCCGGTGGCGTCGGGGTTCAGATGGCCGACAAGGCGGTCGAGCTTGGGCTCGAAGTGCCCGAGATGCCCGAGGCGACCCAGAAGAAACTCTTGGAGATGCTGCCTTTCGCAGCGGTGCGCAATCCGGTCGATATCACCGCCCAGGCGTTTAACGACACGAGCCTGATCAGCAAGAATATGGAAATCATGCTGAACGAAGGCGGTTGCGATGCTGTCGTCGGCTTCTTCACCATGGTCGCCGCCTCCAAATACATCGCGGAAGATTTGATCGCGGGCATGAAGCAAACCCGCGCAGCCTTTCCCGATCGTCCGATCCTGCTCTCGCTGATGGGCGGCGAGGAAATCCTGACGCGCTATCAGGATGAAGGCTATCCGGTCTTCGAGGACCCGACCCGCATGGTGGCTGCGGCGGCGGCCCTACTCGGCTTTGGCCGATCGTTTGGGCGGGGGGAACCAGACGCTCCGCCGGCCCTGCCATCCGGTGCGCTAGCGGTGCCAAGCGAGGCGGTTGGTGAACATCGGGCGAAAGAGATCCTGGCCTCAGCCGGGATCCGTGTTGCGCGCGAAAGCTTGGCTGGGTCGGCTGATGAGGCTGTTGCGGTTTGGCACCAGATTGGCGGGCCTGTGGTCCTCAAGATTGCATCGCCCGATATTACGCATAAGACCGAGATCGGTGGCGTGCTGCTCGGTCTCGATGACAAGGCGGCAGTCGCAGATGGCTATCGCCTGCTGCTTGAACGGGCGGCGGCGGCTCGGCCGGACGCCAAAATCGATGGCGTCATTGTCGCCGAGATGGTGAGCGGCGGGATTGAGTGCGTGGTTGGCGTCACCAACGACCCTGTCTTTGGCCCGGCGGTCATGTTCGGGCTCGGTGGTGTCTTGGTCGAGGTGCTGAAGGACGTGACGTTCAGGCTCGCCCCCTTCGGTGTCGATGAGGCGCGGCGGATGATCCGAGAGATCAAGGGCTATGCCATCCTGGAAGGCGTGCGCGGTCAGGCACCTGGTGACGTCGACGCTTTGGCTGAAACCTTGGCCCAGCTTTCGGTCTTTGCCGCCGAGAATGCTGATCGTATCGCGTCGGTCGACATCAACCCGCTCCTGGTTCTTCCAAATGGCGTCGTCGCGGTCGACGGATTGATTGTGCCGACTGGAGAGTGACCCGGTGAGACCCCAGAAATTCAAGACCCGGATCACCGAGCTGTTTGGTATCCGCCACCCGATCCTCTGTGGCGGCTTCATGTGGCTGTCGGATGCCAATTATGTTGCGGCCGGGGTGAACGCCGGCTGCATGAGCTTCATGACTGCCAAGACCTTTGCCGACGTTGGACGTTGGCGCGAGGAACTGGCCAAATGTGGCGAGTTGACCGGTGGCAAACCCTATGGGGTCAATCTCTATGCCTCGCTGCGCTCCGAAGACTCTGAAATGCTGAAGGGGCATTTGGAGGCAGCGCTAGAGGCCGGCGTCCGGCACTTCGAGACCGCCGGCGCGCCACCGACGGTGCTGCTCCCGCGATTGCGCGAAGCCAGTGCCGTGGTTGTTCATAAGGTTGCGGCGGTGCGCCATGCGATCTCCGCGGCGGCCAAGCTCGACATCGATGCGATCACCATCGTCGGAATGGAATGCGGCGGGCATCCGGGATTGCATATGGTTGGTACTATGGTCCAAGGCCTGGTTGCGGCCGAGCGAATTCACCTGCCGGTGGTGATCGGCGGTGGCATCGGACATGGCCGTCAGATCGTCGCCGCTCTCGGATTTGGCGCCGAGGGTGTGATCATCGGCACGCGGTTTCTGGTTGCGGAGGAAATTTGGAGCCACGATGCGGTCAAGCAACGGGTTGTTGAGGCGGGCGAGACCGACAGTGCGCTGGTCTTGGCCTCCCAACGCAACACCTACCGGGTGATCGACAATGAGAGCACCCGCGCGGTTGCGGCGCTGGAGGCGGCGGGAGAGACCGATTTCGAAAAATACCGCCCCTACGTCCAAGGCAACCAGCAGAAGATGGCTTATGAAACCGGCGACTGGAACAGTGGTATGCTAGCAATGGGGCAGGCCGCTGTTTTCGCCGACAAGATCGAACCCATGGAATCGATCGTTGATGGGCTTGTTGACCAGGCGAGCGCGGGACTGGAAAGATTGAATGCAGTGGCATCGGCGGTAGGCTAGGGATCATGACGGTCGTTCGATTTATCACACACGCAGAGGTCAATATCGACCCGGGCCGACCGGTCGCGGAGTGGGATTTGTCGCCAGAGGGGGCACAGAGAATGTGTGCGCTCCAGGATCGATCCTGGATTAAATCCTTGGTCTCCATCCACTCCAGCAACGAGCCAAAAGCATATCAAAGCGCGGAAATCTTGGCCAATGCTGTTGGATTGGGCATCAAAACCAATGCGGGGCTACGAGAACATGATCGCAGTTCGACCGGCTACCTGCCGCGCGAAAAATTCGAGGAGATGCTGCACGCCTTCTTTCGCTACCCAGAGGTCACGGTACGGGGTTGGAAGCCGGCCGTAGTCGAGCAAACCCGCGTCGTGACCTGTGTCGAGACCATCTTAGAGTCGGACCCGGACGGCGATATCGCTATTGTCTCGCATGGCGGTGTCGGGGCGCTGCTGATGGCGCATTTAGCCGGCGAGGAAATTTCCTTCGACTTCGACCAAGGCGGTTCGACCGGCGGCAACTATTTCACCTTCGATCGCACCACACGCGAAATCTTGCAAGGTTGGCGAAGTGTGGAGGCGGATTAGCCCGTCCATGCCCTGAACTTGCCTTGTCAGTTCTTGGCGGCGGGCCTGTGAGCGGCCAACACTTCGTTCAAGACTGTGATATCGCTATTGACCCTTTTCGACAGTGCCGGGTTGAAGATCGTTTTGAGTTCACCCCGCAGCTCGCGGCGGATCTCTGTTAATGGCCGCCTGCTCGCAACGGTAATGGGTTCACCATTGCGTATGGCGGATCGAAACTGGCGAATCTGACAGGCTGCCGCAGCTGACAAAACATTCGCGCGGGTGACGCCAACCACGCGCACGACGCGCGCCTTTGCGCGGCGAGACGGTAGTTTATCGAATTCATTTAAGTATTTTGAGAACGAAGCAATTCGGGACCCACAATTTGTGTCTGTGACCGCACTTTTCCAAATGAAAGTGAATTTTCTACTGTACAGAATATTTCTTAGTACCGCTTTATCGCTAATCAGTTTTTTTCTTATGGCTTTTACATTGCCGAAATTCAGAGGGTTTTCTATCTCGTACTCGATTTTATCTATGAGCCCTGCCACAGATTTTTCCAGTTCGACCTCTGTGGCGAAGTCTATTGTTGCCGGGAGTTTGGTTGCTCTGGACGCGACACAGGCAGCGACGCTCGAAAGAATGGAAGCCTTCGGCAGCTTCGTGGCACTGACCACGCGGCGTCTGCGGGTCTCACTCGGAAGGTCTTCAAACTTGTTCAGATAGCCTTGGATCCGGGGAAGTTTGGTTGCACAATCCTTGGCTTGTTTGGTCCAAGCCCATAGTCGAACGAAGGCGCGGGTTTCAAGCAACCGGACCTCCTGGATCGCTTTTTTGATGGCCGCCAAAGGTGCCGCCTTCTTGACCCGATCAGGATGAATCCGCTTGGCTTGTGAAAGCCAGGCCGCCGCAGTCCAGGTTTCCTCGGTCGGCACAATGCGGAAATCGTTCGCCAGAGCGCGCGTCGTTTCCAAGAATTTGTACACCGGAATCACATGCAGCGGGCTGAGCCTGTGCCACCGAACACCGAGAGATTCGATCTTGTGCATGGCCAGCACCTGTGTTTGCCAAAACAGGCCAATGCGCGCCCGGTCCGATAGATCCTTGGGATCTATGTGTTTCAAAATCTTCACGGCGTTTGAGCTCGCATCAATCTTGATAACGTCGAATGCGATATGGATGTGACGCGAGATCGACTCAAGCGGCAGATCTATTGCCATCCGCCCAGCCCGATAGGCCGCGTCCATCGTTTTCGGCAAGCTCAGTTCTACAATCCTGCTCGGGATTTGATAGCCGTCGTCAGGCAGACCGTTGGCTGATCTTGGGTACGTCCACGTATGAGCATTCGAATGCAGCTTGGCAGCCGTATGACCATCGGGATGCGTGGCTTTCAACGTTGGCTGAGGGGGAGCGGGGTGATCTGGATAGCTGATTATGATCTCGACATGAGCCTGCGCCGGAAAGGCAATAACCAGGAGGGCGAAGACCGCGAAAATTATGGACTGTGATTTAAGCATTAGATTTTAACTCCGGGCGCAGGAGCGGTTGCCGCCGCACTCGCTTGGATACCGAAAAGCATGAAGATGTACGTAAGGGAAATTGCCAGGTTTCTCTGATTGAGGTTGTCCAACAGACCAAGGCCAAGGCCTTTCCCGGCATAGCCTTCCGCTTGATCGGGGTCGCTGGGGTCAATGGCAATCATTCCGATGATGCTTAGCAATGCCGTCACCATCAGAACCCAAAGGCAGAGTTTTCCGGTGCGGGATAACTTGCTGTGATCGGTGGTCGATAAGCATGCCGCCATAAACAAGGCCGGGATGGCTGAAAAGCCATCATGGGCAAGTGACGGGATGACGTCCGACAGCCGTGGTAAAATTTCTGACAGCCAAACCACCATGCCCGGTTCGGTGTCAGTGAAGTTGCCAGTGCTGATTAGAATGGCCATCGTCGCGTAGGTTGGAGAGAGGACGAGTGCCAATCCGATCGTAATCGCAGCACACACTGCGCGGCGACGTGTTGGGTCTAGAAATGGTGAAATATGCACGAGAAGTTTCCAAATAATTTAAGGAAGTTCGTGCATAGAAGAGTAAGATTCGCGATATTTTTCAATAATAAAATAAAACATACAATAGCATTCAAATACTATTGTATGTTTCATTGTAAAATATACCAGAGAACGTGCGCCTAAATAGATGTAAAAATCAGACAATCAATCTAAATTGTTTGAAATTCGGTATGGTTTATAGAGATGGTAAAGGTATTGGTGTCTACTATTTCGCCAATATTCCCTCAACCAACTCCTGCACCGAAAGTGCGGCTTTGGCCGACGGCATGGTGTGGTCGGCGCCGTTCATCCAATTTGCGACGTTGTCGAGCTGACGTGGGATGCTGACCGAGCGCGGATCGGCGAGAGGCGGGAAAACGTTTTCCCAGTCCCCGCCCTCGGTCTTCTCCAGGATGTAGAACTGTTGGATTCGGTACGACCGCTTGGTGCCGTAGATCGCCAATTCGATCCGGTCGGGCGTGGTGCCACCGACCGCACCGGTGACCGCGACCGGTACGCCTGAGCAGTCAAGGTGGGCGTACATGTTGGTCTCGCAAAGCCCAACCTCACTCGGGTAAATCGATTTGGCGAAGACGATCTTGGCCGAACCCAGCAGACGTTCAGTGCAATACAGGAAATGCGAGGTGACTTCGCGGGTATATCCGCCTTGGTCCGCGAAGCGCAGCCAGTCAGCATCAGCCTGCCAATCGCGTGGCCATTGGCTGAAATGCAATGTGATATCAACATTGGTGACAGTGCCCATCTCACCGGCCTTTAAGGCCCGTTCGATCTCTTCCACGGCGGGACTGGAGGCTTGTGCGAAATTGACGATGTTCGCCGTATCCGATGCCTCGAAAGCGGCGACCAGCGCTCGGCTCTGGGCAACGTCGATGCCCAGCGGTTTTTCGCAATAAACCCGTTTGCCGGCCGCTATCGCCTTCTCGCAATACTCTTTGTGCCAAAGCGGCGGGCAGGCGATGTAGACCAGATCGGCATCGGCGATGACCGCATCGGCGTCGGGTTTGATGGTCACATCGGGGAATTCGTTGGCGGTGATCGCGCGCGCGGCCGGGTCCGGGTCCCAGACACCAGTGACCGTGAAGCTGTCATGCGTCACCAGATAGGTCAGCATCCGCCGACCCATGATCCCGAGACTGATGATACCGATTGTGTGCTTGGCCATATCCTGCTTCTCCTCAGTAACCCATCGCGCAGCCGTCTTTGCGCGGGTCGGAGCCACCGATCAGGAGGCCATTTTCGTGGTCAATCCAAACCGTCTGACCGCCACCGATCGGGCCGGGCATGTGCTCAAGTTCGTGGCCCAAGGCCTCAAGCGCTGCATTGGTTTCAGGGTCGATGGTGTTCTCGACCTGCAGCATGCCTTCGCGGGCGAAGTGGCGCGGCGCATCGATCGCTTCTTGCGGGTCCATGTCGAGGGCCAACCGGTTCGCCAGAAAAGTTGCATGCCCGGTTGACTGGTAATGCCCCCCCATCACACCGAAAGGTGCTGCAACCTTGCCGTCCTTGAAGGCCATACCGGGAATGATGGTGTGCATTGGGCGTTTACCCGGCGCGATGACGTTGGCGTGGCCATCGGTCAGATTGAACGACATGCCCCGGTTGTGCAGCATCACCCCGCTTTTCTCACCCTGGATAAATGAACCGAAGCCAGCGAACAGCGAGTTGATGAAAGACATGGCGTTGCCTTGCTCATCGACGCAGCACATGTAGATCGTGTCCTTATGCGTGGGAAAGTCGGAGTTGTGGAAATTCCCGGCGCGCTGTGGGTCGATCATCGCGCGTAAGCCATCCGCATGTTCGGCCGAGAGCAGCCAATCGGCATGTACGTCGGTGTATTTCGGGTCGGAGACATAGAGATCACGCTGGCGATAGGCGAGCTTGGTCGCTTCCGCCATGATGTGAATGCGCTGAACCTCGGACATGCTTGCGACATCGAACCCCGACAGTATGTTGAGGAGGATTAGCGCGCAGATGCCCTGACCGTTGGGCGGGCATTCGTAGATGTCGTGACCGAGGTAGTTGGTGGTGATCGGCTCAACATACTCCGCATCGGCGGCAGCAAAATCATCAACGGTATGCACGCCGCCAAGGCCTTGCAGACGATTGGCCAGATCTTCCGCCACTTCGCCGGTATAAAAGCCATCACGACCTTCGGCGGCAATCTTGCGCATGGTCGCGCCAAGCTTGGGTTGCACGTGCATGGTGCCAATTGCCGGCGCCTTACCGTTGATCAGCATATTCTCTCGACTGACCGCATCATTTAGGAGACCGGGCGTCAGCTTGATCCAGTCGGTGCCGACCTTGGGATATACCGGATAGCCTTCCTCGGCGTATTTGATAGCCGGGGCCAAAATATCAGCCATCGACATACTGCCGTAGTCGGCGTTGAGCTTCGTCCATGCGGCGATGGCGCCGGGTATGGTTACGGAATGTGGGCTGTCGCCGGGAATTATGCTGACCCCCTTGGCGCGCAAAGCCTCCGGGGTAGCCCCGGCGGGCGCTTTGCCCGAACCATTCATCGCGATCGGTTTAGAGGCCCCCTTCGGGGCATAGAGTGCGAAACAATCGCCACCAATGCCGGTCATCGCAGGCTCTACCACACACATGGTCGCACAGGCGGCGATTGCCGCATCAACCGCGTTGCCACCGGCACGCAATATGCCAAGCCCAACCTCGCTCGCCAGTGGGTGGCTGGTCGCGATGGCTGCATTTTTCGCATAGACCGGGGAACGGCCGGGCCGATGAAAGTTTCTCATTTGGGTGGCTCCGTGATGTGCTTAGAAAAAGGCGGGCGCCCTTTCGAAGAGATTGGCAGTGGAAATTGGTCGTGGAAACTGTGGCGAGAGCCTAGCCGGTTTTCTATGATCGCGCAAAACCAACCACCGAGTATTGGAAACCAGCGTGGCACTTGATCAAGAAACTCTGAACCAACTCCTCGAAACCGTTCGCCGCTATGTTGATGAGCGGCTGATACCGCTGGAGGAGGAGGTCGCTCGCAACGACGCCATCCCAGACGAAGTTTCGGCCGAAATGCGGGAACTCGGCCTCTACGGCCTCTCAATCCCCGAAGAATATGGTGGGCTTGGCCTGACGCTCGAAGAAGAGTGCCTGACAATGTTCGAACTCGGCCGCACGTCTCCGGTCTTCCGGTCTCTGATAGGAACCAATGTTGGGATCGGCAGTCAGGGTATCGTGATCGATGGCACTGAAGAGCAGAAGCAGCGTTATTTGCCAGAACTGGCCTCAGGCGAGCTCGTTGGGTCGTTCTGCCTGACGGAACCGGATGCGGGGTCGGACGCCGTGTCGGTGCGAACATCCGCCAAGCGGGACGGCAATGGCTATGTGTTGAATGGCACCAAACGCTTCATCACCAACTCGATTAAGGCCGGTGTGTTGACCGTTATGGCGCGAACCGATCCTGACAACAAAGGCTCAGGCGGTGTCAGTTCCTTTCTGGTTGACGCCAAATCGGATGGCATAACGGTCGGCCCGCCTTACCAAAAGATGGGGCAGCAGGGCAGCCATGTCGCCGACATCTTCTTTGAGGACGTAAAGGTCCCAGCCGACGCGATCATCGGAGGCGTCGAGGGGCAGGGCTTCAAGACGGCAATGAAGGTCCTGGAGAGGGGGCGGGTTCACCTCTCGTCTGTTTGCGTGGGATTGTCCGAGCGGTTGATCCTGGAGGCGGTCTCTTATGCCAGTGAGCGCAAGCAGTTTGGCGAACCAATTGCTGGATTTCAGTTGATCCAGGCGATGTTGGCAGACAGTCGAACCGAATCGTATGCCGCTCGCTGCATGACCCTGGATGCCGCACGCAAGTATGACGCGGGCGAGAAGGTCCCAATGGAAGCCGCCTGCTGCAAATACTACGCCTCAGAGATGGTTGGCCGGGTTGCCGATCGTGCGGTGCAGATTCACGGCGGCGCCGGTTATGTCTCGGATTATCCGGTCGAGCGTTTCTACCGCGATGTCCGGCTGTTTCGGATCTATGAAGGCACCTCGCAGATCCAGCAACTCGTGATCGCCAAGAACATGCTGCGCCAGTACGCCGCCACGCAGTGAGTTGAGCGCTATGGACGACCAGACGCTTTTCGATCAAGCAGAGCCGGCGCTCGATATATTTGATGAGATCTGGCAACCGGTCGCCTGGTGGGCCGAACGTGGGCCGGATGTCTCAGCGGTTCACGAGATGGGAGAAACCTGGGGATTTGCCCGCCTCGACAGGGAAGTCAGAGCGTTTGCCGACTTTTTCCAAGGGCTCGGGGTCGTGGCCGGTGACCGGGTCCTGTTCCTGGCCGAGAACGGTTTCGCGCTCGCTACCGGCGTTCTTGCTTGCTCCCGCATTGGCGCTTGGGTCATCCCGTTGAATGCACGTCTGACAGCGCTCGAAGTCGACAAGATCCGCAGCCATGCTTCGCCGCGTGTGATTGTGTTCACCACGCGAGTTTCGCCGGATGCCAAATTACATTCGTCACGACTTGGCGCGAGGCACGACCCGGCACTGTCGGTCTTGGGAGCCACGGTCTTGGTTGACCAGGAGGTCCGTGACCCAGAGCCTAATGAGCCAGAACCCCAGAACCGGGTCGCGGCGATGCTCTATACGACGGGGACGACCGGTGACCCGAAAGGCGTAATGCTGACCAACGGCAATCTGTTGTTCAACGCCGCGCGCAGTTCAGCGACAAGAAAGGTCCGGCCCGGGGATCGGGCCTATGGCGTATTGCCGTTGACCCATGTGTATGGGCTTGCGGCGGTCTATCTCGGCACGCTCTACCGCGGCGGCGGGGTCGACATGGTGGCGCGGTTTGATCCGAATGCTGCCAGCCTGGCTTTGGCAAAAGAAGGTGTGACGATCTTCATGGGGGTGCCGGCAATGTATCAGCGGCTTCTCGAACGGGCGGAAATGAGGGGCGAACCATTGGCGGCTCCGAACCTCCGCTACACCTCGATCGGGGGCGCACCGGTCGATCTTGATCTAAAACGACGGATCGAAACTGTAACCGGTATACCGTTGATAAACGGCTATGGCCTAACCGAAACATCGCCCACGGTCTGTGTCGC
>JABIRP010000290.1 GCA_018699735.1 Rhodospirillaceae bacterium | reverse complement strand
TGGCAAACGACCCAGATATCCTGATTGCAGACGAGCCGACCACCGCACTCGATGTCACCATCCAGGCGCAGATCCTGAAACTGCTGAAGGATCTGCAATCGCGGCTCGGCATGGCGATGGTGCTGATCACCCACGACCTCGGTATCGTGCGCAAGATGGCCGACCGGGTTTGCGTGATGACCGAGGGCAATACGGTGGAGAGCGGCGATACTGAGTCCGTCTTCGCCAACCCGCAACATGCCTACACCCAAATGCTGCTGGCGGCCGAGCCCAAGGGGCAACCGGATCCGGTGGACGAGGCAGCACCGCTGGTCATGCAGGGCGATGACGTAAAGGTCTGGTTCCCAATCCAGCGCGGGTTCCTGCGCCGCACTGTCGGCCACATCAAGGCGGTGGACGGCATCGATGTCGCTGTGCGTCAGCGAGAAACCGTCGGCGTCGTTGGCGAGAGCGGCTCCGGCAAGACCACGCTTGGCATGGCCGTGTTGCGGCTGCAGTCGAGCACTGGCGAGATCCGGTATGCCGACCAGTCGATCCAGGGCATGAGCGGCACGGCGCTGCGTCCGCTTCGGCGCGAGATGCAGGTGGTCTTCCAGGATCCATTTGGGTCCTTGAGCCCACGTATGTCGATGGCCGAGATCATTGGCGAAGGGCTGCGGGTGCACCGCCCGGAGGAACTGGGTATCGCAAGCCCGGCAGAGCTCGAGGGCCGGATCGACGAGGCGATTGCGGAGGTCGGGCTCGACCCGGCGATGCGCGATCGCTACCCGCACGAGTTCTCCGGTGGTCAACGCCAGCGCATCTCGATCGCCCGGGCCATGGTGCTGCGGCCGCGCTTCGTCGTGCTCGACGAGCCGACCTCGGCCCTCGACATGAGCGTGCAGGCGCAGATCGTCGAGTTGCTGCGCGATCTGCAGATGCGCCACGATCTGGCGTATCTGTTCATCAGCCACGACCTGCGCGTGGTTCGCGCCATGTCACACCACATCATCGTCATGCGCGAGGGCAAGGTGGTCGAACAGGGCCCGTCGGACGAGATCTTCGACAATCCGCGAGAGCCGTATACCCGTGCCTTGATGGCCGCCGCCTTCGACCTGGAAACCTCCGAGGAGGGTGTGGTAAGCACGTGAGGGTGCGCCAATTTGCGTCATCCCGGACTTGATCCGGGATCTTCTTGGATCGCGCAATTGCCGGCAGATCCCGGATCGCGTCCGGGATGACGATAGAGCGGGCCGGTTCTGCTGTGCACGTCCAGACGATGATGAAATCTATCGATGTTTTTAGGAGATCTAGATGCCCGCCATTCTTTTCCGCTCCGAAAACGACTCGCCCGAAGAATGGGCAGAGCGTTTGGAGGAACGCATTCCAGGGCTCGATTTTCGGATCTGGCCGGAGGTCGGTGATCCTGACGACATTCAGTTCGCACTGGTCTGGAAGCTTCCGTCCGGCGCATTATCAGGGTTACCCAATCTGCGCACGATTTGCTCGCTCGGTCAGGGCGTGGATCATATTTTCGCCGACCCGGACTTGCCGGAAGGGCCCCGGGTGATGCGGATCGTCGACCCTTGGATGGGGCGGGCGATGGCCGAATGGGTGCTTTTGAACGTGCTGCGATTTCACAGACTTTTGCCGGAGTACGAGGCGCTCCAGGCTGCCCATGAATGGAAACCGATGGCTTGCCCCGAAACCTCGAAACGTCGGGTTGGCATCCTTGGGATGGGTGAGCTTGGCAATGAGGCGGCGGAGAGCTTGATCTCGCTCGGCTTTGATGTGTCCGGATGGAGTCGAACCGAAAAGTCGATCTTCGGCGTGACGAGTTATTTCGGCGCCGATCAGTTGGATGGGTTCTTGGCTCGGGCCGATATTCTCGTCTGCCTGCTGCCGCTAACCGATGAGACCAAAGATATCATTGACGCAGACCTGCTCGGGAAACTGCCCAAGGGCGCGCAGGTGATCAATGGCGGCCGTGGCGGGCATGTGGTGGACGAGGATCTGATCGCGGCCCTCGACAGTGGTCATATCGCCGGTGCGGCGCTCGACGTATTTCGCATTGAGCCTTTGCCACCGGAGCATGTCTTCTGGGGTCATCCCAAAGTGCTGGTCTGGCCGCATGTTTCTGCTCCGACCAACGCCGATAGCGGTGCCGATCAGATCGCCGACGCCATCCACAAGACTTTCGCGGGCGAGGCGCCGGACAATCTGGTTGACCGGGCAAGGCAATACTGATGGGGATGCTTACACCCACACCTCATACCGGGTGTGGGTAGCGGTTTAGGTGATCGCCAAGCTCTCGCGAATGGCTGGTTTCTCGACCAGGAAGTCGGCGAGTGTCTGATTGTCCAGCGTCTCGACGAATTTGTCGATCGCACCTCTCAGCGCGCATTTCATGCCGCAAACATCGTTAATCCGGCAAGGAACGCCGCCTTTGGCAAGGCATTCGGTAATGGCAAGGTTCTCGTCCATATCGCGAACCAGTTGACCGATCGAGATGGTGTTCGGCTCCCGGGCCAATCTAAGGCCGCCGCCCCGTCCACGTTGGGTGCGCACATAACCGAGTTGCCCAAGTTTATGCGTGACCTTGCGAAGGTGTTCCTTCGAAATGTCATAGGCATCGCCAATTTCTGAGATCGTCGCTGGGCGGTCATCAATAACCCCGACATACATTAACACTCTCAGGGCGTAATCAGTATGCTTGGTCAATTGCATATTTGGCTCCTCCAGCCTGGCTAGGCTGAAAATAAGGCATTTCATATGCCGAATTCTAGTAATTTCAGGTTAACGCAAGGTTAAATCTAAAATACGGGTTTGTCCGAATTAAGAGCCGAACAGGGAGGCGAGGTACTGAGGCGACGAATTGGCGATTGCCAGGGTCTGGGTTGCAAGCTGCTGTTGCACCTGGAGGCCGGTTAGGTTGGCGGCTTCTCGGGCCATGTTCGCATCCACGATGTTGCCGAGCCCTTCCTCGGTGGCGTCTGAGAGCGACTCCAGGAACTCGGTCTGTAGGTTCAGCGTTCGCATATCCGCACCCAGGCTGCCGAGCGCGTTATTAACGATCGAGACGTTGCCGTCGAGTACCGTAAGGGCGGTGTTGGCGTTGGCCGAAGAGGTTAGATCCTCGTTCGCCAGCAGGGCATAAAACAAGTCGATGCGTTGACCACTGATTTGGATGTTACCACCTGCCAGGTTCGACAATACGTTCACGTCTCGAACTTGGCCGACCACGGTATTGAAGGCGACGGCAGTCTCAATCACGACATTGATGCCGTTGAATTCGGAGTTCTCCAGGACCTGCCGCATCTGCTTCAGCATTTCCGTATAATCGTTATCCAGGATGACCTGTTGCTGAGCTGTGTTGCCAGCATTGGCGCCTTCAATGATCTTAGCTTTGAGGTCGGTTACCAGATTGGAAACCGCAGTAGCGCCGGCGAGAGCGACTTTGACGATGCCTTTGGCGGTGTTAAGTCCCTGGGTGATGGCAGCGAGTGCCCGAACTTCACCGCGAATGCCTTGCGCAATAGAGAAATTCGACGCGTCATCTAACGCGCCGGCAACCCGTAGGCCGGTCGAAACTCTGTTTTGAACCTTATCGAGCCGCGTATTAATCGCGTTCACGTTCCGGAGCGCGACCATAGCCGATGGGTTCGTTATGATCGAGTTTGAAGCCATTTCTCAGCTTACCTTTTCAGCCCGACTTTCTGTCGGCGAGCCTGTTGTATATTAAATTTAACTAAAATGCAATATATCCATGTTAACCAGTTCACAAACTGAGAAAAATATGGCTGATTTCTACCGAATATGACTTAGACTGTTTCTGTCTTAGAGCGAGGATACACGGCTAAAATGTTCCGGGGGACCAGAGAAAACGACAGCGGCGCGGAGCCGACCGAGGTCCAGGAAACCGACACACCAGTCGAGGACGTCGCCTATTATTGTCATGCGTGCGAACGCCTGATCACTCGGGCCCGCTGGGTAATCCGGCACGAAGGCGCGCATGAACATCGCCGCTTCAATCCAGCGGGTTTCGTGTTCCGCATCCGACTGTTCTCGGAGGCGCCTGGGGTGGCGGTCGAGGACGTCGAGACGGAGGACTTCAGCTGGTTCTCCGGCCATGCCTGGAGCATCGCGACTTGCGGCGGTTGCGGCCTTCATCTCGGATGGCGGTTCGCGCAAGCTGGCTCTGTGTTTTTCGGCCTTATACGAAATCGACTGGTTATGCGCATAACCTCCGACTGACCTTGTCGCCGCCGGTTAAAGCGTTTCGAGGACCGCGCGCAAGGTATCGAGCGGCACGAACATATTGGCATGTCGGGGCGCTAGCCTGGGGTTCGGAACCCGATCGCACGTGATGCTACGATATGTAAGTCCTCGCAACTGCGCCAAAATTCGAAAATAAGGCGGTAAAGTCTCCTGGTGTCGAAGTTCTATAACGAAGCAACCCGCTGGGGCGGCCAGTATGTTGGTCAAACCTGCCCCATGCGCGCCCAGGATCACGGTGGCTTCCGCGAAAATCTCGAACTGCTTTGGAATTGGAAGATCACCAGGGTCGAGGATTTCGAAGCCATATCGGGTCAACAACTCTTCGACGTCACCGGCATTTACCAACGCCCGGCTTCCGTTCGGCTGACGAGACAGGAACAGGCGCCGGCCAGCCGGCTTCGCACGATTGCGTATGGCCGAGAAGAGCCGATCTTCCAGATACTGAAGATGGTTCGGGGCTACGAAGCCCCCCTTGGAGTGGCTCATTGAGGGTAACCACAGCCGTTCGCACTGGGTGTCATGCGCGACGAGGCGCACACGACCCCGGTCCAACCCCAACAACGGGAGCAGGTCGAGAAAGGGCTCTGGCGTATCCGCAGCTACGAGAATCGGGGTATCTGCCAAATCAGGATTGTCGGCGAATTGCGGAACCTTCGAGAGCCAGTCGATGAGCCAATGGAAGTAATTCGATCCGCCGCCAAGCGCGATCGCCTCCCCGGCCAGATGGTCTGGCGTCTCGGGTGGTTGTGCCAAGACATGTCCTGCCCGGCTCATCAGCACCACATTGCGTGAGTAGTTCACGGGCTTCGGTGTTGAATAGGTCAGGCCATCAAGCCCGATCGAGCCATCCTTTGTGATCACCGTGAAATTTTCGACCATCAGACAGGCGTTGTCGGCATATGCCAGGCTGGGCGCATGTACCGGGTAGGCAAAGGTGGGGTCTGAAGCGATGGTGACGGTTTCGAAATCTCGTGAATTCGGTTCGAGTTTTCGCAGATATCGCAGGTCTGGTATCGTCCCGGTTCGCCCGGCCACGAACGACCGCTGGCAATGCCGGGTCGCGTCTTCAATCCGCCCATCCTCAAGTAGCGCGCGTGCCAAGGTGAGTTCGGTTTCGGCATCGCCCGGCGCCAACAAAGGCAGGCGATGGGCGAGGGAGAAGGCCTCCCCGGACGTGCCGGTTTCTATGAGCGATACCGCAAGCCGTCCGAAGGATTTAAACATCGAGCCGGCCAAAATCGAGGTCGAGCCCGCGATGACCATCAGCCGGGCGGCCAGAGAGCCTATCCTTCGAGCCTCGGAGCCAACGGGTGTGCTCTCGGCAAGACCAAGATAGGCCTCTTCAGACCCTGGCGCGAAACACGCGGCCATACGTGATAGGCGGTAGGCTCTGGCAGGCGAGCCGCTCTCCAAAATCGCGTTGGCCAAATTTCGGTACACTGCCAACCGAGGACCGCCCGCGAGCAGGGCGCGACGGTGCAGGATCGGCGCGATATGGCCGCGACCCAACCGCCGCTCCACGACACCGAGATTGCTCCAGGCAATCCATGAGGCCGGGTTCGCGAGATTGGCGGCGCGATACGCGGATCTGGCCCGTTCATTTTGGCCGCGCTGCTGAAAATAGAACCCAGCTACATGCAAGGTCCGTTCGTGAAATGGGTGCTGCGAGAGAATTGTGCGCAGAATCGCTCCAGCGGCTGCGTAGTCTTGGCGGTCAATTGCAGACTTCGCGTTGGCGAGTGCGGCGTCAATGGTTTGCCTCTCTGCGCCAGCCATCGTTCTTCACCCGCTTATTCGGCTTTTTCCGCTTCGATCATGTGCTGCCGCACACTCAAGACTGAGCCCATTGCGATGATCATGAGCAATACCGGCAATCCGAACACTTTGAAGGATACCCAGGTGTCCGTATCTACTGAACGCCAGACAGCCTCGTTTAAGCCCGCCAAGCCGATGAAAGCCAGAATCCAACGCCAACCGAGCGCGCGCCAACCTGCCTCGCTGAGGGATAGTGCGTGCCCCATCACGGTTTTCAACGGGTTCCTTCCGATCAGCATGCCGCCGAAAATTGCGGCGGCGAAGAGCAGGTTGACGATCGTCGGTTTTAGCTTGATGAAATCCTCATCGTCGAGCGCCAACGTCAAGCCGCCAAAGGTCAACACCAACACTGTCGAGACCGCGACCATCATTGGAACGCGGCGCTCGATCGACCAGGCGACCGCGATCGCGATCGAGGCGGCAACCATCAGGGCGCCAGTGCCCGCCATGATGCCCCAGCCAAAATTGCCAATGAAGAACGCGACCAAAGGGCCGAACTCGACAGCGAGTTTTACCTGGCGCGGCATTTTACGGGTCATGGGCTGTGTTCCATTTTTCGCGATTTTTCAGGCCGCTCTGCGTTCCGGGCGGTGCACCAAGCGAGCGGCCTCGGCCAGGAGTATTGGCTTGGCATCGTCTCGG
This sequence comes from Rhodospirillaceae bacterium, assembly GCA_018699735.1. Taxonomy (GTDB): domain Bacteria; phylum Pseudomonadota; class Alphaproteobacteria; order Thalassobaculales; family Thalassobaculaceae; genus JABIRP01. The sequence goes on along the minus strand of JABIRP010000290.1, from coordinate 876 downwards.
TGAGCGTTCTCAGATAGGTGCCGCCGCCAGGCACGTGCGCCGGGCAGGCCTTGAAATAGGCCCAGCATATGTCGCGAGATCGACTTCAGGGGGGTGCCTGCTTCGGCGCGCCGACGCTCAGCATAGTCCACCATCTGGTCGACAACCTGCCAACGATCCGGGAACGCTTCCGTGTCGGCGAACAAACGATGATCGGCATCCGCCAATATCCATGGGGACTGATAGGCGGCTCGCCCAAGCATGGCACCATCGACCCGGTCTAGATGACGTTTGACCTGATCCAAACTCTCGATGCCGCCATTGATGACGATGGTTAGTCCGGGATAGGTCTGTTTCAGGCGATACACGCGATCATAATCCAGCGGGGGTATATCGCGGTTTTCCTTCGGGCTTAAACCTTGAAGCCAAGCCTTTCGCGCATGAACGACGAAGTGAGTGCATCCGGCGTCGGCTGATGCGCGCACCAAAGCGTCGAGAGCAAGTTCCGGGTCTTGATCGTCAACCCCAAGGCGGCATTTCACGGTGACCGGGATCGAGACGGCGCGGCGCATCGCGGCGACACAGGCCGCCACCGTCTCCGGTTCTTCCATCAAACAGGCTCCGAACCGACCGGACTGCACCCGATCGCTTGGGCAACCGACATTGATATTGACCTCGTCATACCCGGTGGCTTCGGCGATGCGGGTGGCCTCTGCCATGGCTTCAGGCTCGGACCCGCCGAGTTGCAAGGCGACCGGATGCTCAACATCGCTAAACCCGATCAGGCGATTGCGGTCGCCGTGGATCACGGCCGCCGCCGTGACCATTTCGGTATAGAGCCGTACACGCTTGGAAATCAGGCGCAGAAAGTACCGGTCGTGCCGGTCCGTCCACTCC
>JABIRP010000038.1 GCA_018699735.1 Rhodospirillaceae bacterium | reverse complement strand
TGCGGCATGATGGATGAGCCTGTGGTCCAGCGATCCGACAATTTGACGAAACCGAACTGTGGCGTCATCCAGATCACCAGTTCCTCAGCAAGGCGCGACAGATGGGTGGCACAGATCGCAGCTGTCGACAGGTACTCAAGTGCGAAATCCCGGTCCGATACACTGTCGAGCGAGTTTCGCATCGGGGCATCGAAACCGAGCGATTTAGCCGTCGCGTGCCGGTCAATTGGGAAGGATGTCCCGGCCAAGGCCGCAGCCCCAAGCGGGCTTTCGTTCAACCGTTTGCGGGCATCACGGATCCGATCTCGGTCGCGCCCGAACATCTCGACATACGCCATCATGTGGTGGCCGAAAGTCACCGGCTGCGCGCTTTGCAGGTGTGTGAAGCCCGGCATGACGGTTGCGGCATGGGTCTCGGCCTGATCGAGCAGCGCCCCGATGAGACGGCCGAGCAGCTCCTCGATCCGGTCTTCGCTGTCCCGCACCCAAAGCCGGAAGTCGGTCGCCACCTGGTCATTGCGAGAGCGTCCGGTGTGCATCCGGCCGGCGGCATCGCCGATCAGCTCGCGCAACCGCGACTCGACGTTCATGTGGATGTCTTCCAGAGCAGCAGAAAACGCGAACTCGCCGGCCTCGATCTCTTTCAGGATGCGGTCGAGGCCGTCATGGATGGCATCGCGATCCTCGGGCGTGATGATGTCCTGATCCGCCAGCATAGCGCTGTGCGCGAGTGAGCCGCGAATATCTTGGGCAGCCATGCGCTGGTCAAAGCCGATCGAGGCGTTAATAGCCTCCATCACCGGGTCAAAAGACTCTGTGAAGCGCCCCCCCCACATTGCGTTTGCGCCGTCTGATTTATTGTCTTGTGCCATGCTCGCCTCTGATTTCACTGGTTGAAGCGAAAATACCGGCAATCACGCGAAACGCCAGCCCTTCGGTAGCGCGGCCTTCTAAGGCCGGTGTTCAGCGTGCCAATGGTGCGCGATATCGATGCGGCGGCAGATCCAGACATCCGCGCGGGCGGTCACATGATCGAGGAACCGCGCCAGCGCCGCAGCTCTACCCGGCCGGCCAGCAAGACGACAATGCAGCCCGATGTTTAGCAGCTTCGGGCTTTCCTTGCCTTCCTCGTAGAGAAGCTCGAAAGCGTCCTTCAGGTAGGTAAAGAACTGATCTCCAGAATTGAACCCCTGGGCGCTGGCGAACCGCATATCGTTGGTATCCAGCGTGTACGGAATGACCAAATGCGGTTGGCCACTATTGTTAACCCAATATGGTAGATCATCCGCATAACTATCTGAATCATATAAAAACCCACCTTCTTCCATCACCAAATCTCGGGTGCGGGGGCTGATCCGTCCAGTGTACCAACCGAGCGGCCGCTGACCCGTCACTTCGGTATGAATTCGGATCGCCTCCAAAAGATGCGCGCGCTCTTCGTCTTCGGGAAATTCTTGGTAGTCAATCCAGCGCAGCCCGTGGCTTGCGATCTCCCAATCGACCTCACGCATGGCAGCGACCGCCTCGGGGTTGCGGGCGAGCGCCATGGCGACGCCGTAGACCGTCACCGGTATGCCGCGCTGGGTGAACAGGCGCCAGAGACGCCAGAACCCGGCCCGCGAGCCGTATTCGTAGATCGACTCCATATTCATGTTGCGATCGCCAATGATCGGGGCGGCACCGATGACCTCTGACAGAAAAGCTTCCGACGCCTCGTCACCATGCAAGATGCTGTTCTCGGCCCCTTCTTCGTAGTTAATGACGAACTGAACGGCCAAACGCGCACCACCCGGCCACTTCGGATCCGGCGGCGTTCGGCCATAACCAATCATGTCGCGGGGATATGTGTCGTCCATAACGTCCTCTGGATTGCGTGAAGCGTTCAACTCTGTACGCTATCACCTCGCATCGTGGCGGCAAGCGCCAGGACTTTCGGGAGGGCTTAAGAGCATGGCAGACAAGAAATCGACGGCGCAAATGATTGTGGACGGATTGGTCCGAAACGGCATCGAGACTATCCACTGCCTGCCCGGCGTACAGAACGACCCGTTCTTCGCCGCCCTGCACGACAACCGTGACCGGATCCGCGCTGTCCATACGCGCCACGAACAAGGGGCTGCCTATATGGCGACGGGTGCGGCCCAAGCGACCGGCAAACCCGCTGCTTACTGTGTGGTACCGGGGCCGGGTGTGCTGAACACGACGGCCGCACTCTCGACCGCATGGGCCACGGGCGCGCCGGTGTTCTGTCTGGTCGGCCAAATCCCGCAAGGCCTGATCGGCAAGGGTACTGGACAATTGCACGAAATTCCGGACCAACCGGGGGTACTAAACGGTTTAACCAAATGGAACGATATGGTGCGCGCGCCAAGCGAAGCGCCAGGCCTTGTCGACAAAGCCATAACCGAGCTGATCTCCGGCCGGCCAAAACCGGTGGCACTCGAAGTTCCGATGGATGTTTGGGGCGCTGAGGGCGAAGCGACCGAGCCGACCGGTCCCGCCACCGCCAATCCCTGGCCCGAAATGGACGAGGACGCACTGATAGAGGCGGCCGATCTGTTGGCCGGCTCCAAGCGGCCAATGATCGTGGTCGGCGGCGGCGCACTTGAGGCGCCCGACGAGGTGCGCGAGATCGCTGAGTTGATGCAAGCGCCAGTGCTCTCCTCGCGGCTCGGCAAGGGTATCCTGGATTCCCGCCACCCCTTCAGCCACACCATGCCCGGCGGGCGGCGGCTCTGGGCCGAAACCGATGTCGTGCTCGGCGTCGGCACCCGTATGCAGGTGCAACAAGCCGGCTGGGGCACCGACGACAACATGAAGATCATCCGGATCGACGCTGACCCTGAGGA
>JABIRP010000289.1 GCA_018699735.1 Rhodospirillaceae bacterium | reverse complement strand
GGTCTATATTTGCCCATTGGGTGGACGGATCGGCCATGTCGCGATTGAAAGCCACCAGATCTACAACATGTATCGTGAGGCCTGCGACGAGTTAGTCTTCATGACCAACATGCCCGGAGATGTTCCGGTCAATTTGGCCCTGATGGAGCTGGTGGGCCGGTACTATCGCGTGGTGTACTGCCCGGATTACACGTTGCTCCGCATGGGTTTTTTCGACATGGAGCCCCTGGATCTCGGTATTGCGACGTTGATCATGCGATCGCCGGCCGGCGTTCAGTTCGAATATTATCTGCATTGTCTGAGCGGCGCGAAATTGGTCTATTTCGAACTGCCTGAACACTTGACCGCCAAACGAGATGCACTTTGCCAAACCCTCGGCATGCCGTCGGGGGCCCGGGTGGTTACGGTGCATGTGCGCGACAGTTCGTACTTCAGCAATGTGCACTATGATTCCAGCCGCTCCACGTCGCTCGATGGCTATCTGGCAATGATCACCATGCTCCTGGAACGCGGTTACTGGGTTACGCGCATCGGGGATGCAAACATGCCGAAGTTACCGATGACGCATGAGCGGTTGATCGATGCGCCGTTTCATGACGCTCGAACGGAGTTCATGGATCTTTGCCTGATCGCCGCCTCGGAGTTTACGGTCATGTCCGCCTCTGGTCCCGAGGCGATCCCCCGCATGTTGAATATCCCCGCCGTCCATACCAACGCTGTAATCCACCACATCCACTCGCCGAACCCGCGCGACTTGATTTTGCCGCGCCACTACGTGCGAATTTCTGACGGAGAGCACTTCAGTTATGCCAATCTGCTCTTGGCAGGTTTGGCATTGAAGAACGTTACCTCGCATTACGAAGAACGGGACGCGCGGTTGGAAGAAAACAGTGCTGACGAAATTACCAGCGCGGTCGAGGAGATGATCGACCGACTGGCCGGTACGTTTGACAGCGATCCCGCGATCGATGAGAGATTTCACATGATCGGCAAGGCTTACGAACAAGAACTACGGGCGTTGGTGAACGAGTCGAATACGCCGATCGCGCAAATGCAGCCATGCTATGCCTACTCCGCCCCCAATGCGCGGCTGGCACATTCGTTCGTCCGGCTGAACCCCGGTTACTTGGATCTTTGATGAACGCAACCGCAGACGATCCGGCCAAACTGTTTACGCCCTATAATATGTCGATCCTGATGCGGACGATTGCGGGAGCGCTGGATCCAAATCGCCGGCAGTTATTTTACCTCCTGCCATTGGCACATCGGTTTGGTCACCTGGCGTTGGAACCACACCACCTGCACGCGCTTCACGGCGATGCTTTTGACGAGTTGGTGATCATCGTTCAACCCTTTGCGCGGCGTCCAGTCAGCAAGGGCCTGTATGCGCTGCAGCGCCAGATTGTGCGGTTCGTCGAGTGCCCGAACGCCCGGGTGGTGTCCATGGGGTTTCATGATGGAGCCATGCAGGAGAACGATGAATTCTCTTTGCTGCTGAGATCGTGCGAGGGGTTGATTTACGATCACAATGAATTGGTTCGGCGTCGAGGATATTGGACTTACCTCACGTTGCCAGATGAGCTGATAGAAGCCCGCAGCAGCTTCCTCCGCGACCTCGGCGTCGGTAATGGTGAGCCTTGGGTGACACTGCACGTTCGCGATGCGTCGTATCTTCCAGATCAGACAACACATGCGTATCGCTGTGCCGAAATTGAGACGTATCGACAGACCATCGATTATCTTTCCCGCGAAGGATATTGGATATTTCGTCTCGGTGACGAGGCAACGCTGCCAATAAAGGATCCGCCGCCACGTCTTGTGGAACTTGCACATTTGCCGGATTACGACACCACTTTGGACGCGCCACTCATCGCTGGCGCCCGGATTTCTATAAACAACAGCTCTGGTCCTGAGGCTGTAAGCCGGGTCCTCGGCACACCGATGTTGCTGAGCAATTCGTTTCTCGACCGGGGCGGCGCCACGGAGCGGACATTGATCTTGCCCAAATGGTTTCGCGATCTGGGCTCGGGCTCGGAGTTAAGCTATGAGGAATTTCTCGCTCGCGACCTTCATCTGGCCCACGATGCATCTGTCTTCGAGGCGAATGGCGTTGAGATGCTCGACAATACGCCCGAGGAAATCCTGGATGGTGTCAAAGAACTGATCGCCAGATGCGATGGGACTTTCGTGATCGATCCGAATTTGGATGCCCGGTTTCGCGGGTTGGGAGAGCGCAAGGACGCCGAAGTATCTGAGGTCGCGGAACAACGCGCGTCTAATGCGGGATACCCACACTTCGGACCTTGGACCAATATTTCACAAACCTTCTGCGCACATCGTGAGAGATTTCTGACTGGATAGATAACACGGCAAATTGCGCGACGGATGGTGCGATGGATTGCGCGGTGAACCCTGGGAGATTGCTGTCATGACGACGATACGAAATGTAGCCAAAGAGAAACTGGATGCAGGAGAACTGGCCATCGGCGTTGGCCTACGCCAAGCGCGCACGGTCGATATCGGCAAAGCGATGCGGACCGCAGGGTTTGATTGGCTCTTTATTGATATGGAACACAATTCCATGGCGATTGATACCGCAGTGCAGATCAGCGTTGCGGCGCAGGATGCCGGGATCACGCCAATCGTGCGGGTGCCGGGATTCCAGCACTTCCACGCAACGCGGGTCCTGGATGGTGGGGCTCAAGGTATCGTCGTTCCGCATGTCGATGACGTGGAAACAGCGAAGCGCATGGTCGAGAACTGCAAGTATCCGCCGCTCGGTCACCGTTCGGTCACCGGATCTTTGCCGCAATTGGACTTTCGGTCGGTGTCGATGGCTGAGAGTGTAGAGGCCGTGAATTCCTCAACGTTGCTCATCCTGATGCTGGAGTCTCCCCAGGCGATCGAGAATGTCGACGCGATTGCAGCAGTCCCAGGTGTTGACGCGGTCTTGATCGGCACGAGCGACCTTTGCATGGAACTCGGGATTCCGGGCCAACCCGATCACCCCAAAGTTGTTGATGCCTATGAGCGCACGGCCGCAGCCTGTCGGGCGCACGGCAAACATATGGGGATGGGCGGGGTTTATGAGCCGGAACTGATGCGAGGGTATGTCGAAATTGGCGCCCGTCTGGTGCTGGCCGGCAGTGACATGTCATTCCTGATGGCTGGCGCGAAGGCGCAAGCCGCAGCGACCCGCTCGATGCTGTCTTAAGGGTGTTGGCTGAAGGGAGCCCAACAGTCAGAGGGATGCGGCCTTCCGGGCGGAGGATTGGTCTTGCCGCGCTTCGTAGGCCTTAAACCAGTTCACGAACTTCGTTGCCGGCATTGGTCTGGCAAAATGATAGCCCTGCATGTCAGGACACCCGGCATTGAGGAAGAATTCGGCCTCGGCTTCGGTCTCAATCCCTTCGGCGACGATCGAGAGGTCGAGGCCGAGAGCAAGGTCGACGATTGCCTTGGCGATCGCCGCCCCAGAAGGCGATTTATCGATATCGGCAACGAAAACGCGGTCGACTTTCAAGCGTTGAACCGGGAAACGTTTCAAATACGCCAGCGATGAGTACCCAGTACCGAAATCATCAATTGCAATGAAAACGCCGAGATCGCGAAGCGTTTCCAATTTCTCGATCAATTGTTCCAGGTTGTTTTCGACAGCGGTTTCCGTGAGTTCAAGCTCAAGGCGGCTTGGGTCGATGCCGGTTTCGCTCAAGCAACTATTGATCGTATCGATTAGGGCTCTGTCTTGAAATTGTCGCAGCGAGATGTTTACTGCGGCCCGAATTGGTGGCAAACCGTGATCAAGCCATTCGACTGCATTTCGACAGGTCTCTCGAAGAACCCAAGCGCCCATCGGGGCAATCAGTCCAGTGCTTTCGGCGATCGGAATAAATTCGTCCGGCGACATTAGGCCGCGAGCCGGGTGTTGCCATCGGATCAGAGCCTCAGCACCGATTACCCGGTG
>JABIRP010000037.1 GCA_018699735.1 Rhodospirillaceae bacterium | reverse complement strand
GGGGCTACCGCAATGTCGACACCTTCATAACCATGATCTATCTGATCGCCGCACCACTCGGAAAACTCATCAATTCCACTTGAAACGTCGAGGAGCCTTATAATTCTGGGCTAAGCGCGTAAACCATTCGTTAATACTTAGAACGTTATCCTCCAGACATACTGGAGGTCAGTGTGCCTAATTCAGAAACGCTAAATGACCAAATCGAAAAACATCGCCTATGGGTGAACGGTCACGAAGATGGCGCCCAGGCGGATTTTTCCGGCGCTGACCTGTTCGGATTCTGTCTTGCGGGCATCAACCTGAGCGGTGCGAAATTCATTGGCGCAAAGCTCCGCGCCGTAGACTTCTCCGGCACGGACGTCTCGGGCAGCGACTTTTCGCGCGCGGATCTGACCCGGGCGAATTTTAAAAACGCTAACCTCGCCGGAGCCAACCTGACCGGCGCTTCGGTAGCCGCCGCAGATTTCACCGACGCAGACATGCAAGAGGCGGTCCTGCGACGCACTTACGGTCGGCGAAAAGAGTCTGTCTGGACTTATGACGATGAGGAGCCGCCGCCACCAACAGATTTCACGTCGGCACGATTGCACTATGCAAACTTGGAGCGCGCGGATCTCGGAGACGCCATCCTGAAGGGCGCCAACTTGGCCGGTGCCACCTTGGAAGGTGCCGCTCTTGAGCGCGCCGATCTGTCCGGTGCGATCCTGCGCAATGCCGTGCTGATAGGCACTGTACTCAGTGGCGCCAATCTCTCCAATGCTCTGATTACCGGTGCTGACCTGTCCGGGGCACAACTGCACGGCGCCCGACTGGACGGGGCGTCGCTGGTTGGCGCCCGGTTGCGAGACACGGTTCTTGATGGCGTGGATCTGGCTGCTGCGACCCTTACCCAGCCGCTTGATGGCATCGGTATCGAATTGCAGCGCGTCCTGGTCGAACACGACCGGTGGGTCGCGACCAACGGACAAAAGGGAACGCGGGCGATGCTCGATGGAACGGACTTCAGCGACATGGATTTGCGCGGTATGACGCTGAGCGGTGCGCGACTTAGAGCTTGCAACTTCAAGCAGGCCCAACTCGGGGGTGCCAGAATGGTATTGGCCGATTTTTCCGGCTGCTCCTTCGAGCTGGCAAGCCTGGCCGGATGCGACTTATCCGGCGCCGACATGAGTGGCTGCGATTTCACCCATGCCGATCTGAGCGACATCGATGTAACCCCAGCCGCGATCGTAACGGCCGACGGCACGGACACGGACCGCCGACAACGGACGAATTTGACCGGTGCCAAGCTGATCGGCACCATCGTCTCAAACCTCGACATGGCTCATATCATTATCGACGAGAGCGATCTCGCAAATGCTCAACTCGTCGTTCGCACCCAGTCGACGAATACGGTTCAATAGCTATTCCAAAGTCTCCAGCAGTCTCAGCCAAAGCCGGGCTCGTTCTTCGAGTTTGGAGGCTAGGATGTGCTCTTCGAAAGTATGGTGGCCATCGCCGACAACACCGATCCCGTCCAATGTTGTCACTCCGAGAGCCCCAGTAAAATTCCCGTCACTGCCACCACCGGCGGCCCGATGCTTTGGATCGAACCCGATTTCCTGTGCGAGGCCCCTTGCATGTTCGTAGAGCCGGGTAATCTCAGCGCTCATCTCAAACGGTGGGCGAAACAGCCCCGGCACCACTTCGAGTGCCACATCCGGGTCAACCGATTTCAATGCCAATAGCCGCTCGCGCACTTCGGTTTCAGCCGCCTGGTCTGGAACGAGCGCCAGGATCTTGGCCTCGCATGAAATTGGAACCACATTCTCATGCGTTCCACCTCGGATATTGCCGACATTGAGAGTAATGCCGCGTCCGTAGTCGGTCATACTCTCAATCGCCAGGATCTGATGCGCCATCTCACGGATGGCCGATCGGCCCAATTGATGGTTGGCGCCGGCATGTGCTGGGCGGCCCCGCGTGCGCACCAGATAGCGTGCGATGCCGTACCGCGCAGTGGTGAATTTGCCGCCCTCACCCGAGGGTTCCGGCACCAGGACATATTTGTGGGCCACAGCCTCGGTTTCGATCACTGGGCGCGATGTTGGCGACCCAATCTCCTCATCTGGCACGAACATGACGGTGACAGGCAGGCGCGGTCGCCGCTGCGCGTCAGCCAGCACCGCCAAAGCATGAACCGCCAGAGCATTGCCGCCTTTCATGTCGTAAATACCAGGACCGTAAACTCTATCGCCGTCACGTCGCCAAGGGAGCTGTTCAGAGATCGTCCCGACCGGGTGCACCGTATCCAGATGGCCAAGGACCAAGATACCAGGTCCCTCCAACTCGCCCGGAATGCGCCCAATCAGCAAATCGCCCAAACCATCTCGTCCCGGCAATCGCTCTATAGCAGCTCCGGCGGACGTAAGTTGAGATGCCGCCTCGTCCGCCATTCGGTTTACACCGTCAGTGTCGTCGGTCGGGCTCTCAATCTCTACCCACCGGCGGATACGTTCCAACACCGCTTCGCTGGATATACCGTGGCCCATATTGCTTCCTTTCACACGCTAGACCTCAAATTCTTCCGCGATGCGGTTGGTGGGCCTTCCGAATTCTTTCAAGTCCCGGAACTAGCGGTGTAGAATGGCGCTTATGAGACGTTATCGCAGTACAAAAATCATAGCCACCCTTGGGCCGGCGACTGATAACAAGGAGTCGATCCGCGCGCTATTCGACAGCGGCATCGACGTATTTCGGTTCAATTTCAGCCATGGGACACAAGCGGACCATCAGGCCCGCTTTGACGCCATTCGCGAGATCGAAGCCGAAACCGGGCGGCCAATCGCCATTATGTCGGATCTTCAAGGCCCGAAATTGCGGGTTGGGACCTTCGCAGATGGACCGATCGAATTGGTGGCCGGGCGGCGGTTTCGCCTCGATCTCGACCCGGCGCCGGGCGACATCAAACGCGTAAGCCTGCCGCATCGAGAAATCTTCGAGGCCATTTCCGCCGGGACCGAGCTCTTGCTTGATGACGGAAAGATCCGTTTGAAAGTAACAAAAAGCGGGCCTGATTTCGCGGAAACCAAAGTCATAAACGGTGGCCCGCTGTCTGAGCGCAAGGGCGTCAATGTGCCGAACGTAACCCTGCCGCTATCAGCATTAAGTGACAAAGACCGTGGCGACCTGCGTTATGCCCTCGATATGGGGACCGACTGGGTAGCACTCTCCTTCGTACAGCGCCCAGAGGACGTGGCCGAGGCCCGGCGCCTGATCGGCGGGCGGGCGGCAATTCTGATCAAGCTGGAGAAACCCGCTGCGATCGAACACTTGCAGGAACTGGTAGAGATGAGCGACGCAGTCATGGTCGCGCGCGGCGATCTGGGCGTAGAGTTGCCGCCGGAAAAAGTGCCAACATTGCAAAAGCGCATCATTCGGCTCTGCCGCTCGCTCGGCAAACCGGTGGTGGTTGCCACCCAGATGCTCGACAGCATGGTTCAAGCACCAACCCCGACACGGGCGGAGGCGTCTGATGTGGCGACGGCGGTTTTCGACTCTGCCGACGCGGTCATGCTCTCGGCCGAAACCGCGGCCGGCGACTATCCAATCGAGTCGGTGGAAATGATGGATCGCATCGTCCAAGAGGTCGAGGCCAGCGAGATCTATCGCTCGATCATTGATGCCAGCCATGATGCACCTGAGCCGACAGTTTCCGATGCCATCACGCTCGCGGCCCGCCAGGTCGCCGAAACGATCAATGCCGCCTGCATCGTTACCTTCACCACATCGGGCTCGACCACGCTCAGAGCCTCACGCGAACGTCCAGCGGTTCCGCAGATGTGCATCACAACCAGCATGGCAACCGCCAGGCGATTGGCGATGGCCTGGGGCGTCCACGCCGTTCATATGGAAGAAGAAAGCCGCTTTTCTGCGGTCGTTACCCGCGCGGTGGAGTTGGCCCGTCAACAAGAGTTGGCGCAACCCGGTGACAAGATCGTCATAACCGCTGGCGTCCCCATGGGCACGCCTGGGTCGACCAACGTACTGCGAATCGAACGGGTCAAATAAGGGGCTCTGCCCGGCGTGGTGTGCGTCACGCGATAGGCCACACTGTATTATTTCCCGAAGCATGATCGGGCATTTCTCGCATTATTATAAAATCCAAATCGATCACTAATTCAAAATTCCCCTTTCGCTGTTAATATGGGATGGTCATTTTTGAATGGATCTTAAATGTAGATGCAGCAATTGACGCAACGATTGGAAGATCTTTCGGTCGGAAACGAAGTCTTGGACGCCGACCATCGCTCCATCCATGCCGCGACAGCGAGGTTGGCGGCATGCACAACCGAGACCGAATTGCGTCATCACCTAAGCACCGTCCTGGAATTATCGAAAATCCACTTTCGGCGCGAAGAAAAATACATGCAGGTCGCGAGATTTCCGCACGCCAAGATACATGCTGGGCAGCACGCCCGATTCTTGAACACGCTCCGCCATTATCACAATGTTACAGAGCCGGGCTTTCTCCTTCTGATCAAACCGGATCTCGAAGAATTTCTGGATGGCTGGCTGATAGATCATGTGCTTTCCGCCGATAAGGCCTACCAGTCCTACATGATCCGAAGTGCGCCTGAACTGGCGGCCCTCGCGCGCGAAGCCCGCTCTGCGGCACAGCAGGCGCAATAATAGGCGGGCAGAAACGAAAACGGCCGGCACCCCGAGGCGCCGGCCGCTTCTTATTTCAGGTTACCTGTCAGCCCGCAGCAGCAACCGCGCGCTTTGCCAGGACACCGACTAAGTGAGCCCGGTAGTCAGCTTGGGCGTGAATGTCGGAATTCAGGCCATCGGCGGAAACCGAAGCTCCGTCCAGAGCACCGGCCGAGAAGTTGCCGGAGAGCGCGCTTTCCATCGCGGACACTCGAAAGACACCGTTCTCGCCCGCACCGGTAACCGCAACCCGGGCACCGCCCGAGCCTTGAGCGACAAACACCCCGACCAGCGCGAAACGCGAGGCAGGTTGTTTGAACTTCTCATAGGCTGCTTTCGACGCCGCCGGGAAACTGACAGAGACGATGATTTCGTCCTCCGCCAATGCGGTGTCGAACAGGCCGGTGAAAAAGTCGTCGGCCGAGATCTCACGGCGATCGGTCTTGATCGTCGCTCCCAGGGCGACGCAGGCCGCCGGATAATCCGCCGCCGGGTCGTTGTTGGCGATCGAACCGCCGATGGTACCGCGTGCGCGGACCGCCGGGTCGCCAATATCGCCCGCCATCGCTGCCAAGGCCGGGATGGCGCCCTTGACGTCGGATGAACCGGCAACCGCCGCATGGGTGCACATCGCACCGATGGTAACGCTGCCGCCGGAGGCTGAGATCCCCGAAAGGTCTCCGCATCCGGCCAGGTCGACCACATCCGACGGGCTCGCCAGACGCTGTTTCATGGTCGGCAGCAGGGTCTGGCCACCGGCCAAAACCTTACCGTCGCTCGCCGCCTTCATCGCGTTCACCGCATCGGCGACGCTGGACGGTTTCTGATAGTTAAAGTCGTACATTTGATTGTCTCCTAACCGTCCGTTGCTTAGCTTTTGGCCGTCTGAATGGCGCGCCAAACCGTCTGCGGCGTCGCCGGCATGGCAACGTCGGTGACACCCATGTCCGCCAGCGCATCGACGACAGCGTTGATTACTGCCGGCGGTGAGCCGATTGCCCCGACCTCACCGCAACCCTTCACACCCAAGGAATTGTGGGCGCAAAGCGTCTCTTCCGTGGCCACCTTAAAGCTCGGCAGGTTGTGAGCCCTTGGCATGGCGTAGTCCATGAAAGAGCCGGTCAGCAACTGACCGTCCTCGTCATAAGAGCAGCCTTCCAGCAATGCCTGACCGATGCCTTGCGCGACACCGCCATGCACCTGGCCCTCGACGATCATCGGATTGATCACGCGTCCGACGTCATCGACCGCAGTGAAACTCACCACCTCGACTGTGCCGGTGTCTGGATCAACCTCGACCTCGCAGATGTGGCAACCACCCGGGAAGGTGAAGTTGGCCGGATCATAGAACGCCGTTTCGTCCAGACCTGGTTCCAGTTCCTCATGCGGGAAGTTGTGCGGCACATAAGCCGTCAACGCCACCTCGCCGAACGCCATTGAGCGATCGGTACCGGCAACCGTGAAGTTGCCGCCTGCGAACTCGATATCCTCTGCCGAGGCTTCGAGCACATGAGCCGCGATCTTCTTGGCTTTGGATATGATCTTGTCGGTCGCCTTGACGATCGCCTCACCGCCAACAGCAAGTGAGCGCGAGCCATAAGTGCCCATACCGAACTGAACCTTGCCGGTATCGCCGTGGCTGATATCGACGTTCTCAATTGGAATACCGAGTTGATCGGAAACCAATTGGGCGAAGGTCGTCTCATGCCCTTGGCCGTGACTGTGGGAACCGGTGAAGACGGTTACTGACCCAGTCGGATGGACCCGAACCTCGGCCGACTCGTACAATCCCGCCCGAGCACCGAGCGCGCCGGCAACCGCCGACGGCGCAACGCCACAAGCCTCGATATAGGTCGAGTAGCCCAGCCCCCGTTTCTTACCGCGGCCTGCGGCCTCCGCCTTACGAGCAGCAAAGCCATCGACCTCGGCGAGTTTCAAGGCACTTGAGAGCGTCGCCTCATAGTCACCGCTGTCATAAGCCAGTGCCACCGGGGTTTGATAGGGAAAGGCATCCGACGGGATGAAGTTGCGCCGCCGAATGTCGACCTGGTCAAGCCCGGTTTCCCGCGCCGCCCGATCGACCAGTCGCTCAAGCAGATAGCTCGCTTCTGGTCGCCCGGCACCGCGATAGGCGTCAACCGGAACGGTGTTGGTGAACACCGCCTTGATGTTGCAGTAGATGACCGGCGTGGTGTAGACGCCCGCCAGCAAGGTCGCGTGCAGGTAGGTCGGCACCGCACTGGCAAAGGTCGAGAGATACGCCCCCATATTGGCAGCTGTCTCGACCCTGAGGCCCAGGAACTTACCGTTGGCATCAAGCGCAAGCTCAGCATGGCTCAGATGATCGCGACCATGCGCGTCGGTAATGAAGCTCTCCGAACGCTCGGCTGTCCACTTGATGGGCCGTGCGATCTGACCGGCCGCCCAGGTGGTGATGGCTTCTTCGGCGTAGTGGAAGATTTTGGAACCGAATCCACCACCCACATCCGGTGCTACAACCCGCAGCTTGTGCTCTGGAATGGACAGCACGAACGCGCCCATCAGAAGCCGGATTACATGCGGGTTTTGCGTGGTGGTGTAGAGCGTATATTCGCCCGACGCCCGATCAAAGTCCCCGATCGCCGCACGCGGTTCCATCGCATTCGGGATCAGCCGGTTATTGACAATATCCATCTTGGTGACATGTGCCGCACCGTCGAAGACCGCGTCGACCTCTGCCTTATCACCGATCGCCCAGTCGTAGCTGATGTTTGTCTCGATCTCGTCGTGGACCAACGTCGTATCGGCGAGCGCGTCGCGCAGGTCGACGACGGCTTTAAGTGGCGTGTAATCGACATTGATCTTTTCGGCCGCGTCCTTTGCTTGATCCAAGGTATCCGCGATCACGATGGCGACCTGGTCCCCGACGTAACGCACCTTGCCTTGCGCCAATGCCGGATGTCCCGGCTCACGCATCGGCGTGCCGTCGGCACTGTCGACCTGCCAACCGCAGGGAATACTTCCGACTTGCATATCTTCACCAGTGAAGACCGCAACAACACCCGAGGCCGATTTCGCGGCTGAGGTATCAATCGAATTGATCTTCGCATGCGCATGCGGGCTGCGAAGAATGTAGGCATAGGTCTGGCCGGGGCGATTGATGTCGTCGACGTAATTGCCCTTGCCGGTCAGAAACCGTTTGTCCTCGACGCGCTTAACGCTGGCGCCGATGCCTGTGTTGGTTGCTCCGTCCGGCATCTCAGCCTCCCATGTTCCGCGCGCCCTCGGCCACCGACTTGACGATGTTGTGGTAGCCCGTGCAGCGACAGATGTTGCCCTCGAGTCCTTCGCGAATTTGCTGCTCGCTCGGGTTCTTGTTCTTGTTGGCCAGATCGACCGCCGTCATCACCATGCCCGGCGTGCAAAATCCGCATTGCAGACCATGATTATTGCGGAAGGCTTCCTGCATCGGATGCAGGTCATCGCCGTTGGCCAAGCCCTCGATGGTGGTCACATTGGCACCCTCGGCCTGGACAGCCAGCATAGTGCAGCTCTTAGCGACCTCGCCGTTGACATGTACGACACAGGCGCCGCATTGGCTGGTATCGCAGCCGACATGGGTGCCCGTAAGTTCAAGATGCTCGCGAATGAATTGAACGAGAAGTGTGCGCGACTCAACTTCGCCGCTGACAGCCTTTCCGTTCACCGTCATGGATACGGTGGGCATGTATGCCTCCCTGCTCTGCTCCGCCATCGCCCCGTTGTCCGGGAACTGGTTGGAGTCATTAAAAATCCAAAAACCTCTCCGTCGGCAGACCTAAGTCCGCCGATCCCGCCACAGTCTCCTAGGGACGGGATGGAAGGTCAAGCAGGGAAGGTGATTGAGTGCTCAACTGGGTCGGGAATCGAAAACGACCCGCCGAATTGGCGGGCCGTTAACTTGGGGTCCGTGCCGTCCCGTTGCTTACGCAGCGAGGAACGTCCTGATCGCGCGAGAGCGGATCGGGTGCTTCATCTTCATCAGCGCCTTGGCCTCGATCTGACGTACACGCTCACGCGTAACGCCAAGCATCTGGCCAATTTCTTCCAGCGTGTGCTCGCGGCCGACACCAAGGCCGAAACGCATACGTACGATGCGCTCCTCACGAGGCGTCAGTTCCGACAACACCAAGCCAAGCTGATCTCGCAGAGCACCCGCCTCGGCGGTCTCGTCCGGCAAAGCCTGATCTTCGTCAGCAACCAAATCGGCCAAAGTGGCGTCGCCATCTTCTCCGACCGGCTGGTCAAGGGACACAGCATCACGGGCGGCTTCGCGCATCTGCTTGATCGTGCGCTCGTCCATCTCCATGGCTTTGGCCAACTCACCATCGCTCGGCGCCCGGCTCAACTCGTTTGCCAACCGCTTGGCGACCCGGTTCATCTTCGTGATCTTTTCGATCACATGCACCGGCACCCGGATGTTGCGGCCCTGCTCGATGATGCCGCGGGTGATCGCCTGTCGGATCCACCAGCTGGCATAGGTCGAGAATTTGAAGCCACGACGATGGTTGAATTTATTAACCGCCGTGATCAGGCCAAGGTTGCCCTCCTGCACCAAGTCACCGATCGACATGGTGGTGCGGGTTACATACGGCCGCGCCATGGCGACAACGAGACGCAGGTTCGAGCGAACCATATCCTCTGTCGAACGCTCCAGGCGCCGTTGACCCCGACGCATCTGAGCGGCAATTCTGCTCAGGTCATCGAGCGACATACCGCTGTCGGAGCAAACCGTAATGAGTTCGGCACGAATTGCTTCCCATTCCTCGCCATGTTGGGCAATCAGCTTGCGCCAGGCCTTGTCGTCCTGGTCAAGCTTCATCGGCCAACGCCGATCCAGCAATTTATTGCCAGCAACCGCAAGGAACGCGTCGCGCTTGACGCCAGATTTCTGAGACATCCTCAGCAACTGAGTTTGCAGATCCTGGGCCACTTTGTGACGGGCAACGATCTGATCCGCACAATTACGGACCATTTCCGGCGCCACCTTGATGGCCCGCAGCCAGGCTGCGATTTCTAGATTGATCCGCTCCAGACGCTGTGCATTCGCCTGATTGATCTTGCGGCCGTCCAGCACCGACTTATTTATGCCGGCAAAAAGTGGGCGCGCAGCTTCGGCCAATGCCTCCAGTTCGACGAGCGCGTTCATGACCATCGGCAAGGCTTTTTGTGCCTTCACATGCGCCGGGCAAGCTGCCGACGGATCACCGTCCTGGTTCTCGTCATCGTCCTGATCATCAGTGTCGTCGGTCGCATTGGTATCTGTTGTAGCGGCTTCAGATCCATCAGCGCCCTCAGATGTCTTTTCAGCATCGGCCTCAGTGGCGTCATCCTCAACGTCGGGCAACTGATCGAAATCGATCAATGCGGTCTCCACGACATCACGCAATGCAAACGCACCGGTCTCAAGACCTTCGCGCCATTCGGCAAAACGGGATTGCAGCCACGGGCTCTGGGCAAGCGCATCAACGATGAAGTTGCGATCTTCTTCAATCGACTGCGCCAGCGCGATTTCCTCTTCGCGGGTCAGAATCTCGGCGCCACCGGCCTCGCGCATGTAAAGCCGGAAAGGATCGCTGCTCAACTCCTTGAAGTCGTCCTGGCGAGCAAGCCGCTCGCGGCGTGCGGCATCGGCAGCGCGCTCGGCTTCAGCTTTGCGAGAAA
Organism: Rhodospirillaceae bacterium; assembly: GCA_018699735.1. Taxonomy (GTDB): domain Bacteria; phylum Pseudomonadota; class Alphaproteobacteria; order Thalassobaculales; family Thalassobaculaceae; genus JABIRP01. The sequence goes on along the minus strand of JABIRP010000037.1, from coordinate 822 downwards.
GGACGCCGTCGACCGCAGGATCAATCAAGGCGCCCATGGCAGCCAATGTATCCAGCGTCGCAACGACGGTCGTCTTGGCAGCGCGGCCCATCGTTTCCTTCGCCTCGTCCACAGTGATACGGCCGCGCTTGCGCGCGAGCACCATAGTGGCGAGGTCAGCCTCGCGGGTGATTTCGTTGTCAGTTCCTGAGACGCGTTGAGCGTCCCACACAAGAGCGGGTTCGGCCATCGTAACTCCTCGGATATTCTGGCGACGCAAAATGGCAGCCTTCCAGGCAGCGCGTCGCGTACCCCACGGAATATGCACGAATCGGGCGCAGGTTCCAAGGGGGGTAGACCAGCAAATAACGCAAGGCAGTCATGCATTAAGCATAAATCAGCCAAACGTACACAGGTCACGCGGCGTGTCCGCGCCCCAATATATGACACAAAGAATGTAAATAGTCCGATAAATTATTCAAGCCCACCTTAGTGGAATGTACGGTTCTTTCTTTCGGGCAATACCATGTCCCTCGCCCCACTTGGGTAAAAGTTCATCGATTGTGTGTCCTACATATCGAGACTTGCATCACCGACAAGGTCGTCCGATGTTACGTGTGTTGATAAGGATGACTCGGGAAATCGAAGGCATGACAAAGGAACCCCGGTCGGACGCGGAAGTTGGCGACGGGGATCGCATTTCGACGCTCGGGTTTTGTATTGTCGGCGCCGACGAACGGGTCGAAACCAGCAACTGGCGGTTTCGGGAGCTTCTGGACATTCCGCGTGATGTTGAAGTCATCGGCTCATCGATCAACATCCTCTTGCGAACCTATGCCGAAG
>JABIRP010000288.1 GCA_018699735.1 Rhodospirillaceae bacterium | reverse complement strand
CTTGGGATATGATCAATCGACAGTTTTGAACGGAGACCAGGATGAGCCCCGACGCGACAAATAACCCTTCCGGCCTCGACGCGATCAAGCTTGAGATCATTCGCGGCGCTCTGCTGGCATCCCAAGCGGAATGCGAGGCGCTGCTTGAGCGCACTGCCATGTCGCCGGTGATCCGCGAGAAGCAGGATTATTTCATCGGGTTTTACGACGGTTACGGCGCTTTGGTTACCGGCACCAAACTGCCGCTGTTCGGCGACGTGCTAAGACCGATCCTGGAGCGCTTCCCACGCGAAACCGTCGAGCCAGGCGATGTGTTTTGGTACAACGACTGCTACTTCTCGCGCGGTGGCGTCTCGCACAGCCCCGACCAGGTATTCGCCAAGCCTTTGTTCGTGGATGGTGAGCTCGTTGCCTTTGCGCAGTCTTGGGCGCATTTTCGCGATATTGGCGGCTCTCATGTCGGCTCGATCTCACCCGAGGCCGAGAGCATCTTCGACGAGGGGATAATCATTCCACCTGTGAGGCTCTACCAACGCGGCGAGCTGAACCAGGATCTATTCGATGTGTTCGTGCGCAATTCGCGCTTTCCCGAAATGACGCGCGGCGATACCCGTGCGCTGACGGCAGCCGTCAATTTGGGGGAGAAGCGACTAGCCGAGCTGTTTGAGCGGTTTGGGGCAGAGCGCATGACCACAGCGTTCGAGCGCCTGATTGACAGCACCGGCCAAGCGGTTCGCCGCCGCCTGGACGAAGTCTTCGATCCGTCTCGCTCGTACAGTTTCGCCGATCGGGTTGATGGCGACGGCCAAGGCAACGGCCCTTTCACCGTGCGCATGACCCTGTCGCGCGATGGTGAGGGATTTCATCTGGACGCCAGCGGCTCCGACGGCCAAGCCAAAGGCCCGGTCAATTTCCTGATGAACCATGTCGTCCCCAACACCGCGTTCGGCATCTACTTCATGGCCGAAGACCCAAGCCTGCTAATGAACGAGGGCGCTATTACGGCGATCGGTGAGGTGAAAACCCGAGAGGGTACGATCGTTCAGCCGAAGTTCCCGGCCCCGCTCGGTCAACGCTCGGTGACGCTTGGACGTGTGACCAGCACTTGTCACGGCCTGTTGGCACTGGCGACCGGCGGCCGATCGGTCGCGGCGAGCTCGATCTATTCGATCTTTCTCTTGTCCGGCATGCATCCGGAAACCGGCAAACTGTTCCTGAAGCCCGGCAGCATCGCCGTCGGCCAGGGGGCCCGTTATTTCTCCGATGGGATCGACGCGATCTATTACATCGCGCAACAGAACTATCCCGTCGAATTCATCGAAGGCGAATACCCGGTTCGGGTCCGCACCTATACCATCAACACCGATAGCGGCGGCCCCGGGCGCTGGCGTGGCGGCTGCGGCGTAATTCGCGAATTCGAAGTGCTGGTCGATGAGGCGTTGCTCTCGGTGCGTATGGACAACGTGCTCAATCCACCGTGGGGTCTGAACGGCGGCCAGGCAGCCCGCGGTGGCCGTATCGTCCTGAACCCGGGCGGACCGGACGAGCGCGACCTGCCGCTCTTGAAGGAGAAAATTCCGGTCAAGCGCGGTGATGTGGTGCGTATCGAATCGGTTGGAGGCGGTGGTTGGGGCCACCCCTATGACCGCGAGCCGGAACGGGTCCGCGCCGACGTACTCGCCGGTCTGGTCACGCCTGATGCAGCACTTGCCGATTACGGTGTCATGCTGGCAGCGGAGCGGCCGCATGATATCGACGTCGAGGCAACAGAGAGCCGCCGAGCCGACCGGTTCGAAACCGCCATGTTCCATCGCGGTGCGTACTTTGACGGCGATGCTTGGGTAGACGAGCTCTCGCGCGGTGGGGTGCCGGTGACGGTTTGATTTGTTTGGCTATTATCCGGCCATTCACCATCCAGAGATGCGAGTGCAGCGAGCCTCAAGATGATGTGTTTTGGAGTTAATTGAGAAGATGCCCCACCAAACCCTGCAACAATTCTTCGATAGCCCGGGTGCCAATCAAGCTCAGTTCAATCTTTCGGCATCCGCAGCCGAGCCATTTGGCCTAGACGAATTACTATCCTTGGAACCGGACGCCGCCGACCGGTTTCGCCAAGTCTCGCTAGACTATCCGGCGCGGCATGGTGCGGCAGACCTAAAAGACCAAATCGCGGCCCGCTACGACGGGATCGACAGCGGCGGAGTGTTGCTGACCAGTGGCCTCGACGACGCGCTCGGCATGCTGTTCCTGACCTTGATCGAACCGGGCGACCGGGTTGTTGTTCTCACACCCGCCTACCCGCCACATCTGCAGCTGCCGGCATGGCGCGGCGCCGAGGTGGTGGAATGGGCCGGCCGGCCGGAGGCGAATTGGGTGCCGGATCTGGATGAACTACGCCGTCTGATCCAAAAACCCACGAAGATGGTCATAACGACATTTCCCCAGAACCCGACCGGCTTCATGCCGGATGACGCCTATGCGGCGGAGTTGATCGAGATCCTAGCGGCCAAGGACACTCTCTTGGTCGCGGACGAGATCTATCAGGGCCTACCAATGGGCGCCGAGAGTGGTGGCGCCAATCTGGCGAGCCGGTACGAGCACGCGATTTCTCTGCACGGGCTTTCGAAAACTTCGGGCATGCCGGGCTTGCGCATCGGTTGGATGGCAACCCAAGACCGAGAGATCGTCGCCGAGTTCATCAAAACTCGCGACATGTTCAACGCCTACCTGCCGGCACCGATCGAATTTCTGGCCAATATGGCGCTGCGTCACAGCGATCACATCTTGCAGCGGAACTCCACCATCGTAGAAAGCGGGTTAGATCTAGCCGAAGAGTTCTTCAAGCGACGTGGGAATCTCTTCCAATGGCAACGGCCGACCGCCGGCTCGTTGACTTTTCCGCGTTGGCTCGGTCCCGGTAGTGCCAAAAACTCAGGCGCCAAAGCCTTGAGTGACCGATTGCTCTCTGAAGCGCAGCTCACGCTGGCTCCGAGCACCTGTTTTGCCGCCGGAGACGCCAATTTCCGCGTTGGCGCCGCGCGACGGAGCCTGGGTCCGGCTCTGGCACGCTTGGACGCGTTCTTAAGCGAGAACTTCGACGACTAAATTGCGTCACGGAATTGCTTTCAGCGCGCGAAATTGATCGAACAATCTAAAAAACATTTCGTCCGAGCGCTGATACTCGTGAAAGCCGGCCATGCGGATCTTGAGAGTGTCGGTCATAACGTCCCAGTCGGTGCCGAACACATAATCGGCGAAAGGCCACGCGGCAATATCGGCATAGGAGATGTCAGCCAGTCCATATTTGGCCTTTATCTCGTCCCAGAGCGGCCCCTTGTCGGCCATGAACTCAACTAGTGAGATGGTCTGCACATCGCCGAGCGGCATATCAAAATACTCAGCAAACTTGGGCCAATAGTTGCGCCACCTGAAAAAATCGCCGTTGGTGATGTTGAAGACCTCATCGGCGGCGCCCTCTGCCGTACCGCACCAGGTCATAGCCTTGGCCAGTATCTCGCTATCCACACACTGGTAGACCGCGTTATAGGCCCCTGGTTTTCCCGGGAAGCGCAATGGCAGGCCAAGTTCTTTGGATATCGTCGCATAGACGGCGATCACGGTTGAGAGGTTCATCGGATTGCCAAGCGCAAATCCGCAAACCGAATGCGGGCGCAATACCGAATAGGTCCAATCCTTGCCTTGACGTTCACGGCTTAGCCATTGTTGCTGATCATAATAAAAATTCGGCAACATATGCGGTGGATCGTCTTCTAGCGCCGGTGTCTTAAAGGGGCCGAGATGGCTGCCGTAAATCTTGTTGCCTTGCACCAGATGCACATGACGCAAGCCCTTCGATGCCGCCGCAATCGGTTCGACCGAGTTGACCAGCATCGCCAGATTTGGTGCGTTGTGCTCGGCCCAGACCGCGCGGGCTTGGTAGGCCGCGTAAAAGATATGGGTGGCGTCGGAGATGCCGGATAATTTAGCCTCGGCATCCGCCCGGTCCAGCAAGTCGACAGAGATAAATTGGGCTCGCGTGTCGAAATCCGGACCGCGCCGGCTCAACCCAACAATGTCCCAATCTTCGAGTTGCTCTAGATGCTGTATCAGCTTGCGGCCGATGACGCCCATTGCGCCAACGACAACGGCCTTGTTCTTCGCCATGACCCTACCCTTTGTTCCAGTGTAGGCGCATGTTCCAAACACGGGGCCATCTGTCAACAAATCATCTCTATTGCGCGGGTACCATCGCCTCAGGGATGAGCGATACGTCGAGTGCCACAATGCTGTCGGGATAGCTCATCTGATTTTTGTATTCGCGGTCATATCTGGACCGTTTATGGCTGAGGACCATGCCAAAAATGTACGGATTATCTGAGCGGTTCTTATCCCGGACAGGCAACAGCAAACGCTCGAATGTCGTTTCACCATCACTGGAATGAGACACACACATGACCGTCGGGCCATTCAGGCACGCGCTCCATCGATCCCGTATCGCGATCATCTCGTCGGCGTCAGCAAACTCAGACAGGAATCGGCCGGGAGAATGCACCCAAACTCCGGGCTTCTGGATCTCATCGCCCAGAATTCGGATTTCGAAGTCCTGACGGTTCGGATGATAGCGATAGAGAAAGGTATTGCCAGTCCATTCGCCCATCACACACGGGTTCAATTCCGATTTTGAGGGCAGGTCTTCACCGCGACGCAATGACAGCCAATAGTCCATCAACTTGCGGAGAGGTGGTTCGCTAAGTTTGTTTTCGAATTCCTCCAAGGACGCGCAATACGTCCGGAGAGATTCGTTCCGTTGGTTCTGCATTTGGTGCTTACCGATTAACTGGGCTGGCTTTCGGGAATGTAGCTGATCTTGTATCTGAGCCAATTCCGGGATTAACGAGCCAAACCTACGTATTCGCCCCAATGTAGGATTGGATATTATGGAATTCTCTGGACGCTCTAGAAAATATCGCTCGGATCCCCATTAATGCTTTTCAGTCATGGCTTGTCGGCGAGCTTCTTTCGCATCGGTACGGATTTGCTTTACCTTTAGGCTCAAAGCTTCCGAGCGGTAATAGTCTTGAACGAGCGCGGTTAGAGAACGCCGCCACAGCCAGCCAAGCAACGCCAACCATCCGCCTTGGCCGTCGCTCATTTGCCCCCACCAGCGCGACCTGGAACGGCTGAAGTTGCAAGTTCGTCGGCCCGTTCGTTCTCAGGGTGACCCGCATGGCCTTTGACCCAGTGCCAGGACACATCATGCAACTCGATCAATAGGTCCAGCCGCTCCCAAAGGTCACGGTTCTTAACTGGTTTTTTAGCGGCGGTTTTCCAATCGCGCTGCTTCCATCCGTGAATCCATTTCGTAATGCCGTCCCTCAAATACGTGCTGTCGGTATGCAGGTTGACGATCACCGGGCGTTTCATCGCCTCCAATGCAGCGATCGCAGCCATCATTTCCATGCGATTGTTGGTGGTCTCGGTCTCACCGCCGGAAAGTTCCTTCTCAATTGCCCCAAAGCGCAAGATTGCCCCCCAGCCACCAGGCCCTGGATTGCCACTACAGGCGCCATCGGTAAAGACCTCGACGATGTTTGTCATGACAGCCCGTAAGCGGAAACGCCCGCCACTCCCTGATGGAACCTGAGTTTACCAAAATACTCGAGTGGATCTTTCGGCCGAACCAACGCGCCCTCCGGTGTGTTGAGCCAATCGTAAAGCCGGGTCAGCAAAAAGCGCAACGCACTACCCCGGGCCAGCAGCGGGAGAGCATCGAGTTCTGCATCCGATAGGTCTCTCACGTCGCGATATCCTGTGACGAGTTGGCGCGCCTTTGTGACATTGAATGATCCATCGAGCTCAAAACACCAAGCATTCAGACAAACCGCCAAATCGTAAGCCAAAAGATCGGTGCAGGCGAAATAGAAGTCAATAAACCCGGACAGGCGGCCACCGAGAAAAAAGACGTTATCCGGAAACAAATCCGCGTGGATAATGCCAGATGGGAGATCCTTCGGCCAATTCGCCTCCAGGGTCGCAACCTCTCGCACAAGAACATCGTACAAGCCTGGCTGCACCTCGCCCGCCCGTTCGCCTGACGCCTCCAGCAGTGGCCGCCAACTCTCGACCGAAAGGTCGTTGCCGCGAGACATTGCAAAATCGCCGCCGGCCAAATGCATCTCAGCCAAGGCACGGCCAACGGCCCGGCAATGCTCCGGGCGCGGCTTTCGGTGCCAGACACCGTCAAGGAACGTCACGATTGCGGCGGGTCGGCCGTTCAGGTGGCGAAGGGCATTACCGTCACGACCGCAGACCGGCGTCGGACAATCCAGCCCTTTGCCCGAAAGGTGTCCCATTAGTGCAACAAAAAACGGCAAGTCCTCAGCCTTAACCCGCTTTTCGTATAGCGTCAGGATATAGGTCCCGGTCGTGGTCCGGAGCATGAAATTGGAATTCTCGACACCCTCGGCGATACCAGCGCAGGAAACCGCATCACCGATGTCGTAGAAGGTCAGGAATTCGTCCAGTTCCTCGTCAGAGACTTGGGTATAAACCGCCACTGCAGCCTCACGAAACCAAGTCTCGGGGGAGTTTGAAGTGCAGCCCCTCATCGGCCACCCGAACCTCTTCCAGCGTGACTTGAAAATGTTCACGGCACGCATCGACAACCTCGTCGACGAGCACTTCGGGAGCCGAGGCCCCGGCCGTAATGCCCAACCGCTCAATCCTCGAAAGCCAATCCCAATCCAAATCACTCGCCCGCTGGATCAATTTCGCCTCGCTACAACCGCTGGCAAGTGCCACCTCGACCAACCGTTTTGAATTTGATGAATTAGGGGCCCCAATCACCAATATGGCCTCGCAGGTCGCGGCGATCGCCTTCACGGCTGCCTGGCGATTGGTGGTGGCGTAACAGATGTCTTCTTTCTTCGGACCGGCGATATCGGGAAAACGGGCCCTGAGCGCTTCGACAATTTCCGCCGTATCATCAACCGACAAGGTGGTTTGGCTTGCATATGCCAATCGAGCGCCAGCGGGCGGCACCAGTGTCGCAACCTGTTCCACCGTCTCGACCAGGCTCATCGCGCCGTCCGGCAATTGGCCCATGGTACCGATAACTTCGGGGTGGCCTTCGTGGCCGATCAGAATCACATGCCGGCCCGCCCGGGAATATCGCTCCGCCTCCAGGTGGACTTTGGAAACCAAAGGACACGTCGCATCGAGATAGTACAATCCGCGTTCCTGGGCATCGGCCGGAACGCTTTTCGGCACGCCATGGGCCGAAAAAACGACCGGCACGCCATCTGGAACCTCATCCAACTCCTCGACGAACACAGCCCCTTTGGCTTCCAGGTTTTCGACAACGAATCGATTGTGCACGATCTCATGACGAACGTAGACCGGTGCGCCTTGACGTTCCAACGCGCGCTCGACGATTTGGATTGCCCGATCGACACCGGCGCAGAAGCCTCGCGGTGCAGCGAGCTGAATGGTGAGTGGTCGCTTGTTCATATTAGCGGTTTTGTCTGCAAAGCGGGCTCCCGTCAATTGCCGAGTGACCTTCCAACGGCTAAGCTCATTGCAACAGGCACCATAGGTCAGCGTATATGTCTTTGCTTTTTCGCCGGATAGGCATCTTTATTTTCCCGTTTGTCGCACTTGTGCTCGCGGGGTGTGCCAGCGGAGAAAAGCGGCTAGCCTGCCCATCGGTCTCGCTGGTTCGCGACCTGGACCGCGTGACGGTGTTCGCGGCAACCGACAGCACCGACCTGACGGATGTGGCCTACAGTGCCCGATTCGACGCCCTGGGCGCGACTTGCGATCACGGCAGGCGCGGCGTTGTTATCGATACCAATTTCCTCTTAGTGGCGCTTCGGGGTCCGGCCGACACCGAACGACTGGCCAAGCTCAATTATTTCGTCGCGATCACGGGCCCGGATGGAGCGGTCATCGCCAAGGAAATTTTCAGCACCGAAATCCCGTTTGCCGACAATCGCCGCCGGGTCGCTCTGCGGGAAGAGGTCGAGCCCTATATTCCCTACTCAAGAGAACACCCGCTAGAGCAATACAGGGTACTCATCGGCTTTCAACTTGATGGTGCCCAGGTCACGTACAACCAGGCGGCTCGGCGCTAAGGCTGCAACGCACCTCCCCCCAAACACCCTCTTCCACCGTGTCGCGGATAGGGGTATGGTCAATCCTACATACCGATGACCCTTATGGGAGAGATCGGCGGGTCCAATCGGGACCGCAGCCGACGCCGAAGGAGCAACCGCCCCGGAAACTCTCAGGCGAACGTACCTTAAGGCGAGGAACCTCTGGAAAGCTGGCGGCACCTAAGTGTCGTCACACCGACGGGGAAAGCTGGGACCAGTGTTTGTTATGTCCCGGTCAATCTCTCAGGTCCTCCGACAGAGGGGGCGCGCGCTGGCCGATGGCCGCCGCGCCGGTTATCCGTGTCGGAGGGTCAAATGTCGAGTGACGCTATCAATAAAACCCCGTTGCATGGGCTACATGTGGAGCTTGGAGCACGCATGGTGCCTTTCGCCGGTTACGAAATGCCGGTGCAGTTTCCCGCCGGCGTAAAGACCGAGCATCTTCATACCCGCGCCAAAGCTGGCCTGTTCGACGTCTCGCATATGGGTCAGGTTCGCATTTCCGGAACCGATGCCGCCGAGCGGTTCGAGGCGTTGGTTACCGGCAACATTACCGGTCTAGCCGAGAGCGCATTGCGCTACACACTGTTCACCAATGTGACCGGCGGGATCCTCGACGATCTGATGGTAACCAATGCCGGCGACCATTTGTTCGTCGTCGTCAATGCAGCCTGCAAAGAGACTGATCTGGCCTTGATGCGGGCTGGCCTCGGAGACACAGTTGAGGCGTTGGAGGATTTGGCCTTAATCGCGCTGCAGGGCCCGTCAGCCGTCGCGGTACTCGCCGAACTGGCGCCCGGTGTCGCCGGCTTGAAATTCATGACCTCCGGAACATTCGCGATTGAGGGCACAGACTGCCTCGTCAGTCGTTGCGGTTACACCGGTGAAGATGGGTTCGAAATATCGGTTCCAAACGACAAAGCCGAAGCCCTGGCAAGACGCCTGCTGGCCCACGGCGATGTCGAAGCCATTGGCCTCGGGGCCCGCGACTCTTTGCGCCTGGAGGCTGGGCTCTGTCTGTATGGCCATGACATAGACACCACAACCACACCGATCGAAGCCGGCCTCAGCTGGGCCGTCCCGAAGCGACGGCGCGAAGATGGCGGCTTTCCTGGTGCCGAAATCATCCGCCGGCAAGCGGCCGATGGCACAACGCGGCGGCGTGTCGGCATCCGACCCGAGGGCCGTGCGCCGGCACGCGAGGGCACACAGATCGCCGACGGCGAGGGCCGGATCCTTGGCGCCATCACAAGCGGCGGCTTTGGGCCGAGCATCGATGGCCCGGTTGCCATGGGCTACGTCGAAACCGAATTTGCCGAGGAAGGCACGCAATTGAACGTCATCGTCCGCGACAAGCCGATGCCGGCGCGCGTTGAGGCACTGCCATTCGTTCCACCCGGCTATAAACGCTGAGCCGGACGATTTTTTCGAACAGGGGAGAAGAAGCACATGAGCGACATGAAGTTTTCCGAGGACCACGAATGGATCCGAGTTGAGGGTGATATCGGAACCGTCGGCATCACCGATCATGCCCAAGAGCAACTCGGCGACGTGGTCTTTGTCGAGGTACCGGAAGTCGGTATGACCGCAGCCAAAGACGAGCAAGTCGCGGTCGTGGAATCGGTCAAGGCAGCGAGCGAGATCTTCGCGCCGGTGTCGGGTGAGATTGTCGAGGGCAATGCGGTTCTCGCCGATGCGCCCGAGACCGTAAATTCCGACCCTTACGGTGCTGGCTGGTTCTTCAAGATCAAGCTTTCTGACCCTTCGGAACTTGAAAAACTTATGGACGAAGACGCCTACAAGGCGTTTGCCAGCTAACTAACATAGCAAGCAGGTCGATGACCAAATCGGCCACCAAATCGACTAGACGGGAGCGGACACGATGAGCGGCAAAAGACAACGCTATGCCGAGTTGACCTCGGATCGGGACTTCATCGCCCGGCATATTGGCCCTAGAGACAGCGATTTGGCGGAAATGCTCGAAGTGGTTGGAGCCTCATCCATCGACGACCTGATCGACCGCACGGTGCCGAAAGGGATCCGGTCAGACGCCCCACTCAATCTGGGTTCGCCGATGAGCGAGACCTCTGTGCTTGAGGAATTGCGGCTCAAGGCGTCCCAAAACAAAGTCGCAACCTCTCTGATTGGTACCGGGTATCACGGCACCCACCTTCCGGGCGTCATCCAGCGCAATATTTTGGAAAACCCGGGCTGGTACACGGCCTATACACCCTACCAGCCCGAGATCAGTCAAGGTCGCTTGGAAGCGTTGCTGAACTTCCAAACCATGGTCACCGACTTGACGGCTATGGACATCGCCAATGCCTCTATGCTGGATGAAGGCACCGCAGCGGCCGAAGCCATGTCGGTTTGTCGCAAGGCGGCGAAAAACAAGGGCGGAACATTCTTCGTCTCCGAAGGCTGCCACCCGCAGACCATAGACATCATCCACACGCGCGCCGCACCGATCGGCATTTCCGTCGTCGTTGGTGACGAATCCCAGGGCTTGCCGGAGGATGCCTTCGGCTGTCTGTTGCAATACCCCTCAACAACCGGCGAAATCACTGATTATCATGACCTGATTGAGGCCGCGCATGCCGCCGGAACCATGGTCGTCATGGCTGCCGATATCCTGGCGTTGACCCTGCTGGTTCCGCCGGGGGAACTTGGCGCCGACATAGCCGTCGGCTCAACCCAGCGCTTTGGCGTTCCGATGGGTTTTGGCGGTCCGCACGCGGCCTATTTCGCCACCCGCGACGCCCACAAGCGCGCCATGCCCGGCCGCCTCGTCGGGGTGTCTCTCGACACTGAAGGTAAGCCCGCCTACCGCCTGGCGCTCCAGGCGCGTGAGCAACACATCCGGCGCGAAAAGGCGACCTCGAATATCTGCACCGCGCAGGTTCTGCTCGCGGTTATCGCCTCAATGTACGCGGTCTATCACGGCCCCCAGGGATTGAGCCGGATCGCCCGGCGGGTGCATCGCCTGACAGTCATCCTGGCCGAAGGATTGCGCCGGATGGGGTGGAAACTCGAAAAGCACGCCTATTTCGACACCATCATTGTAAAGACCGATGATTGGACCGGATCGGTTATGGAGGGGGCTCGTGTCGAGGGTTACAACCTGCGTCTCATGGGCGACCGGGTCGGCATCACGCTGGATGAAACATCCGATCGCAAGTTGATCCAGTGGCTTTGGGCGATCATGGCCTTTGACTCGCTTGAACTGCTCGACTTCGATCAGATCGACGCGGAAATCGATGACACCATGCCCGCATCCCTCCTGCGGCAGTCCGAATTTCTCACCCACCCGGTTTTTCACGAGCATCGCTCGGAAACCGAGATGATGCGGTATCTGCGTCGTCTCGCCGATAAGGATATTGCGCTTGATCGCTCGATGATCCCGCTCGGCTCCTGCACCATGAAGCTGAACGCGACAACCGAGATGGCCGCGATCACCTGGCCGGAATTCGCCGACATCCATCCCTTCGCGCCAAAAAGCCAGGCCGAGGGTTATCTGGAGTTGATTACCGAGCTGGAAGCGATGCTCTGCGAGGTAACCGGCTACGCAGCAGTCTCTCTGCAGCCAAATGCCGGTTCTCAGGGCGAATACGCCGGTCTGTTGGCGATAAAGGCCTATCACGAAAGTCGAGGCGAGGGATCGCGAGATGTTTGCCTGATCCCAGCCTCGGCCCACGGCACCAATCCGGCCTCGGCCGCGATGGCTGGCATGCGGGTCGTGTTGGTTGCTTGCGACGATGCCGGCAACATCGACCTCGACAGCTTAAATGCCAAGGCGGAGGAGCATTCCGACAGCCTCGCGGCCATCATGGTGACCTACCCCTCGACCCACGGCGTGTTCGAAGAGGCGATCACCGAGGTCTGCCGCATCGTTCACGACCACGGTGGCCAAGTCTATATGGACGGCGCCAACCTGAACGCCATGGTCGGGCTTTGTCTTCCCGGTCAGTTTGGCTCGGACGTCTCGCACTTGAACCTGCACAAAACCTTTTGCATTCCGCACGGCGGTGGAGGCCCCGGTGTCGGCCCGATTGGCGTCGGTGCGCATCTGGCGCCCTTCCTGCCCGACCACCGCCATATGAATGGCAACACCGGGGAGAGCAGCAGCGGTGGGGCGGTAGCGGCTGCCCCTTGGGGAAGTGCTGGGATTTTGCCGATCTCATGGGCCTATATGAAACTGATGGGGGCGGATGGGCTGAAGCGTGCGACGGAAATCGCGATCCTCAACGCCAACTACATCGCCAAACGGCTGGAGCCTCACTATCCGGTGCTCTACACCGGCACTGAAGGCTTTGTTGCCCATGAATGCATCCTCGACCTCCGGCCCATAAAGGAAGCGACCGAGATTACGGTCGACGATGTGGTCAAACGCCTGATGGATTACGGTTTCCATGCGCCGACAATGAGTTTCCCGGTGCCGGGCACCTTGATGGTTGAGCCGACCGAGAGCGAGTCTAAGTTCGAACTCGACCGGTTTTGCCAAGCGATGATCGACATCCGTGAGGAGATCGCAGCAGTCGAGCGCGGTGAGGTGCCGGCCGAAGCAACCGCACTTAGGGCGGCGCCGCACACCTCCGCTGTCGTCACTGCGGAGAACTGGCAACGCGCCTATTCGCGCGATCAGGCCGCCTTCCCAAGCGAGCATCAGCGCACCGACAAGTATTGGCCGCCCGTGGCCCGCATCGACAACGCCTACGGTGACCGCAATCTGATCTGCACCTGTCCGCCGATCGAAGCCTATGAGGACGCAGCGGATTGAGACCGCGGTCGATAATCACCGCAATTTTGCTGGTAATCGGAGTTTGCCTTTTCGGGCATGCGACGCTCGCAAGTGATGCTGGGTTCAGCGACAAGCGGACATTTTGGAAACCGCTCCTGAAGTGGCCAGCGGAGTGTGGCGAATGGATTGCGATGCGCGAAATGTCACCGGATGCCGGCGTCGAGGTGCATCAACTTTCCCCGGATCGCGCCGTTGTAGTCGTGACCTGCGACGTTGCGGCTTACCAGATGGCCTACCGTGCCTGGAGCGTGGAACGTAGAGCGGAAAAAGTCACGGCAACGCCTCTCTTCCTGCCCTGGGGGATCAAACTCGGTGAGGCCCACTACGGGACCACCTTGCTGAAAGACTTCTTCGGCCTCGTCGATTTTCCAGAAGCCGGGCGCATGGCCGTGCTGACCAAGGGCCGAGGTATCGGCGATTGTGGAACCGCTGCGGTCTACGATGTTGCGGGCTGGATTGCCCGGCTCGTGTCCTTGCGTTGGCAAAAAGAATGCGACGGCAAGACGACCTCCGAGAATTGGCCGATCACTCCCGCCGACGAAACCGCAAGAGCAAACGGTCCCCGCACCGACGAGACCGCAGCCCGGGCCCTTGCGATCACAGAAGACGCACTGCCCTCGGTTTCGTGGTTCGCCGATACTCTCCAGCAATCCGACTTTAATTGCGATGGCGATGCGGATGAAATCCTCGGCGGTGTGGAAATTCCGTGGGATGGCCCGCCGTCCTTCGTGCTGGCGATGGTCTCAGGGAACAAGGCCTCGCACTGGCGATTTGCCATCAACTCGGAGCGACAAGATGCGCTCTGCGGTCTAGATGTCCGGGTCGAAGTGTCGAACCCTACCGCCGGACAATGCCCGGTGATCTCGCTTGATGACGGGCTCTGCGATCGACTGCATCTGACTTGGGACAAGGCGACCGACACCCCTCGGATGGAGCGGAATTAGTTGGCGCTTAGCGCCAAACCTGCTCGGCAACCCGCATGAAATTTCCGCCGAGGATGCCGCGCACCGCCTCGTCGTCATAACCCCGGGTTATGAGTTTTTCGGTAACCTCGGGCAGAATCTCAGGTGGCAGATAGGCCGATTTCCGACGCATTGCGTATTGCCGGTCCG
>JABIRP010000287.1 GCA_018699735.1 Rhodospirillaceae bacterium | reverse complement strand
CCTGTCAGATCGGAAAATCGTCGACGCTGCCAGGTGATCATTGGCGAGCTGATCTTTGGCGAGGTGATCATTGGCGAGGTGATCATTGTTTCCCGGCTAGTTTAGCGCTGCGTTTAGCCAGTCGCGCCTGAATGACGGCGGAAACCGGAACGACAACAAATCCCCGGTCCTCAATGGTCCGAAGCCAGTCCTCAAGCACATTGAGGGTGTGATCGCGCGGGTGGCCGATGGCTATAGCGCTGCCGTGGCGAAGGGCGATCCGCTCGGCCTGTGTCAATCGCAACCAAACCTCGTCTTCACTATCCGTGTCGTCGAGAAACACATCCCGCGCGACAGTCGGCACACCCAAGTCGTCACCAATCCGGCGTGCCTGACTGTGAGCCGTCGTCAACGAGTCCACGAATGCCAGGCCGCGCCGCCGGGCTTCTTGCATAACCAACCGCATGGCGGTTTCATCGGCCGTGAAACGGCTACCCATGTGATTGTTGATGCCAATATAGTTGGAAAACTGGCTAAGCGACCAATCAAGCCGGAAACGGGTTTCTTCGGCTTGAAGGCTGGTAAGCAACGCGTTTGGTCCTGGGTCAGCGTCGCCGCCCG
The DNA here is from genome assembly GCA_018699735.1 of Rhodospirillaceae bacterium. Classification (GTDB taxonomy): domain Bacteria; phylum Pseudomonadota; class Alphaproteobacteria; order Thalassobaculales; family Thalassobaculaceae; genus JABIRP01. Next base: position 9,546 of record JABIRP010000287.1, on the reverse strand, counting down.
GCTGCATCGGAATATGGACCAGCAACTCATGGCCTAGCGCACGGGCCGCACGGGTTTGCTGCTCTAGATCCTTGGCATAGGGCAAATAGGCTAGGGTCAACGGGCCTGAGAGCCGTACCGTCCGCTCGGTTCGCCGTCGGTCGAGCCCGAGATCGTCAAGGATGACCGAAATCATTGGCCGCCCCCCGGTTTCCGGGATTGAGACCGCATTGGCAAGCCAGGTATCGGGTACCGGAGCGGGGACTGGAGCTGCTGGTAGGTTCGCCGGAGTTTTCGGCTTTTGTAATACGGTGTTTGACTGACGAACCATCTTTGTCGGGAGTCGAATTGCTGGCGCAGATGGTTTCTCGACAAGCGCCGCCATCGCGGGCTTCATCGCCTGCTTTGCTGGCGACGCAGGGGGCTTACCGATCGATATTCCGAGAGCAATACCGAGTGAGAAGACCGAGATGGCAACAGCCGCCATCGCACTCCTCGGGCCCAACGCATTGGCCAAAAAGCCCACCAAGCGTCTACCCGAAGCCGCGATTTGGCCGAGCTTAGTTCGGTCTTTGGTCGGTTTCACATTTCTCGCCATTCGCCGCGTCTTCCGAACCCAGTCTTCCGTGCCCCGTCACAGACTGTTATAACACGAGAGAAGCGCCTCGTCTTCTGGATTAAGTTAACAGTACAAGTGACTGAAATGTTTGTATTAATAGATAATTATGACAGCTTTACCTACAACCTCTGGCATTTCCTGGGAGAACTGGGGGCCGAGGTCGAGGTTTGGCGCAACGACAAGATCACCGTCGATGAGGTCATGGCCAAGGCCCCAACCGGCATCATCCTTTCGCCGGGACCCTGCGATCCGGATCAGGCCGGCATCTGCCTGGATTTAGTCGTCGCAGCCGCATCGACGACCCCAATGCTCGGCGTTTGCCTCGGCCATCAGGCGATCGGTCAGGCATTTGGCGGCAAGGTGGTGCGGGGTCCGGTGCCGATGCACGGCAAACTCAGCCAAATGCACCATCGGGGCATCGGTGTGTTTAAGGACCTGCCGCAAGACTTAGAGGCAACGCGCTACCACTCTCTGATTATCGAACCTGGCAGCCTGCCGGATGTCCTCGAGGTGACTGCAGAAACCGAAGACGGTCTCATCATGGGCCTGCAACATCGCGAACTGAACATACATGGTGTGCAGTTCCATCCTGAAAGCATCGCGACCGAGCATGGCTACCATCTGCTTGCCAACTTCCTCACGCTGGCCGGCTCCAATGTCGTGCCCCTGCAGCCGATCAACGACCTGCAATCCAAGCTGAAAAAGACCGGAACTTGAGATGACGGGCGATATCACCGATATGAAAGAGCTGATCGCGCTGGTCGCGAACGGCAATTCTCTCACCGAAAGCCAAGCTGAGCAGGGTTTCGACATCATCATGTCCGGCAACGCCACGCCATCGCAGATGGGCGGCTTTTTGATGGCATTACGTGTGCGTGGCGAAACCGTGGACGAGATCACCGGCGCAGCGCGCACCATGCGGGCCAAGGCGCTTAAAATCGAAGCGCCGGAGGGTGCCGTTGATACCGTGGGTACCGGCGGCGACGGCTCCCACACCTACAACATCTCGTCGGCTGCCGCCTTTGTCGTCGCCGGCGCCGGCGTTCCGGTAGCCAAGCATGGTAATCGCGGCTTGTCCTCGCGTTCTGGAGCCGCCGATGTGCTCAGTGCTCTTGGTGTCAACAACGAGTGCGAAATGGATCTCGTTAAGAAGGCGCTGGATGAGGCCGGTATCTGTTTTTTTATGGCACCCCGGCATCACTCGGCCATGCGCCATGTCGGCGGAACCCGGGTCGAGCTTGGCACCCGTACGATCTTCAATCTGCTCGGCCCGATCTCGAACCCCGGCATGGTCAAGCGTCAGTTGGTCGGCGTGTTCTCGCGCGAGTGGATCGAACCGGTCGCCCTCACCCTGGCCAAGCTCGGCTCTGAGAAAGCCTGGGTGGTGCACGGCTCCGACGGTCTGGATGAAGTCACCACCACGGGGCCAACCTGGGTTTCAGCTATGCAGGATGGCAAAGTCGAGAATTTCGAGATCCACCCCGAGGATGCGGGGCTGGCGTTGGCCCGGCCGGAGGACCTTAAGGGCGGCGACCCGGAAGCCAATGCCAAGGCGCTCTCCGCTTTGCTTGATGGCGCAGCTGGCCCCTACCGCGACGTCGTGCTGTTGAACGCCGCAGCCACCCTGGTCGTCGCCGACAAGGCCGACGATCTGCGTCAAGGCGTCGAGATCGCCACCGAAAGTATCGACAGCGGCAAGGCCAAGGCCAAGCTCAGCGCGTTGGTCTCTATTACCAACGAGGGCGGGACAGCGGTATGAGCGATGTGCTCGCCCGAATTTGTGCCGACAAGGCTGAACATGTAGCCGCCCGCAAGGACGTGGTGGCCTTGTCAGACATCGAGACCGCAGCTTGCGCGGTATCGCAGCCGCGTGGGTTTATCCGTGCGCTCGAAGCGGCTTCGAAGACTGGATACGGCCTGATCGCGGAAATTAAGAAGGCGTCGCCGTCGAAAGGCCTGATCCGGGACGATTTTGACCCGCCAAGCCTGGCCGAGGCCTATCAGGCAGGGGGTGCCACATGCCTTTCCGTGCTGACAGACGAGCCATACTTTCAGGGTCGCGACGACTATCTGGCCGAGGCCCGTGACCGGGTGTCTCTGCCGGTCTTGCGCAAGGACTTCATGATCGACCCCTATCAGGTGCCCGAAGCGCGCGCGTTGGGGGCCGATTGCATCCTGCTGATCATGGCCGCGCTCGAAGACGGGCTGGCGGCCGAGATGGAGGCCTCAGCCGGTGAATGGGGTATGGACGTGCTGGTCGAGGTGCATGATGCGAGCGAACTTGAGCGGGCCTTAAAGCTGAAATCCCGCCTGATCGGCGTGAACAACCGTAACCTCAAGACGATGACCACGGATATCTCAGTAACCGAAGATCTCGCTTCCCTGTTGCCGAAAGACCGGATCTTGGTCTCCGAAAGTGGACTATACGCGCCAGAGGATCTCTCTCGCATGGCGGAGGCCGGTGCGCGTTGTTTCCTGGTGGGCGAGTCCCTGATGCGACAAACCGATGTGACCGCCGCAACCCGCGCGCTGCTCACCGACCCAATTCCCGCTGTAGCCTGAAAACCGGAGCCAAATACTCGTGTCCAATCTCACCCACTTCGATGACAAGGGCGACGCCCACATGGTCGACGTTTCGGCCAAGGACGAGACCGACCGGATCGCGACCGCAAAATGCAGCGTGTTGATGCAACCCGACACACTGAAGCTGATCATGGAAGGCGGCATGAAAAAAGGCGACGTGCTGTCGGTCGCCAGGCTCGCCGGCATCATGGGTGCCAAGCGTACGCCCGACCTGATCCCGCTCTGCCACCCGATCGCGATCGCCTCGGCCAAGGTCGAGTTGTCCTGTGATCCGGATCGCAATGCGGTCGACATTGAGGCTACGGTCAAGACCACCGGACGGACAGGCGTCGAGATGGAGGCGTTAACGGCGGCCAGCGTTGCGGCCCTCACCGTCTACGACATGTGCAAGGCGGTTGATCGCGGCATGGTGCTTACCGACATTCGTTTGGCGCATAAATCTGGTGGGAAGTCTGGAGACTGGAATGCCGAGTGACGCCCGCCCCCCTCTCCTCCCCGTCGCCGACGCGCTAAGCCGCATCCTTGACGGCCTGGCGATGATGCCGGCCGAAGACGTGTCGCTGACGGATGCACTCGGCCGGGTGACGGCAGAGCCGATTATCTCACGGCGCACCCAACCGCCGGTCGCGGTCTCCTCAATGGACGGATATGCGGTGCGCGCGGGCGATGTCGCTGAGGCGCCGGTAACGCTGACCCGCATCGGCTCAGCGCCCGCTGGTACCGCCTTCGCCGGAACGGTCGGGCCCGGCCAGACAGTCCGCATCTTTACCGGCGGGCCGGTGCCAGACGGCGCCGACGCGATTGTCATCCAGGAGAACGTCGACGCCCCCTCCGAAGACGATGGGGTAGAAATCACCGTGCGCTCCCCCGGCAAGCCCGGACAGAACATCCGCGGCGCCGGTCTCGATTTCAGCGAAGGTGACGTCGGCATTCCTGCCGGACACGTGATGACCGCGCGCGACATCGGGTTTGCCGCCGCGATGGATCTTCCGTGGATCCGCGTACGCCAGCGGCCGCGCATCGCTATCCTGGCGACCGGTGATGAAATTGTGCGGCCGGGCGATCCGATCGGCGAGAACCAGATCGTCAGCTCCAACAGCTTTGCGCTGGCCGCCACCGTGACCATATGCGGCGGCGAACCGCTCAATCTCGGTATAGCCCCAGACGACATCGACGGGTTGCGCGCCATGGCCCAGGGCGCCAAGGGCGCCGACATGCTTGTGACCACCGGCGGCGCTTCGGTCGGGGAGCACGATCTGATCCAATCCGCGCTCGGTAAAGACGGGCTGGAAGTCGACTTTTGGCGCATCGCCATGCGCCCGGGAAAGCCTCTGATCTTCGGACGGATCGGCGATACCCCAATGCTTGGCCTGCCGGGCAACCCAGTTTCGACACTGGTTTGTGCCACTTTGTTTTTGCGCCCAGCGATGTTTGCCATGCTGGGGTTAGCGGATGCCGACCGCCCGAACCCGCGCGCCCGGTTGGCCGTTGATCTTGGTGAAAACGATGAGCGCCAGGACTATCTCAGGGCCCGGCTCACAAACGATGCGGATGGAAACCTTATCGCCCAGCCATTTGGCAAGCAGGACAGCTCCATGCTCTCAAGCCTTGCCCGTTCCGACTGCCTGATCGTCCGCGCGTCCCATGACCCGGCGCGGCGGGCTGGCGACGAGGTCGAAGTCCTGATGCTCGGGGATAGCCTATTTAGAGGATGATCAGCCGCTTGACGGGAGCAGCAGAACTAAAGTAGAACATCTATTATGTTTTGGTTTTGTTCCAAATAGGTCGTCAGGCGAGGATTCCATGCTCACACGCAAGCAACATGAACTGTTGAGTTTTATCACTAAGCGTTTGGAAGAGGACGGCGTCTGCCCGTCATTCGACGAAATGAAGGACGCGCTGGACCTGAAATCCAAATCCGGCATTCACCGCCTGATCACAGCCTTGGAAGAACGCGGGTTCATTCGCCGTTTACCGCATCGAGCACGGGCGCTTGAAATCCTGCGCACTGCGGATTCCCCTGCAACTCCGCAAGCATCGCCTGCCGTACATGATCGGCCGGCGGCGCGCGGATTTTCGCCGAACGTCATACCGGGCAATTTCAAACAGGCTGAGCGAGAAGCCCCGGCAACCGCCGCTGGTCAGCCGCAAGACGCCGGAAAAGACGCCGGGCCCGGAGATCTTGTTGAACTGCCGCTCTACGGCCGTATTGCGGCAGGCACACCGATCGAAGCGTTGCGCGACCACTCCAACTCCATCGAAGTGCCGCCCAGCATGCTTGGCGGCGGCGAGCACTATGCCTTGGAGGTTTCCGGCGATTCGATGATCGATGCCGGCATCCTGGACGGTGACGTCGTGCTCATCCGGCGTTGCGATACCGCCGACAATGGCAGCATTGTCGTAGCACTCGTCGAAGACCAGGAAGCGACGCTGAAACGTCTTCGCCGGCGCGGCCATTCGATCGCATTGGAGCCAGCCAATCCGAGTTACGAGACCCGTATTTTCGGCCCAGACCAGGTCAAAGTGCAGGGACAGATGGTCGGCTTAATGCGTAAATATTGAGGTAAGTCGCAGGCATGTTCGCGTATCCGTGTCGTCATTCCCACGTCGGTGGGAGTCCAGGGAAAGCGTGAACGAGAAACTGGATTCCCGCCTAAGTGGGAATGATTGTCGCCTGCAACGCATATCAGCTCGCACCGTCCCATTAGGAACCGAGCTTGACGGGCGGCGGTGAGGACCGCACATTCCCTCTCGTTTCGTGTGTGGATCTCGGTTCACACCGATTCACTGACCGCAAAATAGACCGGAAGCCGATGAACAGAGACGCCATACCTGCAATAGATGATGAAGGTCGCCAAATTCGCATCCATGCAGCCGAGGACTTCCAAGGCATGCGCGATGCGGGCCGTCTGGCCGCAGAAACCCTCGACTATATCACCCCGCACGTCGCGCTTGGCGTCACGACAGAGAAACTCGACCAGCTCTGCCACGACTTTATCGTCGACCATGGCGCGGTCCCGGCACCGCTCAACTACAAGGGATTTCCGAAGTCGATCTGTACATCGATCAACCACGTCGTCTGCCATGGCATCCCGGAAGAGCGCAAACTTCGCGACGGCGATGTTCTGAACATCGACGTGACCGTGATTCTGGACGGCTGGTTCGGCGACTCGAGCCGGATGTATGGCGTCGGCAAGGTGCCGGTCAAAGCCAATCGACTGATGGACACCACATACGAAGCCATGATGCGCGGCATCGCGATCGTCAAACCGGGCGCCACCCTCGGTGATATCGGACATGCGATCCAAACCTATGCCGAGGAGTGCCGCTATTCCGTGGTGCGAGATTTTTGTGGCCACGGCCTCGGCCGCGTCTTTCATGCGGCACCGAGTGTGCTGCATTACGGCGAAGCCGGTACCGGCATGGTGCTGCGCGAGGGCATGTTCTTCACCATCGAGCCGATGATCAACGCCGGCCGGTATGACGTTAAGGTCTTAAGCGACGGCTGGACGGCGGTTACCCGAGACCGCTCCCTCTCGGCGCAATTCGAGCATTCCCTCGGTGTGACCGCCGATGGTCACGAGATTTTCACACTCTCGCCCAAAGGTCTCGATAAGCCGCCTTATACGGCTTGATCTGACTCACGTTTGAGCGTGGGTGACGTTCACCCTGATTATCACACCGCCCTCGTCTTGCTCGAAATAATCGCCCTCTCCCGTCCATAGCCTCCCTACATACCATCGTAGGAGGCGGCATTGAGTGACGACAACGCGCGAGACGGCACAAGCTCTCAGCCGAAAAAAGCCAAACCGACACCGCATTACGCCGGTCATCGGGGCCGTCTGCGTGAACGGTTTCTCGTTGGTGGCGCCGATGCGCTGGCGGATTATGAATTGGTCGAACTGCTGCTGTTTCTGTCACGCCCGCGCGGCGACATGAAGCCTCTGGCGAAGGCGCTGATTGCGCGCTTTGGCAGCTTCGCCGATGTGATTTCGGCCACGCCGGGCGAACTCATGACCATGGACGGCATCGGCGAGACCTCAGTGGTGGCCTTGAAGACAGCGCATGCATCCGCGATCCGGTTAATGGCCGAACAGGTGCACAACCGTCCGGTCATCTCCTCTTGGCGCCAATTGATCGATTACTGCCGGGCCAGCATGGCCTATGCCAAGGTCGAGCGATTTCGCCTGCTCTATCTCGACAAGAAGAACACCCTTATCGCCGATGAAGTCCAGCAGAGCGGCACCATCGATCACACACCGGTTTATCCGCGTGAAGTGGTGCGCCGGGCGCTGGAACTCGGCGCCTCGGCCGTGATCATGGTGCACAATCATCCGAGCGGTGACACCACCCCATCGAAAGCCGATATCGAGATGACCCGAGAGGTCGCCAGAGCCGCCGAGCCATTGGGGTTAACGGTGCACGATCATGTGGTCATCGGCCGCCAGGGCCACACCAGCTTCAAGAGCCTCGGGCTTCTGTGATCAAGCTTGTTCTTCGCGCAAAGCCAAGGATAGCGCCAGGCCTAAGGCGCAGGTCGCCGGTAATATCGGCATGACAACCGCATAAGCGCTCTCGGAATAGATCCGCGCGCCGTCGACCATCACGCCGTCCCAATTCAAGTCCAACAACCAGCCCATCACCGGCTGCAAGACCGCACCGGAGCCAACCACGAAAGTATTGACGATACCGATGGTCGCGCCTGCGGCCCAGGCAGGGCAGCCTTGGCGCGCAACCGCGAAACACAGCACAATGCTGGAGGATCCAAAGCCCTGCAAAAACAGCATCACCGCCAACCACCAGAGCGGTGCTGTCGGGAGCACTACGATCCCCAGCATCGATATGGCCGCCAATGACGAGCACGCCACGATCAGCGGCTTGCGTCTGCCGAACCGATCCGACAACCAACCGAGCGCTGGAGCGCCGATCGCCCAACCAACAAACATGATCGAGAGTATTCCCGCCGCCTCGGGCTTTTCCAGTCCCCGAATGGTGATCAGAAAAGGCACGCCCCAGAGCCCAGCAAAAGACAGCATTGCCGCCGTCATGGAACCGCCAACCCCGGCCGCGATCCAGGTCCGCGACCGCCCCATGGTGAAGACCAGCCCCTTCAGGAGCGACGGACGATCGTCGTCATCGGAGGCACCGCGCGGTTTATCCCGCAATGTCAGCGCCAGACCGGCGGCGAGAACGAGGCCGGCGGCCGCAATGAAAATTGTCGATGTCCGCCACCCGTACGCTTCAACCGCCAGACCAAGGGGCGCCTGCCCGGCTATGCCGCCGGCCACTCCCAGCGCTTGGGAGATCCCAGTCAGCACCGAAAACCGAGCCGGGAACCAATGTCCGGCAACAAACATCGCCCCGACAAAGCTGAACGCCGCCCCAGCCCCGATCATGGCGCGCCCGATATAGGCCCCGTTCAAGTCGGTCGCCATCGCGAATAGCAAGGTTCCGCCGGCACACACCACCGCCGCGATCGAGGCGGTCAGCCGCACGCCGTAGCGGTCGAGCATGACCCCAACCGGGATCTGGATACCGGCATAGGCATAGAAATAAATCGCCGAGAGGCTACCCAAAACCGCACCGCCGACCTGAAAATCGCGCATCAACTCCTCAACCATTACCGCCGGAGCGACCCGCAAGACGAAGGCATAGAAGAAGAACAGCGAGCAGAACAACCAGCCAAGCAATGGCAGGATTTCTGACCGCCGCAGTCGGGCGGGTGGAGGAGTGTCTGATGTCACGGGAGTGTCGCACTCGAAATGTTAAACCGCCAGGACCCTTTCAGGTCGGACATGCCGGGTCAAGCGCAGTGGGTAAACGTCGTCGAAGAATTCGTGCGTGATATATTGGCGGTTGCGATTTAGATCGGTGCTCAGACAAAAAAGTCGATGATCGAGCCTCTCTGCGCCGTCGGATCGGTCTGGACTTGTGAGATCGGGCGCGATAATCCGGCGCCGTGGGCGGTGCCGTCGTCGACGATCTCCGCCCGCAGGGCTTCTTCGAATTCAGCGTTTGAGCGCCGATTGTTCGATGCCTCTACGCCCGTACCGCGCTGGCCGCCCTGAGGCGGTTGAAAGACCCGCGATAGGATCGGCAGATTCACTTGGTTCTGTGTAGGATCGACAGCCATTTTGGGCACTCGTCCGGTTGAAACATCAGGCTTTAATATAAAATTTTATTTAAATTCGTCAAGCGTTGATTCCAACACGTAAAAAATCAGATTCTCCCACGCCAACATGAACCCACCCGCACGGCCTCTCTCACTCGATCCACCGGACTCTGACAAGCCACACTCCTGGGCTTCATCGGGATGACGCGGTGATCGCGAACCGCTAATGTTCTCCGCAAGGCCCGTCCCGCTT
>JABIRP010000286.1 GCA_018699735.1 Rhodospirillaceae bacterium | reverse complement strand
CGGCTCGATCAACGGCCAGGCCGGGCAATACGGTCAGGTCAACTATGCCGCCGCCAAATCCGGCATCCATGGCTTCACCAAAGCGATGGCGCAAGAGGGTGCCCGCTCCGGCATTACGGTCAACGCTATTGCGCCCGGATACATCGATACCGACATGGTCGCTGCTGTTCCCGAGGCGGTTTTGGAGAAAATCGTTGCGGGCATTCCCGTTGGCCGGCTTGGCAAGGCTTCCGAGATCGCCCGGGGTGTGTGCTTCTTGGTCGCCGACGACGCTGGGTTCGTTACCGGCTCGACCATGTCGATCAACGGCGGCCAGCATATGTACTGAGACATTTCCCAAGTTGATCGGGACGCGGGGCGGCATCACAATGCCGCCCCGTTTCGTTTTGACAAACTTTCGTCATCCCGGCCACCCAACGGGACGGCGAACTAGTAAGAGATTTCGGTAATGCTCGAAACCAACACCGCCACCCGCCGCCGCGCGACACTAGTTGGCTTTACCGCCGTGGTGATGTGGTCGACGCTGGCTCTGTTCACGGCGCTCTCGGGCAAAGTGCCGCCGTTCCAGCTGCTTGCCATGTGTTTTGCGATCGCCGCAAGCATCGCCATGCTGGTTTGGTTGGTGCGCCGGCAGAACCCGCTCAGCCATATGCGCCTGCCGGCCCGGGTTTGGCTGCTCGGTGTCGGTGGCTTGTTCGGATATCATTTCTTCTATTTCCTGGCGCTGCGTAACGCACCGGTGGTCGAGGCTGGGTTGATTGCCTACCTCTGGCCGTTGCTGATCGTGGTGTTCTCGGCCCTATTGCCGGGCGAACGGCTACGCTGGTTTCATCTGGTCGGCGCTGTTGTCGGGCTTGCCGGAGCTGCTCTGCTGGTTACCAAGGGTGAGCGGATCGGCTTCGACCCCGCCTACGGTCTTGGATACGGCGCGGCCCTGATTTGCGCAGTGATCTGGTCGAGCTATTCCATTCTGTCGCGCCGGTTTGGCGATATCCCGACCGATGCTGTCGGCGGATTTTGCCTGGTAACCGCGATCCTGGCGGTCCCGGCGCATCTGGCTTTCGAGGCGACGGCCTGGCCCGAAACCCCGACCCAATGGCTGGCGGTCTTGGCGCTTGGGTTGGGGCCGGTCGGAGGTGCGTTTTTTACCTGGGACATCGGGGTCAAGCGCGGCGACATACAGGCTCTGGGCGCTTCCTCCTACGCCGCACCGCTGTTCAGCACAATCATCCTGATCGCGGTTGGACTGGCGGCGTTCACTTGGTTGGTTACGGCCGCCTGCCTGCTGATTGTCGGAGGCGCCGTGCTGGCAGCCAACGAGATGATCTTTCGACGCGGTAGCTGATTATAGGCGCGGTTGGGTCGCGAGCATCGAATCGCGCTGGGAGAAGTCCGCATACCAATCACCAGAATTCGGGAAGGCCGGACGCCAGTCACGTTCGGAATAGCGGAAATCGAGATATCCAAGCGCGCAGCCGCAGGAAATCGTTCCGATAGTGAGGCTGTCGCCGAATGTCCCGACCGAGGCTTCAATGCCGGCTAAGGTGCTCTCGATCCGGCTCATCTGTCCGTCGATCCACTCATCCCATCGGTATTGCTCTGGACGGAGCGTCATCTCGTAGCGTAGCTGTACCGCAGTATCCATCAAACCGTCAGCCAAGGCGTGCAGGCGCAGGGCCTCGAACCGGGCCGGGCCAGCGGCTGGAAAGATCTTGTCGCGGCCGTGCAGGCTGTCGAGATATTCGCAGATGACACCGCTATCGTAGAGGACCGAGCCGTCGTCGGTGACCAGTGTCGGGATTTTCCGTATTGGATTGACCTTGGCCAGATCCTGGTTCGGGGCCACCGGGGTGCCGCCGCCATCGACAATTTCCAGCCGGTCAATCAGGCCGAGCTCATGGGCTGTAATCATGACCTTGCGCACGAACGGGGACGGCTGGCCGTAAAAGAGCTTCATTGGATTTTGTCCTTAGAAATTGTCTTTGCGAGTGCGTACTTCGGTGAATACCGCGATCGGGTCCGCCCCGGCGAGGCCGACATTGGCCGCCAAAGTCGCATCGTCGGCGCGCAGAAACGGGTTGGTCGCGAGTTCTATTGCTAATGACGACGGCACTGTGGGCTTATCGGCGGCCCGGGCCCGGTCAATCTCATCCGATCTTGCCTGAAGCTCGGCGTTGGTCCCGTCGACCGATAGCGCGAAGCGGGCGTTTGACTGGGTGTATTCATGGGCGCAGTAAACCTGGGTCTCCGGCGGCAGCACCTTCAATTTCGACAACGAGGCCCACATTTCTTCCGCCGTGCCCTCGAACAACCGGCCGCAACCGAGTGCAAATAGTGTGTCGCCGCAAAACAGCGCGCCATCGGCCTCGAACCAAAAAGCGATATGGCCGGACGTATGGCCCGGGGTTTCGAATACCTGAGCCACATGGCCGGCGAAGTCGTAAGTATCACCGTCCTTGACCTGAACATGCATGTTCGGGATGCGGTGCGCGTCGCCGGAAAAACCCACATGCTCGATATCGTATTTTGCCCGCAGCTCACCATTGCCGCCGATATGGTCGTCGTGGTGGTGGGTATTGAGGATGTGCGTCAACGTCCAGTTGCGACGCTCCAGTTCATCCAACACTGGCCCGGCCTCGGCCGGGTCGACCACAGCGGTGGCGCCGTTCGAAGCATCGTGTAGAAGGTAGATGTAGTTGTCCGACAGGGCCCGCACCTGGACGACTTCGAGAGCAGCCATTTCCATTCTCCGAAAAGCTCATCATTGGGATTGCGTGGCGGCGACCGTAGCATCATCCTTTCGCCACCGCCAAGCACAGGCATAATAAGCATGGGCATAATATGATGGAAACCTACCTACCGGGAGCATGAAATGAAGATCGCGAAGGTCGAGGCCATCCCCCTGAAGATGCGGTTCGGTCGGGGTATTGAGCCGAAAGACGCAACTGGGATGGATTGGGATTTCCTCGACTATTGCCTGGTGCGGGTCGAGACCGACGACGGCATCGTCGGGTGGGGTGATGCTTTCGCCTATAATTGTCGCCGGGCCGTTGTGGCTGCGGTCGAGGATATGATTGCGCCGCGCGTCATCGGCCGCGACGCCTCCGATATCGCCCAGATCTCACGCGACTTGCAACAGGGTCTGCATCTCTTCGGGCGTTATGGCATCACCACGTTTGCCATCTCCGGTCTCGACATCGCGCTTTGGGATATAGCAGCCAAACGTGCCGGATTGCCGCTCTACCAGCTGCTCGGTGGGGCTGGGACGGCCAAGGTCCCGGCGTATTCCAGTCTGTTCCGCTACGCCGATACCGAGATGCTGGGCGAGATGGTCCGACGCTCCATCAAAGACGGTTATGGGCATGTGAAACTGCATGAGATCCGCATCGAAGACGTCGCAGCGGCGCGCGAGGCTGGCGGTGATGCGACCGAGATCATGGTCGACACCAACTGCCCCTGGACGCCGGAAGTGGCCAAACGCATGGCCGAGGCGATGATGGCCTACGACATTCTCTGGCTTGAGGAGCCGATTTTCCCGCCCGAGGATTTCGCCGCACTGGCAAAGCTTCGGGCCGAGACCGGGGTTGCCATCGCCACCGGTGAAAACGCCTGCACCGCGTTCCAGTTCCAACAGATGATGGACGAAGGGGCTGCGGATTACGTGCAGCCGAGCGTGACCAAGGTCGGCGGCATCACCGAGTTTCGCAAGGTGGCTGCGATCGCAGAGACCGCCGGGGTTCAGATCATGCCGCACTCACCCTATTTCGGACCGGGCTTCCTGGCATCACTGCATCTGGCCCAGGCGATGCCGCAGCCCGGAATGATCGAGCGGATTTATCTGTTCCCCGAAGCCGAGCTTTATCCGGGCGCCTACGATCCGGTTGATGGGACCTTCGGTGCGCCCAGCGGTCCCGGTCTCGGCATTGAGCCGGATCCAAATGTAATCCGCGACTTCAGAGCAGAGTAGTTCAGAGGACCCATGTTCAACGACGCGGTCGATCTTTGGGAGTTTTACGGCACCAGCCTCGGGCAGCTGGCGCAACGCATGATCAGGCGTCGGGTGCGCGAGATCTGGCCGAATTTGCATGGTCTCGATTTGATGGGGCTCGGTTATGCCACGCCCGTGGTTCGGCCGTTTCGCGATGAAGCCGCGCGGGTATTTCAGGTCATGCCGGCACAGCAAGGTGTGATGAAGTGGCCGCGCGAGGGCCCTGGGTTGGTGACGCTTGCCGACGAGGCGGAGTTGCCGCTGCCGGATGTCTCGGTTGATCGGGTGCTGATGGTTCATGCGGTGGAATGCAGCGAGCAACTCCGGGATATGCTGGAGGAAGTGTGGCGTGTGCTGACCGGCGATGGCCGGGTGGTGGTGGTCGTGCCGAACCGGAGCGGTCTGTGGTCGCGTTCGGATGCAACACCATTTGGCCATGGCCATCCCTATACGCCGAGGCAACTTTCGCGGTTGCTGCGCGATACCATGTTCACGCCGGTACGCACCGAGAGCGCGTTGTTTGTGCCTCCGACGCGGATGCGTCTGCTGCTCCGCTCGGCCGCCGCGATCGAGGATATTGGCGCGCGCTGGTTTCCGCGTTTCGCCGGCGTTGTTCTGATCGAGGCGACGAAGCAGATCTATGCCAGCCGGCCGGTGGCAAAGACAGTGCTCAGCCGGCGTCGTCGCTTGATCCCGGTGCCGGCTCCCAGGATTTCGGTGACGCGATCGGATGTCCGGCCGCTTGCAATCGGCCCTGGCCAGGATTAAAGCTACGGCCGCTTTTCAGAATTCTTGGTAGCAACAAATGGATCGGCCCCCGACGTGAGCACGCTCGAAGATCTTCGCCGCGAGATTGATGGTATCGACGATGCCATCCTCGATCTGTTGGCACGTCGGGTTGATATTGGCCACCGGGTCGCCGTGGCCAAGGGCCCGGATGGTGGTCCAAAGCTGCGCCCTGGTCGAGAAGCACAAGTTCTGCGCCGGCTGGCGGCGCGCGACGACGGCCGGCTCGGTGCTGCGACGTTGGTGCGGTTCTGGCGTGAGATCCTGTCGGCCAATTTGGCGCAGCAAACCGAGTTTAGCGCTGGTGTCTGGGCACCTGAGCCCGATGCATCAGTGTTCGATCTGGCGCGCGACCATTGTGGCTCGTCTTTTCCGCCGGAGCGTAAAGCCTCGGCTAAAACTTTGATCTCGGAAGCGGGCTCGGGTGCGGTCGATATCGCGGTGCTTCCTGGCCTTGACGGTGAGGGTGCGTGGCGATGGTGGCCGTGGCTCGTCGATACAACCGAAGAACAAAATCCGCCGCGCATTATTGCGCGGCTTCCATTTTCGACCCCAGGGTCGCCGGAAGGCTTTGTGGTCTCGACCATCCCATCCGAGGCTTCGGGCGACGACATCAGCGTGTTCGCACTGGATGAATCTGCTGGACTGCATGAGGGTCGGGTCTTGGATACCGATCCGTCGAGCGGTAGGCGCTTGGTCGCCGTCGGAGGCTATTGCCCCGAGCGTGCGGATCATGTCGGATGGCATTGGCTTGGCGCTTATGCTTCCCCGCTTGCCGCCTGATTAAACGCACCAAGATCTCAAAAGACCGAAAGACCGAGACCATGACCGCCCTGAAACCGCGCGCCTCGATAACCTCGCTGATCCGCTACAAGCCGAACCTAACCACAGGTCGTTCAGGCCCGGTGATCCGTCTGTCGGCCAATGAAGGCGCGCTTGGCCCAAGCCCGAATGCCATCGACGCAATGTCTCGGGTTATGGGTGAAATGCATCGCTACCCCTCGGTTGATAGCTCCGGTCTGGCCGAGGCGATCGCCCGCAAGCATGGTATCGACGCCGACCGGATCGTATTCGGCTGCGGCTCGGACGAACTGATATCCCTGGTCTGTCAGGCCTATCTGGAGCCGGGCGACGAGGCGATCCACACCCAGTATGGTTTCGTTATGTTCCCGCACGCGACGACGGTTGCCGGTGGCGTACCGGTCGTGGCGGCGGATAATGGCTTTACGGTGAGTGTTGATAATATCCTGGACAAGGTGGGGCCGCGCACGCGGATTGTCTTCCTCGCCAACCCGAATAATCCGACGGGCACCTACATTCCGCGCGATGAGGTGCAACGACTGCGCGACGGCCTGCGCGATGACATTTTGCTGGTTCTGGATGCAGCCTATGCCGAGTTTGTCTCGCGCAATGACTACGCTGACGGTATCGAGTTTGTCGAAGCGAACGAGAATGTGGTCATGTTGCGCACTTTTTCGAAGCTCTATGCGCTTGCGGGCATGCGGCTTGGGTGGGGATATATGCCGCACGATGTGGCGGCGGTGCTGCACGGCATCAAAGCCCCCTTCAGCGTCAGCATACCGGCACTTGCAGCCGGGTTGGCGGCAATCGAAGATCAAGCTTTCGAGGACCGGTCCCTCAGCCACAACCGGGTCATGGTCGATTGGACCAGTCAGAAACTCGGTGAGCTTGGGTTGGAGGTGTGTCCGACCGTGACCAATTTCTTCCTGACGCGTTTTCCAGACGAGCAAGGCCGCACGGCCGGCGAATGCTATGCCTACTGCGCGGAACGCAATATCCTGTTGCGCCAGATGGACGCCTATGGCTTACCGGGGTATCTGCGAATGTCGGTTGGAACGGAAGAGGAAATGCAGCTCGTCGTTGACACCGTCGCGGCATTTCTTGGACAGGAGCCTGTATCGGCATGACAGAGAAAACCAAGATCGAGCAACCGGCAATTTTCAAGCGTGTCGCTATCATTGGCCATGGCCACATAGGGTCGTCGATCTCGCGTG
>JABIRP010000285.1 GCA_018699735.1 Rhodospirillaceae bacterium | reverse complement strand
TTTCCTGGTAAAACGCGCTATAATCACGGTTCAATCAGGAGAAAGCATGGCCCTTTCGGACTACATACCCTTCTGGCCCGGCAGTCGTGTGCCGGTGGTCAGTGTCGTGCGGCTCACAGGCGTGATCAGTTCCGGCGGCAGCTTACGTCAGGGATTAAGTCTGGCCGGTGTCGCCTCCCGTTTGGAAGCGGCTTTTGGCGTCAAGCGCGCAGCGGCGGTGGCTTTAATCATCAATTCGCCCGGCGGATCGCCGGTACAATCGGATCTGATCGGCCGGCGGGTTCGCGAGTTGGCGCGCGAGACCAACAAACCGGTCTTCGCCTTCTGCGAGGATGTGGCAGCCTCCGGTGGTTATTGGTTGGCACTTGCGGCCGATGAGATCTTCGCCAATGAAAACTCGATCGTGGGCTCGATCGGCGTGGTTTCCGCCGGGTTCGGGCTGAACGAAGCGATCGATCGCCTTGGCATTCAGCGCCGGCTTTATGCAACCGGCGACAACAAGGGCATGCTCGATCCGTTCAGCCCCGAAGACCCCAAACATGTCGAGCGCCTGCGATCAATCCAGGATCAGATGCATGCCGCTTTCAAGGAATGGGTACGCCAGCGCCGGGGTGCGCGTATTCGGGGCGAGGAGGACGAGCTGTTCTCCGGCGCCTTTTGGACGGGCGGCCAAGCTCTGGAATACGGCCTGATCGATGGGGTCGGCGACATGCGATCCGTCATGCGCGACCGGTTCGGCGATAAGGTGCGCTTCCGTGTCTTCAGCCAACGGCCGTCTCTGCTGCGCCGTCTACGGCTGTTCGGACGATCGCAAGGCGGCGGTATCGAGGGCGCTATACTAGACGCCCCGGACGCCGCCCTCGCCGCCATTGCAGAGCGCTGGCTCTGGGGTCGATTCGGGCTTTAGGCGTCGCTGCCGTTCCACCATTTTTCGGCATCCCTCACCCATTTGGCCGTAGCAACACCTTGCCATCGCGCCCATAGGTCCCGGCATGGGCCATGGCCTTTGAGACATCCTCCAGCGGATAGCGCGCTGTGACCGGAACCGAGAGCGTGCCGTCGACGACCCGGGTGGCCAACTCTCCATAGAGTGCCTCGACCTCATCGCGGCTCATCGCCGGCATCTTCTTGGCGAGCCAGAAGCCCATCAACCGAATGTCCTTGAACACCACTTGATCCGCGCGCAGTTGGCAAGGCTCACCCGAGAGCAATCCGTAGTTCACCACCACGCCCCCATCGCCAAGACAATCCCCCAGGCGCTCAACAATCGGGCCCGCGACTGCATCGATCGCGAGTTTGATGTCGGCCCCGTCAGTTGCCTCAGCCACCCGGGCCGCCAGATCATCACCATCGAGCAAAACCACATCAGCGCCGATCGCAATGAGCGGTTCGATCAGCTCAGGTCGGCGCACAACATTGACGGTACGGATGCCGTCGGCCCGCGCGAGGCGGATCAAATTCACACCAACACCGGAATTGGCCGCGTCCTGGATCACCCAGTCGCCGGCAGCGAGCGTTACATAGTCGCGCAGCATCAGAAGTGAGGTGGCGGCATTGACCTTCAACATCGCCGCCTGTTCCAGATCGATTTCAGCCGGCATCCGAATGACCTGAGCTTCGGTCAGGAGAAGCTGTTGGGTCCAATTGGTGCGGTTCAGGCTCATCACCTTGTCACCGGGGACAAAAGCGGTCACGCCCTCGCCGACAGCCGTCACGATACCGGCGCCCTCAATGCCAACCGGGCAAGGTGTTTCCGGAACATTGGCGTATCCACCCTCAATCAGCAGTAAGTCGGCCGGATTGATCGAACACGCGGTCAACTCGACCCGTAGCTCACCGGGTCCGGGTTTGCCGGGTTCAGCCACCTCAACGCAGCGCACGACGTCAGAGGCTGGTCCGATGGCTGTCAGTTCAGCAGCTTTCACGATGTCTCTCCTTGCATTCTCGATCATTAACAGAGATATCGCCTGAAGGGCTCTCCAAGTCCAGAGCCCCTTGGCCTACACCCGCGACCACGCCAAGATGCAGGCGGAGGAGAAGACACGATGACAGAGTTATCCTTGCCCGATTCCTTTTGGGCCGCCTCGGCACCGCCGGCAATCGAGACCGGTCGTCTGGAGGGAGCCCGGCGTACTGATGTCGCCATTGTCGGCGCCGGTTATACCGGCCTTTCGACGGCGATCGAGTTAGCCGGCGAAGCTTCGGTTACGGTGCTTGAAGCGGGCGAAATCGGCCATGGTGGATCCGGGCGCAACAACGGCCTCGCCATCCCGACACTATCCGGCCCGGATCCCGATGCGATCGTTCGGGCCTGGGGTGAGGAGATCGGCGAGCGGTTCGTGGCCCTCCTTCGGGACTCCGCGAGCCATGTCTATGATCTGATCCGAACCCACAAGATGGAAGGCGCCGGCGAGCAAACCGGATGGATCCAACCGGTACACTCGCCGGGTCGTATGCGGGTGGCTGAAAGCCGGGTCGAGCAATGGGCGCGACGCGGTGCAGATGTCGAGCTGCTTGATGCGGACCGCACTAGCGAGCTATTGGGCAGCCCGTTCTGGCATGGCGGCTGGATGGCCAACACCGGCGGCACGGTGCAGCCGCTGGCCTATACTCGCGGGCTGGCGAAGGCGGCAGCCGGGCTGGGCGCCACCATTCACACCCAATCGCCGGTAACCTCGATCAAGCGGGAAGGCAGCGTCTGGCTCCTGAAAACTCCCGAAGGCGAGTTGCGGGCCGACAAGGTCGTATTGGCAACCAACGCCTACACCGACGAGGTGGCGCCGGACCTACGCCGGTCAATTGTTCCGGTTTACAGTTTTCAGATGTCGACGCGTCCACTCTCCGACAATATCCGCAAAAGCGTCATCCCCGGCCGACAAGCGGTCTCCGATACCCGGGGGGACCTGCACTTCTTTCGGTGGACCGATGATGGTCGGCTGGTGACCGGAGCGGCTCTATTCTTCAAGCACAACCCAACCGGCCGGTTGCCGCAACATGTCGGCGACCGGGTGTTGCGGGCCTTCCCACAGGTGGGCGAGGTTTCCTTCGATTATATCTGGCATGGCTTCATTGGAGCCACTCTCGACAAGCTGCCACATCTGCATGTGCTTGGCCCCGGCTTCTTTGCTTGGATCGGCTGTAACGGACGCGGTGTAGCCTTGGCGAGCGCGATGGGCCCGGTCCTGGCCGAAATGGTGCGCGGCGCCAATGTGAAGGCAATGCCAATACCGGTGACGGAACCGAAGCCGATCCCAGCCCATGGTCTGGCGACCAGACTGGCGCCGCTCGAAGTCTTGCGCCGGCGGTTCAACGATGCCCGAGAGCCAACATGAGCCGTACCCCGGTTGAGACCGAGCGCCTGATCCTCCGCCCCTATGAGGAAAGCGACCGTGAGACCATGGTTCGATTTTACATGGACCCAGCGGTGATGAGCGGGCGCAAATACGGCGTGCGCGACGAGGGTGACGCCAACACCGCCTTTGAGGTCTTGCTGAGCCACTGGCATGAGCACGGTTTCGGGCTCTGGGCGCCGGTGGAGAAAGCCACCGGTGTGGTGATGGGCGAGCTTGGGTTGCGCTACACCGACGATCCAGACCAGGTCGAGGTGAGCTATGGCCTGTTCGAACCTCACCGCGGCCAGGGCTACGCGACCGAGGGGGCGCTCGCCGCACTCGGTTATGGGTTCAGCGCATTGGGCCTGGAGCAGATCGTCGCGAAATCACGCGGCAGCAACGCGGTGTCGCACAAGGTGCTGGAGAAGATCGGCATGCGGTTCGTGGAAAAGCGCGAAACTGAGAAGCATTCCCACGGCGTCGTGAGCTACGTGATCACCCGACCGGAATGGGTGAAGGGTTAGCGGGCGTCCACCGCTCTTTTTCATCGCTCGACTCCGTGTCTTCATCGTCATTCCCGCATAGGCGGGAATGACGGTGGAGGATGGTGCCGGGGTCTCCATCACTTCGGCTTTCAACCAAAAACCGCAACCAGGCAAAACATCATCTGCCGCGTCATAGCTTTTTGGTGTCCTTGTCATCCTCTTCGGGCGCTTCCGTCGGCCCGTTTCGCCGGCGGATGATGATGTCGCCGTTCGGCAGGATCTCGGGCGGGTCGTATTGCGGGATGCGTTTGAGCATCAGGCGCAGGCCGTCCATGATCAGGCCGAAACCTTCCGTCAATTGGCGCTCGATGGCCTGCTGTTCGGTCGTGTCCGACTTCGGCGCATGGCTGTCAGCGAACGAAGGTGTTGCGGCCGCGAGGATGAGTGCCAGGAGGAGCACCAGTGCAAATATCGGTTGTTTCATCGATAGTCTCCGATTTCATCTCACCCCGCCCTCTTTACATATAGGGAGCGATTGCGGCGATTTCCGGGCCGCGTTTACTCGTTGCGCAATAACGCCGCAGGACGCACCCCAAGCGCTCGCCAGGTGCCGAGCAGGCCGAGCGCGATTGTCGACGCGGTAGCGGCCAAAACCGTTGCCGCAACTACGCCCGGCTCCATGACGAAGTCGGCGCGCATGAAGGTCGTGACCACATAGTATCCGGCACCGGTCCCGATCAGGGCCGCCAGCACCGATGCCGCCAACCCCAACATGCCATACTCCAGGATATAGGCATTGAGCACACGGCGGCGGGTTGCTCCCAAAACCTTCAAGACCACCGCATCATGGATCCGGCGCTCCTGACCCGAGGCGAGAGATCCGGCCAATACCAGGACCCCAGCCAGCAAGGTCACGGCTGCAGTGGCATGCACCGCGATCAGGACCGCGTCCAGGATGCGCCCGGCGTTCTCCAAGGCATCCTTGACCCGGACCGCCGAGATATTGGCGAACCGGTCGGTGACGGCGCGCTGCACCGCTTCCTCTGCCTCGACTGTATCGGCGTATACGGTTGAAATCACGCTGTGCGGTGCCGCTTCCAGCGTGCCTGGTGCGAAGACGAAGACGAAATTCATACCGAGCGTCGCCCAGTCGATATTTCGCAAACTGGCGATGGTCGCGGTGATCTCACGTCCGAGGATGTTGAACGTGATCGTGTCTCCGACCCCGACCCCGAAGCCGCGCGCGATCTCGGCATCCATTGAGATCAGCGGTGGCCCGGCGTAATCGGCCGTCCAGGTCTTTCCGGCAGTGATGCGGGCTCCCTTTGGCAGTTCCGAGGCATAGGTCAGCCCCCGGTCGCCGTTGACCACCCATTGCACGCGCTTGTCGATCTCAACCTCTCGGATCGGAACCCCGTCAATCAGCACCAGCCGGCCGCGCACCATCGGCGTGCGCTGCAGACCTGAGATGCCTGGAACCGCGCGCGCGGTCTCAACGAAGCCGTCGACTTGGTGCGGCTGAATATCGATGAAAAAGTAGGCTGGAGCCTGCTTTGGTATTTGCTCGGAGATCTGGCGTGACAGGTTCGCCTGGATCAGGGCTATGGCGACCAAGACGGTCAGGCCAAGCCCGAGCGCCAACATCACCCCACCGGTTACCGCCCCCGGACGTAACAGATTGCCAACCGCGAGCCTGAGGGTCGGGCGCCTTGGCGTCGGCAGGTATTTAAGTCCGAAGGTAAGCCCGGCAGACGCGGCCAGAAAGATAATCACCGTGCCGAGCGAGGCGACAGCAAACCAGATCGAGAGGCGTTGATCCTCCGTCATGACCGAGGCCAATCCCGCCAACACAAGCGCCGAGGCGAGGGTCGCGATGATATAGCGCGGTGCCGGCCGGCCAACCGGAGGCACGATCAGCGCGCGGAAGAGCTGTGCCGCCCGAACCTCACGGGCAAGGCCAAGCGGCCAGATCGAAAACGCCAAGGTGGTCAGGTAGCCAAAGCCCGTCGCCAACCCGAGCGCACCCCAGTAAGGTCCACCCGATATCTTGAGCGGCAGCATCGTCTTCAAGGCTTCGCCAGCGATAACCGGAGCGAGCGCACCAAGAGCCACGCCTGCGAATATCGCGATCGTGGCGATCAGCAGAACCTGGATCAGATAGATCGTGAAGATCTCGCCGCCTGAGGCGCCGAGACATTTCAGGGTGGCGATGGTGTGCATACGGCGGTCGAGATGACCGCGCACGGCGCTGACCACGCCGACCCCGCCAACCAGCAGCGTCGCCAATCCGACCAACGTCAGAAACTGCGTTACCCGCGAGACAAACCGTTCAAACCCTGGTGAGGCTCTGTCGAGCCCGCGCACGCGCCAGCCGGATGTGGCGAATTTGGCCTCGAAATCCTCCTGCCAATCGGTGAACGCCCGACCGGGTGAGAGTGCGATGCGCATGTGATAGTGAATAAGGCTGCCTTGGCGAACCAGTTTGGTCTCCCGCAGCGCTGCCTTGGAGATCATCACCCGCGGCCCGAAACTGGCGAAGCGCACCATACGGTCCGGCTCGCGCGCGATCGTCGCCCGGACTTCCAACTCCGCCTCGCCGATGGATATCCGGTCACCGATCGCCAGCCCGAGCCGGGCGATCAGGGCTGGATCAACCACGGCACCGTGCATCTGGTCGCGCTGGGCAAGGGTTGCAGAGAGATCGCCCCCTCCGGTCAACTCAACCGTACCGAACAAGGGATAGGCCTCGTCGACCGCCTTCAATTCAACCAACGTTCGTCGTCCGCCATCGGTCGGTCGCGCCATGGCCCGCATACCGACGGTCTCAGAGGTTCGGCCCCACTCGGAAAGGAAGGCGCGCTCGACGTCAGGCATTGGCCTGTGCGTGCGGGACAGGTCGGCGTCGCCCCCTAGCAATAGCCGAGCGTCTCGCGCAATCGCGTCCAGCATGGCGGAGGAGACCGAGCCAACTCCGGCAATAGCGGCCACACCCAAAGCGAGACAGGCGAGGAACACACGAAAACCGGCGAGCCCGCCGCGCAGATCGCGCAGAGCCAATCGGAGGACCAGGGGAAGTCTTTGGACCAGGGGAAGTCGGGTCATCTACGCCGCCTCATTCCACGGAGACGTCGATACGGCCGTCAGCGACATGCACGACCCGGTCGCAACGTCCGGCTAGTTCAAGGTCATGGGTGATCAGGACGAGCGTGGTTCCCTGATCGCGCGACAGTTCGAACAAGAGTTCCATGACCCCTTCGCCGGTGGCACCGTCGAGATTTCCGGTTGGCTCGTCGGCGAGCAGCAGGCGCGGGTTGGTCACGAAGGCCCGAGCGATGGCGACGCGTTGTTGCTCGCCGCCGGAAAGTTGGTCGGGATAATGCTCCAGGCGATGGCCGAGCCCGACCCGTTCCAGGCTCTCGGCAGCGACTTTGAAAGGCTCGGCGTGACCAGCAAACTCGATCGGGATGGCGACATTCTCCAGTGCCGTCATGGTCGGCACCAGCCGGAAGGCCTGAAACACGATGCCAACGTTGTCGCGTCGAAAACGGGCCAGATCGTCCTCACCCAGGGCCGAAAGATCGCATCCGGCAACGACAACTTGCCCCGACGTTGCCCGCTCCAACCCACCGACGAGCATCATCAGGGTCGACTTTCCCGCGCCCGACGGCCCGACGATGCCGATCCGCTCGCCGGGTTGAACCGCAAGGTCGCTACCGCGCAGAATATTGACCTCACCAGCCCGGCTACCCAATGTAAGGTGGACATCGGCTAGGTCGATGATGGGTCCGGCGTCAGAGTTTGAGAGAGATCGCGGCATGAATTTCAGCACCTTGGCAATCGGATCGAGACACGAACGGCTCCCCGAATATGGGGTTTGTTTGCCGTGGGTCAACGGAACTCGTAGTCCGACCCCGTCAGACCGTCATCCGCCCTCTTCCGTCGTCATCCCCGCGAAGACGGAGATCCAGCTTTCGGTTCCGCGACCTGCCTGGAGTCCCGCCTTCGCGGGAATGACGATTGGCGGCACTAGCTGGTTCAGCAGGTTCGCTCTCCTACTCCTCCTCATCCTCCTCCTCATCCTCCTCTCTGGCGCCGCTTCGGCTGAGCCGAAACATCGTATCCTCGGGCTTGGTGACAGCCTGATGGCCGGATACGGCCTGGCGCCGGGCGAAGGCTTCCCGGCTCGACTTCAAGCGGCGCTCCGGGCCAAAGGGATTGATGCCGAGGTGATTGATGCCGGCGTCTCAGGTGACACCTCGGCAGGAGGTCGGGCCCGGCTGTCCTGGTCGATGGCCGCAAAACCAACAGCCGCGATCATCGAGCTTGGCGCCAATGACGGATTGCGCGGTCTGGATCCAGAAGAAACCTACCGCAACCTCAGCGCCATCCTGATCGA
>JABIRP010000284.1 GCA_018699735.1 Rhodospirillaceae bacterium | reverse complement strand
TGATGATTATCGCGCTGAGTGCTTAGGTCCAGTCACCTCGGGGCAGCGGCCCGGCGAAGACGATCGTTAATCGCCGAGCCGAGACCGGACATCGGGATCGGCGCCACGGCGATGCCCGAAAGGTCAGGTCGATCAAGAGCGCGCAACATGGCGAACAAATTTGCCGCCGCTTCGCGAAGATCTCGGCTGGGAGAAAGGTCGAGAGCGATCTCGCCCCCGCCGAGCAAGCCACCAAATCCGAGATAGGCCTCGCCCGGTAGAGGCGCGCCAGCTTCCAGGCGAACCGGCAGTCCGGGCGCGTAGTGGCTGTGCAAAAGCCCCGGCGAGTTTATCGCAGCCCCTTCGGCGCGAGTGCCAAGCGGACCCACGGCGGCCTCCAGCATTTCCGCCGTAACGGAACCGGGGCGCAACAAGACCGGACGTTCGCCGGTTGCATCAACCACGGTGGACTCAAGCCCTATCTCGCAAGCGCCGCCGTCGAGGATCATCGCGACCTCGCTGCCAAGTTCCGAGGCGACATGCTCGGCCCGTGTCGGACTGATGCGGCCTGACCTATTGGCGCTCGGTGCTGCGACCGGTCGGCCGGTGGCGACAAGCAACTGTCGGGCAATGGGATGCGCCGGAACCCGAAGCGCGACGGTGTCCAGCCCAGCGCATGCAAGCTCTGCGATCGGACAAGTTTCGGAGCGCGCCACGACGATGGTCAAGGGGCCTGGCCAGAATTCCATCGCCAATCGTTTCGCTGCCCCGGTGAATTGTCCCAACGCAAAGGCCGCTTCAGCGTCGGCCAAATGCGAGATCAACGGGTTGAAGCTCGGCCGCCGCTTGGCTTCGAAGATCCGGGCGACCGCCTCGCCGTTGGTCGCATCGGCGCCAAGCCCGTAGACCGTCTCGGTCGCGAAGGCCACCAACTCACCCGCACGCAGCAGGGCCGCCGCTTCTGCGATACTGGTCTCGTTCGCTAGTGCTGTTCGGGTGCGGTTCATGATCGCGGCTTATCAACCGGCAGCGTCGAGGCGTCAAGGTGGGGTTTAGTTAAACTTAGCGCGAGCATTTGTTGGCCAGGCCAACTGTCACGCCATCTGCGGTCGCCGCGCCAAAAACGCCAAGGGCATTGCAACCATAGCTGCCAAGGCATAGGCGTAATATGCATTCACATAACCAATCATAGCAGCCTGGCGGCCAATCTCACCGCCAAGGGATGCAAGGCCGCTCTCATTACCAATCGACCAAACCCCGGTCAGGGCGTTGAATGCGAGGGTCTCATTGAACGGATTCAGGGCTTCAATCATCTCGGCGTAACTGATCGTACCGCTGCGCACCACAAGGGTTGCGCTGATCGCGATATGGACGCTGGAGCCGATATTGCGCAACAGATGGAAGACCGAAGCCGCCTCGGGAACATGGCGCGGGTTCAATGTTGCAAAGGTGACAACCGTAATCGGCGACCACATCATGCCAACCCCGAACCCCTGCAACATGGTCGTCCAGGTCAGCGCCCAGAGCGTCATGTTGATGTCAAAGAGGGACATGGCGTACCCCGCCGCGCCTTGCGTCAGGAACCCAAGGAACAAGTTGAAACGCGGATCCAAGTTTT
Organism: Rhodospirillaceae bacterium; assembly: GCA_018699735.1. Lineage (GTDB taxonomy): Bacteria > Pseudomonadota > Alphaproteobacteria > Thalassobaculales > Thalassobaculaceae > JABIRP01. The sequence continues at coordinate 10,677 of JABIRP010000284.1, read as the reverse complement.
TCAAAAACACCAACAAGAAGATCGATCCGCCGAGCAATCCGACGCCGCGAATCGCTTGAAAAATCCCGATCAGCGAGTCGGGATATCCGCGCAGATCCTGCAGCATCGTTGGCTGCAAAACCATGGTGGTGAAGTACAGCATGCCAAAAGCGAGCCCGAGCACGATGCCGACCGCATAATTGCGATCGAGCAGCAGTTTCGGGTTGAGGAACGGTCGGTCGGTGGTCAGCACATGGGCAACGAAAAGGTAGAACCCACCGATGGCGACAATCGCCTCGATTATGATTTCCGGCGAATCAAACCAGTCGAGCCGTTGACCCCGGTCGAGCATCAACTGCAAGCCTGAAACCGCAATCGCCAGGAATATGAACCCGAACCAATCAAGCCGGCTAGGTTGCCTCCCCTCTTTGGGGTTTTCGATGAAGACCCAGAGCGCACCAATACAAAGCACCGCTGCCGGCACCACCATCAAAAAGACCCAGCGCCAGCTGTAGTCCTCGGACATATAACCGCCCGCGAGCGGTGCCAGAATGCTGCCGATCGTTACCCCCATGCTCCAAATCACCAGCACCCGGCCATGTTGGTTTCGAGGGTAGATATTCAAGATGATCGCCTGGCTGAGTGGCAGAAGCGGCGCGCCCGAAAACCCCTGAACTGCGCGGAGGACCACCAGTTCCTCAAGCGAAGTCGCAAGCCCACAAAGCAAGGTCGCAACCGTAAACAGGCTGGTCGCCCAAAGCAGGACCCGCCGCCGCCCAAAGCGCCCATCGAGCCAACCGCTCATCGGTGTCGCTATTGCGGTGGCCAGCAGGTTCGAGGTAACGACCCAGGTGATTTGATCCTGGGTCGCCGCAAAGGCTCCCTGCAATTGCGGCAACGACACATTGGCAACCGTAACCGTCAACACATAGGTGCCGACGGTGACCATTAGGGTCAACAGGATGGCGCGGCGGCGGCCACTGGTCATCTCGCTCATGGGCTTGAGTATGACACGGGATTATGGATGTGGGATCTCGCCACGATTGAAGAGCGCCCTTCGACACGGGCTTCGACGACGCTCAGCCCGGCTCAAGATGACGTGAGAGGGGCGGCTTCGACTCCGCTCAGCCCGGCTCAACATGACGAAACCCGTAAACACCATGTTCGTCATCCTGAGCCGGATCGAGTGAGCGGAGCGAACCGAGATCCGTGTCGAAGGGCGCCCTTCCTCTCACCGCAACCGCTCACTCGCGATATCGGCCCCCTCCCGCATGGCGCGCAGCTTGGCCCAAACGACATCTGCCGTCACCCGGCCCATGCCTGCCGAAGTATCAAACCCACAATCGGTGCCGGCGAGAATCCGTGTCGGATCGCCGATCGCATCCGCCGCCCTCTCCAGGCGCTCGGCCACGACCTCGGGGTGCTCGACGAAGTTGGTTGTTGTGTCGATCACGCCAACGATCAACTTCTGATCTGGCGCCAGTGGCAATTCCCGAAAAACCTTGATCTCATGTTGATGACGCGGATTGGCAAACGGCAGCATAAAAGTGCCAACCTCAGCCCGCAGCAAGCTCGGCAGGATCTCGCGCAAGGCAACGTCGTGGTCGTGTGGGCCTTCGTAATTGCCCCAGCAGACATGCAGACGCACCCGATCACGGGGGATGCCATCAAGAGCTCTGTTGATGCGCGCCACGACCTGATCTACGAACGCGACGAACTCCGCGATCGGACGGTCCGAATATGTCAGATGCCGCTCAAGCGCCAGGTCAGGAGCATCGATCTGCAGCATCAAGCCATGCTCATGCGCCGCTCGATATTCGACCCGGAGCGCGGCCGCCAAGGCATCGAGATAGGCCTCGTCGTTCGGGTAAAACTCGTTCCGCATTGCCTTGGCGACGATGCCGGGCGACGGGGCCGTGATAAAAGCGTCCGTAAAGGCATCGCCGGTGGTCTCAAGTGCTGCCTTGAATGTTTTGATCTCATCCAGATTGGCGTCGAAATCCTGATACTCTATTGGGCCGACAGCCATCGGTGGGGTAAAATTGCTGACAGCCGTCTTGGCGGTCGCTGCGGCACGCCGAACTTCAGCAAACTCGGGATAGTTCTCCAGCTCACTGCCAAGCGTCCGCGTCCATTGCCCACCAAAGCCTGACATCCGACGCTGGACGTACAGGAAGAACGCCTCACGCAATTGTTCGCCGTCGCTTGGAATGTCGATACCGCACGCGCGTTGGCGCTCCACGACCCAATCCGTCGCCGCCTCGCCTTCCGCGACCAGCTGGCTCTCGTCGACCGGCTTGCCATCAGCTCGCCAGGCGTAGAGCTGGGTGAGCGATTGTGGGCGCGGCAGGCTGCCGGCATGGGTGGTCAGAATACGCATGAGCGTGGCCTCCGGTATCGGGGGTTAGAATATCACGGGTCGGGGGCGCCCTTCGACACGGACCTCGCCTCGCTCCGCTCTCTCGATCCGGCTCAGGATGACGAACATAGAGTAATAATTTCTCGTCATCCTGAGCCGGGTTGAGCTTGTCGAAGCCCGCGTCGAAGGGCGGTCAAAATCAAGAATGACGGGGAGGGTCGCTTCGCACAAGGCCACTCATAAAATCCAACCGGACAGATCTACTCGAATGCCGCTACCATCCAAGCTAAGGTGAAACGTCCCTCAAGGAATGACGATGCAACTCCCCGAATATGAAGTCTACGCCATCAAATACGGTGAGCGAATGGGTACACGCGGCGACATGTTCATGCGCGGGGACCTGCACGACGCACCGATGGCGATGGACTACTTTGTCTGGCTGATTCGCGACGGCGAGCGGGCGATCGTTGTCGACGTCGGCTTCGGTCAATCCGAAGGAGAAAAACGTGGCCGCACGTTCCTGCGGTGCCCAACCGAGGGTCTCCGCCTGCTCGGCGTTGAGGCGGATGCGGTCGAGGACGTGATCATTACCCACATGCACTACGATCACGCCGGCAATCTGGAGCTGTTTCCAAACGCCCGTTTTCACATCCAGGACGACGAGCTCGGCTACGTCACGGGCCGCGCGATGACGCACAAGGTGCTGCGCCACTCATTTCGCCTGGCCGACGTGCTGGAGATGGTCGCCATGGTCTATGGCGACCGGGTCGTGTTTCACGATGGAGATGACGACTTCGCACCCGGTATTTCGCTACACCATTTTCCAGGCCACGCGCGCGGCCTCCAATCGGTCCGGGTTCACACCGCCAGGGGCTGGATCGTGCTCGCCTCCGACGCAGCGCATTACTATGAAAGCATGGAGAAAGAACCGACCTTCATGACGCACGAGAATATCTTCGATATGCACGAGAGTTACCGCAAACTGGTTCGCCTCGGCGGTTCGCTCTCAAAAATTGTTCCCGGGCACGATCCCGATGTACTGGCTCGCTATCCGGCGCCCTCACCCGATTTGGAAGGCATCGTCGCCCGTCTGGACGTCGAGCCGTCACGCTGATCTTAAAAACCAGGAGAGACCAAATGGCCAAGAAGACCGTTTACGAACTCATTCCACAACTCGGCAAACTCCGCGACGAGGTGCTGTTCGGCGACGTATGGGAGCAGCCTGAACTCAACAAACGGGACCGCAGTCTGGTCACCGTAGCAGTGCTGACCGCGCTATATCGTACCGAAGAATTGCGAGGACACATGAAACGCGCCCTCGACAACGGGGTGACCAAGGACGAATTGTTCGGTCTTATCACCCATCTGGCATTTTATGCTGGCTGGCCGACAGCGGTAAACGCTGGTCGGATCGCACTAGAGCTCTTCGAGGACGATTAAGGACGGGAGTGAGTTTATGACTAAGGTAGGCTTCATCGGCCTCGGCACCATGGGTGCCAGTTTCGCGACCAACCTGATCAAGGCCGGCTTCGATCTAACGGTGCATGACATCAACCGCGGCTCCGCAGAAAGCCACCTCGCCGCCGGTGCCACCTGGGCCGACAGCCCGAAAGCACTGGCCGAAGTGTCGGACGTGGTGCTCACATCCCTGCCGGGCCCAGCGGAAATTGAAGCGGTCGCCCTGGACGAGACCAACGGATTGATCGCCGGCATGGCAGCTGGCGCCGCGTTCTTTGATCTCTCGACGACCTCTCCAACCTCGATCCGGCACGTTCATGCGGTCATGGCGGAGAAAGGCCTGCACGTGCTCGACGCGCCGGTTAGCGGTGGGCCGGCGGGAGCAGCCTCCGGAAAGCTCGCAATCTGGGTCGGTGGCGACGAGGCGGTCTTTGACAAATACCGCGACGTACTCAATGCCATGGGCGATCAGGCCCGCTATATCGGGCCGATCGGCGCCGGGTCGATCGCCAAACTTGTACATAACGCCACCGGGTACGCCATCCAATGCGCGGTCGGAGAAATGTTCGCGGTCGGCGTCAAAGCCGGCGTCGAGCCGCTGGCGCTCTGGGAGGCGATCCGCCAGGGAGCCCGGGGTCGCCAACGCACCTATGACAGTCTCTCTGAGCAGTATCTAATCAACCGATACGAACCGCCGGCGTTCAAGCTTAAACTGGCGCATAAGGACGTTAGTCTTGCAGCAGAACTCGGCCGCGATGTCGGTGTCCCGCTGCGTTTGATCAATGCAACCCTGGCGGAAATGACCGAGGGCATGGGACGAGGTTGGCAGGATCTCGACTCGCGCGCCTTCCTGCGCCTGCAGCAGGAGCGGGCCGGAATTGAAATTGAGGTCGAGCGCCAAGCCGTCCAGGCCGTGTTCGCCAACGATAACAAATAAGGAGACGAAAGAGATGGGTAGACTGGAAGGCAAGATCGCCCTGATTACAGGTGCGGCGGGCGGTATGGGAGAATCAACAGCCCGGATTTTTGCCCGAGAAGGTGCGGCGGCAGTCATCGTCGCCGACCTGCTTGAGGCTGAAGGCAAGGCGGTTGCCGATGCCATAACCCAGAGCGGCACCCCGGCACGGTTCGAGCACCTCGACGTGACTGACGAAGACAACTGGAAGCGCGTCGTCGAGGGTATCGTCGCAACCGAAGGCGGGCTCGACATCCTGGTCAACAACGCCGGCATCAGCGGCAGCGGCGAGGCCGACCTCTACAGCACCGACGGCTGGAACCGGCTGATCGGGGTGAACGCCACCGGAAACTTCCTAGGCGTGAAATACGCCGTTCCGGCGATGCAGGCACGTGGCGGCGGCTCGATCGTTAATCTCTCTTCAATCTCCGGCATCATTGGCCAAGCCGGCATCCATGCCGGCTACAATGCTTCCAAGGGTGCTGTCCGATTGCTGACCAAGTCGATAGCGGTGCAACACGCCAAAGAGGGCATTCGGGTCAACTCGGTCCACCCGGGTCTGATGCCGCCAATGCGCACGTCGGGCATGACGGCAGACCCAGCATCGCGGGCGAAATTGCTAGAAGGCATCCCCGCCGGACGGCCGGGCAAGGTCGAGGAAGTGGCGCATGCGATTTTGTTCCTAGCCTCCGACGAAGCCTCCTACATTACCGGCACAGAGCTGGTCGTCGACGGCGGTTGGACGGCGGTGTAGGACTAGCCGACCGAAAATTTTCGACTTTCGACAAGGGTGGTTTCATTTTAGGGCCGGGTCCACCCTCAGGCGCTCGACCATGAAGTCGACGAAGGATCGGATTTTGGCCGACACCATCCGCCCCTCCTGGTGCAGGACATTGACCGGCACGGGAGGGGTTTCGAACCCGCTCAACACCACCTGCAAACGTCCATCGGCCAAATAGGGCGCCACCTGATAGGACAGCAGGCGCGAGATGCCCCACCCGCCCAGAGCCAATTCAATCACCGCGTCATTGGTGTTCATGGCGACGCGCGCATCCACCGGTATGGAAAGCCGCGACCCATTTTCCTGAAACTCCCAGTCGCGCGAGGCGCCAAAGGCGAGTGGCTGGATCAATTGATGACCGGCGAGTTCATCGGGATATTGCGGTTGGCCGTGGCGGCGGAGATATTCGGGCGACGCGAATGCCACCCGGCGAACCGTTCCGGTGCGAACGGCAACGGTTGAGGAGTCCGGCAGGTCGCCGATCCGAATGGCGACATCCAGGCCTTCGTCCATCAGATTGACCACCCGATCAACGTACAAGGTCTGGGCCCCGACCATTGGATATCGATCTAGGAACTCGCCCAGGATCGGGGTCACGAACATGCGCCCGAACAGGGCCGGAGCGGTGATCCGCAACTCGCCGCGGGGGGCTGCGTGCGAGCCGATCGCCGCTTCCTCGGCCTCCTCCAGATCGAGCAGTATCTGACGCCCGTCATGCAGAAACCGCTCACCGCTCTCGGTCAGGCGCACCGATCGCGTGGTGCGAACGAACAGCCGCGTGCCGAGCCGGTCTTCCAGCATGGCGACGGCGCGCGTGACAGCCGGTGGCGACATCGCCAGATCCCGGGCCGCAGCGGCAAACCCACCACGATCCGCGACTTTCACGAAAACCTGGATGGCGTGGAATCGATCCATAATTGTTCCAAATATTGGAATAGTCTTTTGATAATTACGATTATTACATCTCTATAGGCAACACCTTATTTCTTATCCGTCAGGCCAATCATCAAGGTCCGGCAGAGACCACAACCCCAAGGATAAGAGAGAGCATCATCATGAGCCGTTTAAAAGTCGTCACCCAGAGCGCCGCCACTTCCGAGCAAAACGCACTACTGGAAGCAATCCAGAACAAACTCGGCATGGTGCCGAATTTTCTAGCCGTCCTCGCCAATTCACCCGAGGCCTTGCAGGCATTTCTCGGGCTGCACGGAATTTCCGAGGCCGGCCGCCTTGCCCCCCAGACACGTGAACGCATCGCGCTGGCAGTGGCACAGGACAATTCCTGCGAATACTGCGTTTCCGCCCACACCGCGATCGGGCGGAAGGCCGGGCTGAGCGCATCCGAAATCATGGCAAACCGGGCCGGCACCTCCGAAGATACAAAGGCCGCCGCCGCGGTCGTCTTCGCCCAAGCCTTGAATAGCCATCTTGGCGAGGTGACCTCGGCGGAGTTCGATGCCGTCCGTCGGGCCGGTTACGACGACGGTGAGATCGTCGAGATCATCACCCATGTCGGCATGAACATTCTGGCCAATCTCATCGGCAAAGCGTCTCAAGTGGATATCGACTTCCCGAAGGTCTCGCTGCGGGATCAAGCCGCTTAGCCTAAATCACCACCGGAACGGGCGCTCTGCTCCCCCCGCCCCGCCCCGCCCGGCCCCAAGGGCGTCCGTTCCGCACTCAAAGGAGCCAGTCATGGCCAAAAAATTCGCTGAGATTACTTTCACACCTTCCGTCAAGGCGGCGCAGTCACGCTACGGCAGTCGCGAGCGGAACGAGAGATTTGAACTCCTGGACGACGCCGGAGACACCCTGGGCTCGCGCGAGGCCGAATTCATCGAGGCCCGCGACGGATTCTACCAAGCGACGGTCAACGAAGCCGGGTGGCCTTATGTACAATTCCGGGGTGGGCCCGCCGGATTCCTGAAAGTGCTCGACGAACGCACCATCGGCTATGCGGATTTTCGTGGCAACATTCAGTATCTCAGTGTCGGCAACCTCGCGGCCAATGATCGGGTTTCCTTGATCTTGATGGATTATCCCAACCGCCGGCGCCTGAAGATTTGGGCCCGCGCCCGGATCGTCCACCGTGAGGAGGATCCTGACTTGCTGGCGCGGCTCGAAATACCGACGTATCGGGCCCGGGTCGAGAGGGCCGTGGTGTTGGCGATCGAGGCCATCGACTGGAATTGCCCGCAGCACATCACCCCCCGGTTCACCGAGGCGGAAGCGGCGGCTCTCATCTCCTAAGGTGATGGATAATTCGTACGAAATAGTGTCCACTGGATCCATTCACGATGCACCCGCATCGCCTTTGGAGACCAGACTCAATGACATTTCCGATCGACACCGTTCGCGCGGAGTTCCCAGCGCTATCCTCGACAGCGGGAGGTGCCGGCCCGACGTTTCTCGACAATCCTGGCGGCACCCAGGTACCACGCCGGGTGGCCGACGCGGTTCGCGACGCCATGCTGGAAGCGGCCAGCAATCTGGGTGGGCTGTTCACCGCCTCGGACCGGGCAAGCGAGATCTGGCAGAGCGCGCATGACGAAATGGCAAGCCTGTTCGGAGCCGCCTCGCCGGATGAGATTATCATCGGCCCGTCGTCCACCGCCTTGGTGTTGCACGTCTCGCGCAGCCTTGGACGTACCATGGCTCCGGGTGACGAGATCATCGTCACAAAAATGGATCACGAGGGCAGTATTTCGCCGTGGTTACTGCTGGCCGAAGACCTGGGCCTGACCATCAAATGGTTGCCCTTCAATCGCGAGACCTGGCGCATCGAGCCCGAAGACCTCGCGGCCCTGTTGACCGATCGCACGCGCCTGCTGGCCCTCAACGTATCGAGCAACCTGACCGGAAGCATCAACGATTTTCAGGCACTCACCACCCTGGCCAAAGACGCGGGCGCGCTGGTTTATCTCGACGCGGTGCAATATGCGCCACATCGCCTGCTGGACGTGCAGTCTATCGGGGCAGATTTCGTGACCTGCTCTTCTTATAAGTATTTCGGGCCGCATCTGGGCACGCTCTGGGGCCGGGCCGGCCTCCTGGGCGATTTGACCGGCTACAAGTGCCGCTGCACGCCGAACGAAGCACCGGTCAAGTTTGAACCCGGGACCCCGCAGACTGAGCTTCTGGCGGGTCTGGCCGAAACCATTCGGTATTTGGCCTGGCTCGGCGAGCAAGTCGGATCGACCGGAAATCAGCGGGAAAAACTCACAACCGCCTTCAAATCCTTCAGCGAATACGAGGACGCACTAACGTTGCGCCTGATCGACGGCATTTCCAGCCTGAAAGGTGTGACGGTGCACGGCATCACCAACCCAAACCGGATCGCCGAGCGGGTACCGACCGTGTCCTTCACCCATGAGAGCGTCACCCCAGAAGAAATCGCCGGCAAGCTTGGCCGCAAGGGCATCAATGTCTGGCATGGGCATAATTACGCCTATGAGCCGGCCCGGTATCTGGGGATTGACGAGGAAACCGGCGTGCTCCGCGTCGGCATCGCGCACTACAACACGATGGACGAAATCGAGGCCACACTCACCGCAATCGACGAAGCACTTTCCTGAGACCCGAAAGGCCCATGCGCATGGACAACACGGCAAGCGAATTCCTGACCTTTGCCGGGGGTCTGGCGGACGCCGCCCGCGAGATATTGCTGGCAGCGATGCCAAACGACCGCTCGGTCTCTATCAAGCCCGATGCCAGCTATGTAACCGAGACCGATCTCGCCATTGAGACTCGCATGCGCGAGATGATCGACTCTCGCTATCCGGACCATGGGGTTCTCGGCGAGGAGCACGGTAGTCGAGACCTTGATGCCGAGTTCGTCTGGGTGCTGGATCCGATCGATGGGACTGCGCCCTTCGTTGCCGGGATCCCGGTATTCGGCACACTGATCGGGCTCGCCCGAGCTGGGCGGCCCTATCTGGGCGTCATTGATCACCCGGCAAGTGATGATCGTTGGACCGGCGTTTCCGGTGATCATGCCAAGCAGAACGGACACGAAGTACAGACCCGACACTGTTCCGGCCTCTCGCAAGCGCTGATGACCAATAGCAATCCGGATTTCTTTAGTGCCGAGGAGTTTGAGCGTTTCGCCCGGCTGAAGAGCCGCGTGCATTACACCCAATACGGCGGCAGTTGCTACGCCTACGGCGTTATGGCGTCTGGGCGGACAGATCTTGCGATCGACAGCGCGCTGGATACGTTCGATGTCTTCGCCTGCGCCGCCGTCATCGAAGGCGCCGGTGGGGTGATGACGACGTGGTCCGGCGATCCAATAACGCTCACCTGGAAGGGTGATATCCTAGCCGCTGGCGATCCCGAGCTGCATCGCTTAGCGATAGAGGTATTGGCCAGCGATAGCGCTTAATCGAACGATTGCCGAGGGTGAATTCCGAGGACGAAACCCATGACCAACAGTATCGATCAGAAGGACTATCCGGTCGGATTACGCCGACCGAGCGGACGCGCCGCGCATTTACGGCAAGCCTTGTCCGAACCAAGTCTTGTGGTTGCGCCGGGTGCCTATGACTGCATCACGGCTCGATTGGTCGCCACGGCCGGGTTCCAGGCGCTATACATCACCGGATCCGGCATCTCGATGAGCCGGCTCGGCGCACCTGATGTCGGTTTGATGTCCTTCACAGAGGTTTTGGATCAGGCCCAGCGCATCGCCGACGTCGTCGATATTCCCGTGATCGCCGATGCCGACACCGGGTACGGTGGGCCCCTGAACGTCATTCGCGCTGTACGCGACCTGGAGCGGGCCGGGGTCGCCGCAATCCAGATTGAAGACCAGGACTGGCCCAAACGCTGCGGCCATGAAGCCGGCCGGCGGCTCGTCGATACAGCAGAAATGGTTGGCCGCCTCAAAGCGGCTGTCGACGCCCGGATGGACCAGGACCTCGTAATCATCGCCAGAACCGATGCCCGCGCGAGCGAGGGGATGGATGCGGCACTTGAGCGAGCCGAAGCGTATCGCGAGTCCGGTGCCGACGTGATTTTCTTTGAGGCACCGGAAAACGAGGATGAGATGGCCCGGGTGCCGAAGGCGCTGGCCAGCACGCCATGTCTGATCAATCTGGTCGAGGGTGGTCGCACACCGATCTTGCCGGCAGACCGCCTGGAGGCTCT
>JABIRP010000036.1 GCA_018699735.1 Rhodospirillaceae bacterium | reverse complement strand
GCTTTCCGGGCCCATTGCTCAAGCTTTGTCGTATCGCCGCTTTTCACGGTTTCCAGGGTTGACGTGGTGTGGTCGTTGAACGCGATCGCAGGCGTCGGGTTGTGGGTGAGCCATCCGGCGACATCGTGGATCGCGTCATGGGCAAAGGTTTCCCAACGCAATTGAACGCGGTGATCGGCGATCAATCTAGGCCGCAAAGTCTGCAAGTTATCCATGAAACAGCGTGCGGCAGAAAGGCTTCGCGCCCCGGGCTCCCATGAGGCGGTTAAGCCGTGGAAGGCGGTTGTGATGCCATTGGCCGCCAGCTGCCGGTCGACCGAACCCATGGCAATTGGAAATCCGATATCTACGCCCGGGCGTGGATGAAGTTCAAGCTCGAACGCGTCCCCGTGAACGTCAACAATACCGGGCAGCACGTGGTATCTCGCACAGTCGATATGTTCGCTTGCAACTGCCGGTGATTCGACAATTTGGCCCTCGGCAATATAGACGTCGATGGCGCTGAGATCGCCATCCGGCCCAAGCACTTGCCCGCCAGTCAGAGTGACAGACGTTTTCATGGTCTATGCCCTAACATGCCACATGTGGTGACAGCCTATCGCCGGCCGGCCGTGAACACTGGTTAAGAGATCCGGAACTTTGCTTTGCTTCGTTTGGGATGGCGAAAACACAATGAGTTTGAAAAATTTTCGGACGACCAGGTTCTACCCCTGGCGCCGCGCCGTCTCGATGTCTTCGACCGAAACTGCTTCACCGGCATCTAGAACCTCCGGCTGATCCTTGGCGCGCAAACGGACATGCGGCGGCCGGCGATCGGGCGGTACGACGATGCCGATCGAGACGATGTACTTGATGCCCTCCTCGACGGTCATTGAAAGCTCGTGAATGTCCTCGCGTGGGACAAAGACCATGTAGCCTGAGGTCGGGTTCGGGGTTGTCGGCACGTAGATCGTCACCATGCCGTCTGGCAGATGGCCCTCAACTTCGCCTTTCGGGTCACCGGTGACAAAGGCGATGGTCCAGCAATCCTTGCGTGGGAACTCGACCATGACGCATTGGCGAAACGCTGTGGTCTTATCCGCCAGAACTGTTTCGAGGACCTGTTTGACCGCGCTGTAGATGTTTCGCACAACCGGCATGCGAGCGACCAGATTTTCGCCCAACCGCACCAGCCAACGCCCGAACAAACCGGCGGCGAGCCAGCCAATCAAGATCATTGCCACGACGCCAACGATCAGCCCCAAACCTGGAAGCGAGATCGGTAGATAGGTCTCGGGGTTGTAGCGCGCCGGGACCAGCGGCATGACCGTGGAATCGATGAAATCAAGCAGTAGCCACGTCATATAGAGCGTGATCGTGATCGGAGCGGTGATCAGAACGCCGGCGAAGAAGTAGGCGCGAATTCGACCGAGAAAAGTCGCGCGCGGCTTAGCCTTGGCAGGTCTCGCTTTGTCAGGCGACATCAGGCGCCCTTTTTGTGCGTTTTCGGGAACGAAGCGGGCTTTATAGCGCCTAGAACCGTTAGAACCTAATTGTTAACACCACGAGTGAGGTTTCTCTCTGACCCGCCGATCATCGGCTTTATCCGGACAGGAACGGCAAAAGCTCTGCGAGAGCCTCCAGCGGCGCCTCCTCGGGAATGAAATGGCCGCAGGGTAGAGACTTGCCAGTGACCGGCCCGCTAGTGTGTTCACGCCAGACCGCAAGTGGGTCATAGCTGCGCTCGATGACGCCAAGCTTGCCCCAGAGGGCCAGCACTGGAACGCTCATACCCTGGTCGAAATCGGCCCGGTCATGCTCCAGGTCGATGGTCGCCGCGGCCCTATAGTCCTCGCAGGTGGCGTGGATGGTGGCGGGATCGGAAAAACAGCGGATGTATTCGGCCCAAGCTTCGTCTGTGATCGCCGTCTCGGCATTGGCGATGAATTTGAATTTGCGGCGAAGATAGAACTCAGGATCGGCGCCGATCATACGCTCCGGGAAGTCGAAGGGCTGGATCAGGAAGAACCAATGATAATAGGCCGTGGCGAAATCCATGTCGGTGGACATGTACATATGCAGGGTCGGGCAAACATCCAACACCGCGAGACGCTCGACAGCATCCCTGTGATCGCGGGCGAGGCGATGGCCAACGCGTGCGCCACGGTCGTGGCCAACGACGGAAAACCGATCGAAGCCGAGCGCACGCATGACCTCGACCTGGTCTTGCGCCATGGCGCGTTTGGAGTATCCGGAATGATCCTCACCCGATGGCGGTTTGTCGCTGTCCCCGTAACCGCGCAGGTCGGTTGCCACCACCGTGTAGCGCTCGGCCAAGGTCGCGGCCATCTTGTGCCACATCACGTGCGTTTCGGGGTATCCATGCAACAAGAGCACCGGCGGGCCGTCGCCACCGATCACGAGATTTATTTCCGTGCCGGATGCAGCAATCCGCTTTTGCTCGAAACCCTCAAACATGCTTTTCTCCTAATACATTCACGGACGAAGGTAACAAGCTCGACGGTTCGGGTGTAGAGGATATCGCATGACGGAGACGGCTCACTCAAATCGCCCGCCATTCGGCAGGGAAGCCCGCGCGGAATTCCAGCTGGACCCGGACGTAGTGCACCTCAATCACGGCTCCTACGGCGCTGTGCCGAAGCGGGTCGCGGACGCTCAACGGGCAATGTTGAAGCAGATAGAGGCCGATCCAAGCCAGTTCATGGCAATGGAGTCGCGGCCTCGCTTGCGTGAAATTGCCGGGCAGATTGGCAGCTATATCGGTGCCGATGCGGATGGCATCGCCTTGGTCGAGAACGCGACCAACGCGGTCAACGTGGTGTTACGTTCGCTGAGCTTCTCCGACGGCGATGAGATTGTGGTCACCAATCAGACCTATGGTGCCGTTTTGAACACGGTCACGCATATCTGTTCGCTTACGGGAGCGATCCGCAAGGATATTGAACTCCCGTATCCAGCCCACAACCCGGACGATGTGGTAGCGGCCTATCGCGATGCTATAGGTGAGAAGACGCGATTGGTGGTGGTTGACCATATCACTTCGCCGACAGCCTTGTTGCTGCCGATCGAGCCTATTATTCGATTGGCGCATGAGGCCGGCGCGTTGGTCTTGGTCGACGGTGCCCACGCGCCAGGCATGATACCGCTCAATGTGGCGGCGCTGGCGCCGGATTTCTACACCGGGAATTGCCACAAATGGCTCTGTGCTCCCCGGGGCTGCGCTTTCCTTTGGTGCGCCGAACCGCATCGAGCGAACATGCACCCACTGGTGATCTCGCATGGTTTTGGCGGTGGTTTCGAGGCCGAATTCGATTGGGTCGGCACCCGCGATGCTTCGGCGCAGTTTGCGCTTTCCGAGGCGTTCGCCTTTCGCGAGCGCTACGGCGATGCCGAAACCATGGCGCACAACCATCAACTCGTCCTGAAAGCTGCGGCAATGCTGGCCGAGCGCTGGGGAACCGAGGTCGGCGCGCCGGCCGAGATGACCGGGTCGATGGCGACCATACGCCTGCCTCTGTCCGGTCCGGCGGACACCCAGGCGGCGCTCGCGATTCGTGCCCGCCTGCACGCCGAGCATAAAATCCAGGTCCCCGTCAACGCATTGGCTGGCGCATTCTGGGTGCGGATATCGGCTCAGATTTATAATGAAATGGCGGATTATGAGCGTCTCGCCGAGGCCGGAGAAATGCTTGCACCGTGAGCCTCAGGACGCCGCAGACTATATAGCCACCGCATCAACTCGAAACCGGAGACCCTGAATGACTGTTACCATCTACCATAATCCGCGTTGCTCGAAGTCGCGGCAAACCTTGGACCTGCTGCGCGGCGAAGGGATCGAGCCAACAATTATCGAATACCTGCAAACTCCGCCGGATGCGGCAACCTTGGGCGGAATTCTCGATAAACTCGATATCGAACCGCGCGATCTGATGCGCCGCAAGGAGGCACCGTACAAGGAACTGGGACTGGATGATGCCGGCAAGTCACGGGATGACCTGATCGCCGCCATGGTAGCCAATCCGATCCTGATAGAGCGCCCGATCGTGCTCAGCCAGGGCCAGGCCCGCGTGGGCCGCCCGCCAGAGCAGGTGCTGGAGATCGTATGAGAGGCTGAGTTAGCTCTGGATCGAGATTCCGGTCTTGGCTGGGCCAAATCGGGAAGCGAGAGAATTATTAGAAACGGGTGGATTAGACATTTGGCAAAGCCAGTTTACCCAACTATCACCGCTTCCCGGCCGACCATCGGCCGACCATCGGGAGAGCCGGGATCTCGATCAGATTTCGTGATGCCCTTTGAATTGGCGTCTCGGACTAGATGTCGGTATTCCCGACCCGATATCGATAGACCCAGACTGACAACGACTCCGGCACGATCTCAATTTCTTCCGCTTCCCATTCCCGGAGTGCGAAGCTGTTTGAAATTACGATAGTGTCGTCCTTCAGGTCGCGCCCAAGCTTGTCGCTGAGCGGGTTCATTGGCCGAACCATCAAATAACAAACCACGAGATCCGCATCGCTGAGATCCTTCTGATTGAAATCCCCGTAGCGAATTTCGAGATTGGATCGCGGTTGGGCCAATCGGCGGATCTGGCAAAAGAGATAGGGCAGGGGCGAGACTTCGATGCCGATGACTTTGGCGTCCGGAAACTTCTTCGCCAACGGAAAGATTAAGGTGCCCCAACCGCAACCGAGGTCATAGATCCGGTTTGGGGCCAGGTCCTCTGGGATCAACCGGAACATCGCATCGCGCACCACGGGGCGCGTCGGCATTGGCGGCACGCCGGTTTTTACCGTGTAATAGAGGAGATTGGCGACTGCGAGCATTACAACGACCAAGGTCGCCAAATCGGCGAGGCCGAGGGGAGTTGCTGGATCGATCGGGTTGGGCAACATGCAGGTATCCGTGCTAGGAGAGACCCTCTCGAGTTCAAAAGGATTCTCACGTGTCGATCGCTCAACGCTTCACCGGCCTCGGCTGGCGGGATAACGCGCCCATCGCGATGGTTGGTCTAGGCCATGCGGCAACCCATTGGGTCGCCGCCACCTTCTATTTGCTGCTACCGGCGATGTCGAGTGCGTTGAACCTCAGCTATACCGAGGTCGGCACTTTGGTCAGTGTGATGCATATCTCATCGTTCTCGGCGAACTTCTTTAGCGGTCCGCTGGTCGATATGACCGGGCGCCGGGTGCTTTGGCAGGTAATTTCGCTGGTTCTCGGCGCATTGGCGTTGGCGGCGTTCGGATTAGCCGGAGGTATCCTGACGATCGCGGCTCTGGTCGTGGTCATCGGCATGACCAACAATCTCTGGCACCCACCGGCGATTTCCTATATCTCGCAGCGGTTTCCCAATCAACGTGGCTACGCCCTCTCGATCCACGCGCTCGGCGCCAGTTTCGGCGACACCATAGCGCCGATCGTCGCCGGGGTGATGCTGACTACCATGACGTGGCAGGGAACGGCCAGTGCAAGCGTGATCCCAGTGTTTGGTGTCGCCCTGATGTTGTTGCTGTTTTTGGGACGGGCTGAACGCCAAGAACACAAACAAGGCGCACCCAAAGGCATGAACTTCAACGAGTATCTTACCGGACTGGGCACAGTGCTGCGCAATCGCGCGATCCTCGGCCTGGCGGTGATGAGTGGATTCCGTTCGATGACCCAGAACGGCTTGATGCTGTTCCTGCCGCTCTATGTTGCCGACGTGTTGGGCGGTGGGCCGCTGGCGATGGGTTTGGCATTGTCGGCCATGCAGGCGGGCGGATTGATCGCGACCCCGATTGCCGGTGTGCTCTCAGACCGGATCGGGCGGCGCCCGGTGGTGCTGATGGGGCTTGGCTCGTCGACAGTGGTGATTGCGGCATTGACGGTTGTTGGTAATGAGGTCGCCTTCGTCGCCGGTGTCTCGCTGCTCGGCTTCGTGCTCTACGCGGTGCGGCCGGTAGCGCATAGCTGGCTGATGGACCTGACGCCCCCGGCCATGGGCGGCTCGGCCACCAGCCTGATGTTCGGCACCCAGACCGCGTTCTCGGTCAGCATCCCGATCGTCGGCGGCATGATCGCTGACCAATACGGTCTGCAGTCAGTGTTCTATCTATTGGCCGCGACGGTGCTCGCCAGCAACCTGATCACGCTGACATTGCCCAAGGGCCGGCCGGCAGTGGTGGAGAGTTCTTCGGATTGATATATTTCTCGCATAGGTTATTGTTCCTCTCAAGATAACGGTTGGAGAGGGTGATGAACGACCAGGCCGAGAGCATTGAAGACGAGCGCGCGGCAATACCAGATATGCTCAGCGTAAGTTTCGCTGGGAACGCCAACGACTATTTCGGCATTTGGTTCGCTAACATGTTCTTGAATATCGCGACCCTGGGCATTTGGTCTGCCTGGGCGAAGGTGCGCCGGGTCCGGTATTTCTACGGCAACACGAAATTGGATGGCCACGGCTTCGACTATCTTGCGACCGGAGGCATGCTTCTTAAAGGGCGATTGGTGGCGTTCGCATTCTTGGTCGGATTGTCACTTTTGGAGAGTATCAACCCGGCAATGCAGGGCTTGACCAGCTTCATCCTGTTGCCGCTTTACCCATGGGTCATCCAACGCTCTCTGCGGTTCAATGCGCGCATGACGGTCTGGCGGAACGTGCGATTTGCCTGGCGAGGTACCTACGGCCAATCGGTCATGGCCTTCCTGGTTTGGCCGCTTATTGGCTTTGTCAGTCTCGGGCTGCTGGCGCCGGTCGCGATCCGCGCTGCTCGGCTCTACATCGCGGAGAACTACGATTTTGGGAAAGCCAATTTTGCGGCAGTGGCCGGATACAGCTCGTTTTATTGGGCGATGTTTTTGTCCATCTTGCTTGGCGCAGCTGTAATTGTGATTGGTGTGGGGGTCCTCTCTCTCCCGTTCTTGGAAAGCATCGGCTTGGCTGATGAGAATGTCGTGGCGGTGGTCGCAGGCTATGGCGGCGCTCCAATCGTCCTTATCGTATTCGTTATCACCGCGGCTTTCTTCAACGCCATGGCGCGAAATATCGTCGTCAATGGATTGATGCTTGATGATCGCCACCAATTTCACTCGGATGTGTCGGCTCCAAAATTTGCCTGGATCGCGTTCTCAAATCTGTTCGCAACGATCCTTACGCTTGGGTTGCTCCGACCCTGGGCTGCCTGTCGCTCGTGGCGGTACCAGGCGGAATGTCTGACCGTGCTGCCGGCGGGCGATCTTTCCGGTTTCATCGACGATCAGAGGCAGGCCGGTGGGACAATTGGTGAGGAATACTCGGACCTGGCCGATATGGATGTGAGCATTTGACCGTCAAAGGCACGATCTTCGAGGTGGGGCGATCTGATCCGGTCCCGGCCGCGCTTAATGTAGAGGAAACCCGGCAACAGGCATGGCTGGAGGTTTCGGGTGAGACCGTCGCGTGCGATGTCGGCGAGGTTTCCGATCGTGTCGCGGGCGTGGCTCGCCGGGTCGTGCTCGGTGATGGTCGGGTGTTTTCGACCGAGGACGATGACGGTGTTGATCAGCTTCTACTGGCTCTTGGTCGACGTCGAGGATCCAGAGTTCATTTGCTTGAGCAGCCAAGGCTCCGCATCTGGCTCGCGCTCGTCGTCCTGCTGGGCGTGGCGGCATGGGGTTTGAAGTCTGCTCTCCCTCTCGTCGCGGACGGGATTGCGAGTGCTGTCCCGCAGAAGCTCGAGAGATCGTTCGGTGCCGCAGCCTTCGGTGCGCTTGAGCAGGTGGCTCTAAAGCCTAGTACATTGAGCGAGGACGATCAGGCCCGTGTGCGAAATCTCTTCGCGCGTCTGTCGGCGGTCTCCGGCCGGGATCCGGTTTTGGTTTTAAGGTCAGCCTCGGCACTTGGCGCCAACGCGCTGGCATTCCCGGGCGGACCGGTCCTGGTAACCGACGAACTGGTTCGCATCGCCCCCAATGACGACGCCCTGATGTCCGTGCTGGCGCATGAGTTAGCACATGTCGAGGAACGCCACGGCGTCCGTGTCCTCTTGCGGGCGTTTGGTTGGGCGCTGCTGATCGGTTTTGTGATTGGCGACGACAACTCATTGCTGGAGGAGGCGGGGTCGTTCGGCACTGTCCTCGCGTCAAACGCCTATTCTAGAGATTTCGAGCGTGCTGCGGATGCGCGGGCGGTGGAAATCATGACCCAGGTTGGTGCCGACCTTAGCGCGTTTGCAGACATGTTGCGGGCGCTGCAGAAGTCCTGCGGCAAGGCGTGTGAGCAGGGAGATGGAAGCTGGTGGTCGACCCACCCAGGGACGGACGAGCGGATCCGGGCGCTGGGCCCCGATTGAGGCGTTGGAGTGGTTTCTAGTCACTGATCACCGACAACGCCGCGCACGATCTTCGTCCACTCTCTTGTTGTTTCCCCGTTTGGCGCAGCCAAGACCGGGACCCATTTCTGAGCCCCAAATGAAACCTCATGCACATGGGATTCCGAGCGCCAAGCGGATCTACACGGCCTCAGGAATGGATCCCGGATCTCCGCTACGCTGCGTCCGGGAAGCGGAAACCAGAGGTGAAATTGAATCTACGTCACTCTGAGGTGCGAACGCAGTGAGCCTCGAAGGACGCAAACTGCACGCGGCGTGCGCCCTTCGAGGGTCGCTCCGCTCTCGCCTAAGGATGACGAAAATTTAAGGCGTGTGCTTAACCGACGTTAAAGCTCTCACCGCAGCCGCAGCGCGAGGTTTCGTTCGGGTTGTTGAAGACGAAGCCCGAGTAGAACTTGTCCTCGGTATAGTCCATCTCAGAGCCGAGGATGAACATCACGGCTGTCGGGTCGATGAACAGTTTGACGCCCTTTTCCTCGACCATGTCCTCGAACTTCTTCTGCTCCTTGGCGTATTCAACGATATAGCTCATGCCGTTGCAGCCTTTGGAGTTGATGCCCACCCGCAGGCCGATCACGCCGTCGTCGTCGGATTTGGCGACAAGGTCCCGCACGCGCTCGGCGGCGGCGTCGGTTAGGGTGATTGGAGCTTGGCCGGGTGTGAACATCATTTTCTTTCTCTCGCCGATATCAGCGTAATACCATTATTTAGGGTCTTTTTACCACATGTCTAGGAGCAGACGCGCTTCTTCCGACATGCGTTCCGGTGACCAGGGCGGGTCCCAGACCAGATTGACCTCGCAAACGCCGATGCCCTCGACGCCGGAAACCGCGGTCGCCACGTCCATGACCAATTGACCGGCGACCGGGCAGGCGGGGGCTGTCAGGGTCATCTCAACCCGGCAGTTTCCATCCTCCGCGATTACCTTTTCGTAAATCAGGCCTAGTTCATAGATATCGACCGGAATCTCCGGGTCGTGCACGGTCTTCAACGCCGCGACCACGTCCTCGTCGCCGGCGACCGGTGTTCCGGGTTCAAGCCTTACGCCGGCGAGTATAGGCCCTGTCGGCATGGGCACTTCTTCGCCCATCATGCCGCCGTATCCATCATGGTGCATCATGCGAAGATCTCCCTGACCTTTTCCAGGCTCTGAACCAGAGCGTCAATGTCGTCGCGGTCGTTGTACATTCCCAGCGTTACCCTTGCGGTTGACGGTAAATCAAAGCGATCCATCAGCGGTTGGGCGCAGTGGTGTCCGGCGCGGATGGCGACGCCTTGCTGGTCGATGATGGTCGAGATGTCATGAGGGTGTGCACAATCCATGGCGAAGGATATGACGCTCGCTTTGCCCGCGGCCGTGCCGATCAGCCGCAAACCTTCGACCGAGGCCAGTTGCTGGGTCGCATAGTTGAGTACGCCCGCCTCATGGTCGCCGATCGCCTCAATACCGATGTCGCGCACGTAATCGATTGCGGCACCGAGTGCGATGGCTTGCGTGATCGGCGGTGTGCCGGCCTCAAACTTGTGTGGCAGGTCGGCCCAGGTTGTCTTCTCAAAAGTCACGGTCTCAATCATGTCGCCGCCCCCTTGGTAGGGCGGCATTTCGTTCAGCAACTCCTCGCGACCGTAAAGCACGCCGATCCCGGACGGTCCGTAGAGCTTGTGGCCGGAGAAGGCGTAGAAATCGCATCCGATGTCCTGCACGTCGATCGGCAGATGCACGATACCTTGGGCGCCATCGATCAGACTGATGGCGCCAGCGTCGCGCGCGATCTGGCAAACCTGCTTGATCGGTACCACGGTGCCGAGGACGTTTGAGACGTGGGTGACCGAAACGATCTTGGTGCGCTCAGTGATTAGCTCTCGGAACTGATCCAGATGGAAGCTGCCATCATCGTCGACCGGTATGACCTTGAGCACGATGCCGACCTCATCGCGGAGCATCTGCCAGGGCACGATGTTGGAGTGGTGCTCCATGTGGGTGATGATGACCTCATCGCCCTCGGTCAGGAACTTGCGGCCGTAGCTGGACGCGACCAGATTGATCCCCTCGGTCGTCCCCTTGGTGTAGAGCACCTCGTGGGAGTGGCGGGCGTTGATGAATCCAGCGATTTTGACCCGGGCACCTTCGTAGTTGGCGGTCGCTTCCTCGCTTAGATAATGCAGCCCGCGATGAACGTTGGCGTAGCCGGTCTCGTAGACTTCGCGCTCCTTGTCCAGCACTTGTCTGGGCTTTTGGGCGGACGCACCGCTGTCGAGAAACACCAGTCGATGTCCGCGCACCGGATGGCTCAGGATCGGAAAGTCGGCGCGGACCTTCTCGATGTCGAAACCGTTCCTCATGTCCTAGCTCCTCGGATCTCTAGGGTCTCCGGGGTTCCGTCGTGATGTTGCAGCCAGGCCGAGATCGTTTTCTGGAAGGCCGCTCGCGTTGGCTCGTGGCCAACATGTTCGACCGCGTCTGCCAGGTAGGCCTCGATCAGCAAGTGGCGCGCTCGATCACGCGGAATGCCTCGGGCCATCAGGTAGAAGAGCTGGTTTTCTTCCAATTCGCCGATGGTGGCGCCGTGGCTGCATTTGACGTCGTCGGCATAGATCTCAAGCTCCGGCTTGCTGTCAATCTCGGCATCCGGCGACAGCATCAGCGCTCGGTTCATCTGGTAGCCATCGGTCTTCTGCGCGTCCGGCCGAACCAGGATCTTGCCCTGGAAAACACCGCGTCCGCCCGCATCGAGTACACCCTTGAAGACCTGGTGGCTGCGGCATTCGGGCTTGGCGTGATCGATGAAACTGGTGGTGTCGATATGCTGGCCATCGCCCGCCATATAGGCTCCGTTCAGCCGGGCTTCGATGTGGGACCCGTCAAGCGTGGCGCGAATCTCGTCGCGCGCCAAGGTGCCGCCGGTCGAAAGCCGAAAGCCGTCGTATTCGGTGTTGTCGCCCAGCGTCAGTGCGGTCCGTGCGATATGGAAGGCGCTCCGCCCGTCAGCCTGGAGTTTGTAATGACCGAGCGCGGCGGCACGCGCGAGTGTCACATTGGCGGTGACATTGGTGAAGTAGGTGCCGTCGCCAATATGGCTCTCGATCAGAACCAGCCGGGCCGCCTCACCGAGTGATACGGTGACCGATGGTCGGATGGCCATTGCGTCACCAGACGCGATTGAGATCACATGCAGCGGCTTAGATGCCTCGACACCCTTGGCGACGCGGATGGCGATGGCCGTGCCTGGTGCGAGACCGACCAGCGCATCCTCGCGCCAAAATTCAGGCGGGGCAGGGGCATCGGTCTCCTCGACGGTGACACCTTCGGGCAAGGCCGTCAGGTCTGAGAGATCTGGGCGCAGTTCGCCATTGGTGAGGACGATCTGGGCCGCCTCGATCTCGGGAAGAGTGCCCGTCGGAACAGCCGTGATCGATTGCCCGCTATTGGCATCGGCGAGAACCGGGTTTAGTCGGGCGAGGGCTTTTAGATCTGTGTATTTCCAGGACTCGACCCTCGGCGTCGGCAATCCGGCGCCTCCTATTTTGTCGAGAAGGAGTGTGCGATCGGTCATGGTCGCTCTCACGCCGCCGCGCCGATGTATTCGGCGTAGCCCTTCTTCTCAAGTTCGACCGCCAGTTCCTTACCGCCGGAGCGTTGGATCTGTCCGTCGGCCAGCACGTGCACCTTATCCGGCACGATGTAGTCGAGCAGGCGCTGATAGTGGGTGATGATCAGGATGCCGCGGTCGGGCGAGCGCATGGCGTTGACGCCCTCGGCCACAACCTTGAGTGCGTCGATATCGAGGCCGCTGTCGGTTTCGTCGAGAACCATCATGCGCGGTTCCAGCACCGCCATCTGCAGCGCCTCGTTGCGTTTTTTTTCACCGCCGGAGAAACCGACATTGACCGCACGTTTCAGCATCTCGTCGGAGATGCCGAGGGTCTTGGCTTTCGCGCGTACCAGCTTCAAGAAGCCCATGGCGTCGATCTCGTCCTCGCCGTTGTGCCGGCGTTTGGAGTTCACGGCCTCGCGCAGAAACGTCATGCCAGCGACACCGGGTAACTCGACCGGATACTGGAAGGCGAGGAATAGGCCGTCGTTGGCACGCTCGTCGGCGGCTTGTTCCAGCAGGTCCTTGCCGTCGAACAACACCTCGCCACCGGTTACCTCATAGCCGTCGCGACCGGCCAGGACGTAGCTCAGCGTGCTCTTGCCGGACCCGTTTGGTCCCATGATAGCGTGCACTTCGCCGGCGTTGATTGTGAGATCAAGGCCCTTCAGGATTTCCTTACCGTCTACGTCGGCGCGGAGGTTTCTGACTTCCAATAGGCTCATTCTCTTCTCGTTTCTTTTTGCTTCGTCATTCCCGCGAAGGCGGGAATCTATGGCGGCTGTCTGACTGGATTCCCGCCTTCGCGGGAATGACGGCCGGTGTGATGCTCCTACCCGACACTTCCCTCAAGACTGATGCCGATCAGTTTCTGCGCCTCGACGGCGAATTCCATCGGCAGTTCCTTCATGACTTCCTTGCAGAAGCCGTTGACGATCAGGCCGACCGCGTCCTCTTCGTTGAGGCCGCGCTGTCGGCAATAGAAAAGCTGGTCCTCGCTAATGCGCGAGGTGGTGGCCTCATGCTCGACCCGGGCGCTTGGATTGCGGGATTCGATGTAAGGCGTGGTATGCGCACCGCAGGTGTCACCGATTAGCAGGCTGTCGCACTGGGTATAGTTCCTGGCGCCCTCGGCCCGGGGCAGGATCTTGACTAGGCCGCGATAGGTGTTGTCGGCCTTGCCGGCGCTGATACCCTTGGAGATGATGGTCGAGCGCGTGTTTTTTCCGACATGGATCATCTTGGTTCCGGTATCGGCCTGCTGGGCGTTGTTGGTGATGGCGACCGAATAGAACTCGCCGACCGAATTGTCGCCCTGCAGCACACAGCTCGGGTACTTCCAGGTGATGGCAGAACCGGTCTCGACCTGGGTCCAGGAGATCTTCGAATTGGCGCCGCGACAGACACCGCGCTTGGTGACGAAGTTGTAGATACCACCCTTTCCGGTCTCATCGCCGGGGTACCAGTTCTGCACCGTCGAATACTTGATCTCGGCGTCCTTCATCGCGACCAGTTCGACCACAGCGGCGTGCAGCTGGTTCTCGTCACGCTGCGGGGCGGTGCAGCCTTCGAGGTAACTCACATAAGAGCCTTCCTCGGCGATAATCAGGGTGCGCTCGAACTGGCCGGTATTCTCGGCATTGATTCGGAAGTAGGTGGAAAGCTCCATCGGGCAGCGCACACCCTTCGGGATATAGACGAAGGACCCGTCGGTGAAGACTGCCGAGTTGAGTGTGGCATAGTAGTTGTCCGAAGCCGGCACGACCGAACCCAGGTACTTGCGAACCAACTCCGGATGGGTCTTCACGGCTTCTGAGAATGAGCCGAAAATGACGCCCACCTCTTCCAACTTGCCCTTGTAGGTGGTCGCAACAGAGACGCTGTCAAACACAGCGTCCACCGCGACCACACCAGCCAGAACTTCTTGCTCGCGCAGGGGAATTCCGAGCTTTTCGTATGTGCGCAGCAGTTCCGGGTCGACCTCGTCCAGGCTCTTCGGCTTCTCCTTGGTGCTGGGAGCGGCGTAATAGTAGATGTCCTGGAAATTGATCTTCGGGTAGTTGACCTTGGCCCAGGTCGGCTCTTCCATCTCCAGCCAGCGGTGATAGGCCTGCAGGCGCCAATCAAGCAACCATTCGGGCTCTTCTTTCTTGGCTGAGATGAAGCGGATGATGTCCTCGCTCAATCCAATGGGCGCGGTATCCATCTCGATATCGGTGACAAAACCGTATTTATACTTGTCGCCGGAATTGTCCTGGACCTGGTCAACGGTTTCAGCGGTTGCCGCCATCTGCCGGTTATCCTTCTTCGCTGACGTTGTGGGCGTTGCTGGCGTGTCGGGTGCCAGCTTCGTTTGCATCAAGAGATTGGCGGACCGGGAACATTTCGTTCGGATCCAGCATGTCGGCCAGCGATACGCATTCGAGCGCTGTACGGATCGCGTCGTTGACTCGGTTCCAATTGCCGCTCATCGGGCATTGACTGGCGGCCTCGCACTCGTCGTCCGTGCCCTCGACGCAAGCTGTGATCGAGATCGGCCCTTCAAGCGCCTGTACAATGTCGGCGACCGAAACAGCCTGCGCCGGCCGGTCGAGGGAATAGCCGCCGCTGGCACCGCGGTGCGAGGTGACGAGTTCGGCACCTGCCAGATGTTTCAGGATCTTGGCCACGGTCGGTTGCGGTACGGTTGTAATCTCGGCCAATGCCGCCGCCGTGCGCACGCGCCCAACGTCCAGGGACATTTGTCCCAGAACGACGATCGCGTAGTCAGTCATGCGGTTCAGTCGAAGCATGTGCAATTCAATCCGTACCAATGCGGTACGGTTTATTTATGCCGCGAACTCGGGCGGGTCAACGGGAAAGTGGACTTTTATGGTCCGAATTGAATTCTCGGCAAATGTCGTGACTGTTCGACGGGTAAAGTGAACCAGAAAGTGCACCCATTTTCCGGCGTACTTTCGACACCGATGGTGCCACCCATCAATTCCACCAGCTGCTTAGTCACCGAGAGACCGATGCCATTACCCGCGACTTTGGTTGCATCGGCATCAAGCCTGGAAAATGGCTCGAAAATCTCATCGTATCGAGTGAGGTCTATCCCTGGGCCGGTGTCGGAGACGGTGAATTTCACCAGGCCCTCCGGCAGGGTTGCGCGCGAGTGGCAGACGCGCCCGCCGTGCTTGTTGTATTTGATCGAATTGGACAACAAGTTCAGAAGGATTTGGCGAAACCGCTTGGGGTCGGCTACGACGTTTGGGCAGATATCTTCGGCGCATTCGGCCACGATCTCGATGTCTCTTTGATCGGCCAAAGAGTGAACCAAGGCGACGCAATGATCGATGACGGGATCTGGGGCGAGGGCCTCGACGGATAGGCTGACCCGGCCAGCTTCGATGCTGGACAAATCCAGAATCTCGCTGATCAGTCCCAACAGATGGCTGCCCGCAGCATAAATCTGTCCGACGCTTTCTTTTTGAACCTCGGAGAGGGGCTGGTCTCGATCGGACTCCAGTAATTGACTGAACCCGAGAACGCTGTTGAGCGGGGTTATGAGCTCGTGGTTCATGGTTGTCACGAACTTCGACTTGGCGTGGTTCGCTCTTTCGGCTGCCTGTTTGGCATCGGCCATATCCAGGGCCTTTTGGTCCAAATCTTTCAGATGATCATTGGTTTGTCGCAAGAGTGTGTTGGCGGATCGGGCGACTTCACCCCACTCGTCTCGCATGGACTCCGAGATCATGTACTCGGTTGGGTGTTCTAGGTCCTGTGCGGCGCGGATAAGAGTTTGTCGGATGACGCGCAACGGCCGAAGAACAAGAATTTCGAGGCCAATCATAGTGATTAGGGTGAGCACCCCCGTGATCAGGAACACGAGTGCCGTGACCCGCCAAATATAGGCGTCGACCTGGTCATCTATTTCCGCAGCGCTGAGCCTGGCGCGTATAATATAAGGAAGCTTTGTCGCATTCGGCCCCCAAGAGACGTCGAAAGAGGCATGATCGTTAAAGCGTCGCACCGTGCTGGAACTGTCTGATGCGACATTCAGCCAGGGTACGGGCCGAATCCCAAAACCGGAAAGCTCTTGGCCCTTCAAATCGTGGATTGTTGCGCCAAGGAGGACAGAGTTGTCTCGGACCAATTGCCCGAGCTTTAAAGGATCGATTTTTCCGTTCTCGTGCCGGCTGATCCGAGCAAATGCACGCGCCAGAGTGAGCCCCTCGCGTTCGATTTCAAGAACTCGAGCGTGGCGATAATCACGAACGGAGAACAAAAGAATGACGGATTCGACGATGACCAGGCAAATTAGAACGACAAACGTGACCCGCCAACATGTTTTGCATTGAAGCATAGGCAAAACACCATCGATCACTCGCCTAATAGTAGGTTTGGTCAAGGATCTCTCCGAAACGGCCTGGAACACCATTACTTCATATTATGATACTTAAATTGTTAAATTTCATTAAAAGGTCTATATCACGTAATATCAAATTTATGTGATATATAAATCTCACATATATAATTAAAAACTGCTTAATGATAATTAACGGTAGTTAGTATTGTTAAATAT
>JABIRP010000283.1 GCA_018699735.1 Rhodospirillaceae bacterium | reverse complement strand
TTCCGGCAGTCCGGCTTCGCGAAGGCCATCCAGCAAACGATTTAAGATGACGGTGTCGTTGAGCAAGAAAAATCCAGGTATGTGTTCAAGGCGTAAATTGGGCGCGAGGCGCATAACTTCTTTAATGGCCTGGCCCGCGTCGTCCGATCGTCCGATCCGGTTGAATATATAGGCCTTTTGTACCCATGCCTGGACGAATGAGGGTTCAAGACTCAAGATCTCATCAGAAATGGCTAAGGCCTCATCAAGTTTATCAAGCGCTATCAAAGAGCGCGCCAGTCCGTTGCGGCACCAATTCGGATAGAATGGGTTGAGCGCCATTGCGGCGCGAAAATGGTCCACGGCCTCTTCGAACCCTCCACCATGGACCAAAGCGAACGCAAGAAACGCTCGAATGTCGGCATTCCCTGGATGGAGGCTGAACCCTCGTCGCGCTAGATCGACACCCTCGGAAAATCGGTCTTGCGAAGCCGCGACCATGACGTTCAAACCGATGACCATCGATACCGTGTCATCGAGTGCCATGGCCCGTTCGGCATACTCTCGCGCCCGCGCAAACTTGGCGACGGTATCGCCTGTATAACCCAAGCGACCATCCCACCAATAGGTGAAGCCAAGGGTCGCCCAGGCATAGGCGTAATTCGGGTCCCGCTCGACAGCTTTTTCTGCCAACGACCGTGCTTCCAAAAATTCGGATGAGGTAAAGCGTAGGAATAGCTCTGTCGCATGGACGCAGTACTGCCAGGCCTGGATGTCGTTGGTGCCGCGCGCCAGGAAGTGGGCTTGCTCGCCGTCGGTCAGTTTCACTCTGAGAGCCGTGACGATTTCCTTGGTGATTTCGTCTTGGATATCGAAAATGTCATCGATAGTGCGATCAAAACGCTCGGCCCAGAGGTGGCTGGCATCGGTCGCATCGATCAACTGAGCGGTGATCCGCAACCGATTGCCGCCACTACGGATGCTGCCTTCCAGGATGTAGCGAACCCCCAGCTCACTTGCGACTTGGCGCAAATCTACTGCCTTGCCCTTATAGGCAAAGGTCGAGTTGCGGGCGATCACACGCATCCGAGATATCTTCGACAACTCGGTGATGATGTCCTCGGCGATGCCGTCGGCGAAATACTCCTGCTCTGCATCGCTGGACATGTTGTCGAACGGGAGCACCGCAATGGAAGGTTTATCCGCTAGAACCGGATCATCGGGAGTGACCGTATCGGCCGCCTCGGCAAGTGAGAGCTGCCAGACCCGCACCGGGCGGGCGATGTTTTTGAAGGTCTGATCGCCGAGGTCGATGAACCCGGCATCAATCCGGCCGGCGATATTCTCATAGGCGGTGCCGGAGATCGTCACACAATCGGCCTCGCCAAAGGCCTCCAGCCGGGCCGCGACATTCACGCCATCGCCGAAGATGTCATCCTTTTCGACGACCACATCGCCGAGGTGGACTCCGATGCGCAGGCGGATGGCGATATCTTTCGCGACCTCCGTATTGCGGCTGATTATCCCGTTTTGGATTGCGATTGCGCACTCAACCGCCGCGACGACGCTCGGGAATTCCAACAGCAACCCATCGCCCATGGTTTTGACGATGCGCCCGTTGTGGGTCTCGATCAGAGGATCGATCAGATCGCTGCGGTGAGTGCGATAGGTCGCCAATGTGCCGGCTTCGTCGGCGCCCATGAGGCGTGAGTAACCAACGACATCTACTGAAACAATTGCGGCTAATCGGCGTTGAGTGGGCTCGGACATGGCGGGAGTTTAACGACAGCGGTCTTATGAATCCATGCGCGATAGGCTGCGAGTTCACATGTTTTTCACTGCGTCCATGATGTTCAGGATCGCCGGGCCGAGCAGCACGACGAAAACTGCCGGGAGGATGAACAGGATCATCGGGATGGTCATGGTCGCTGGCAGCTTGGCGGCCTTTTCCTCCGCCTTCATCATGCGGTTGTTGCGCTGCTCGGTCGCCAGGACGCGCAGGCTCTGGGCGATCGGAGTTCCGAAGCGCTCGGTCTGCACCAGGGTGGCGGAGAGAGCCTGGATCGCGGGCAGATCGATCCGTCGGGCCATGTTGTCGAACCCGAGGCGTCTGTCGCCGACATAGCGCAATTCCAAACTCAACAGATGAAATTCCTCGGCCAGATCGGGGGCGGGGCCCTCGATTTCCTTGGCCACGCGTTCGATCGTCGCGTCCAGGCTGAGCCCAGCCTCGGCGCAAATCACCATCAGGTCGAGCGCGTCGGGCAGAGCGAGGCGGATACGCTCTCGCCGCGCCTCGGCGACCCGCCGTACTAAAATGTCGGGCAGTTGGCTGGCGATCAGAACCACGAAGATCACCAAGGGCAGCCTGAGGTTGCCCTTAACCAGCAATGGCGCCACCCAATAAAACAAGGTTGCGCTGGCGGCGCCGAGCGCCAAAGGCAAGGTCAGTTTTGCGAAGAGATAAAGTACGGTAGCACTTTTCGAACGCCAACCGGCCCCTGCCAGGAACATCGCGATGGCACGGACCTTATCGGCGCGCATCAGATCGAAGCGATTGAGGATCTGGCGCATGAATTCGATCGGGCCGGAGGCGCGTTTGCCACCGGCACCGACGGCCACTGTTCCGGCGCGCTCTCGGCCGCCGATGGTTTTCAATCGCCGGGACAAGGCACGTGAACGGGTACCGGCTGTTGCCACCGTGAGCACCAGGAAAAAGATCGCGAAGGCGGCGCCGGCGACAATCAGCAACCGGGGGTCGATGTTGGAGAAGGTTTCCGTGCCGGTCATATTCTGAACCTCGCCATGCGGATCATGGTGAAGATGCCCAGTGACTCGGATGCCAGCGCAATGAAGACGATCAGGCGCCCGCGTGGGTCCTGGAACAGCGACAGAACGTATTCCGGATTGGAGGCGAAGAGCGCGCCAGCCAGCACGAAGGGCAGGGCACCGATGATCATGGCGCTGGTTCGAGCTTCGGCCGACATGGCCTTGACCTTGAGGCGCATCTGCAGACGTCGGCGCAGGATGTCGGCGAGGTTGGCGAGCGTTTCGGTCAAATTGCCGCCGGTCTCGCGCTGGACGGCCAAGCTGATCGTGAAGAAATTGAAGTCGGGCAGGTCGATCCGTTCGGCTGCCTCGAACAGGGCGGATTCCAATGTCTGGCCGAGACGGAGGCGATCGGCGACACCTTTGAACTCCAGCCCGATCGGGTCAGGCATCTCATCGCCGACAGCGGTGATCGCCTCATCTACAGGAAAGCCGGAGCGCAGGCTGCGGATCATCAGATCGATGGTGTCGGGGAAAAGAACCAGGAACTTGTGCTTGCGCCGCGCCACCAGGAAGGCCAGGCCCAGGCGCGGCAACACCAGTCCGGCGACCAGCGCTGAAAGCAACACGACCGGGCCGTCCAGACGCGCAACGGTGGTCCCGAGATACCCTACGGCTGCGAGAACCGCGCTCATGGTCGCGAAGGTGCCGCGTGACATTGGCGAGCCGGCGGCGCGCAATTGGGCCTTCACCTCTGCGCCAAAGGGTGTGAAGGCCAAGATACGTTGCAAGGGGCCGGATTTCTCGCCTTCACGTTGGCGACGGATGTTGGGAACCGTTAGCCGAGACGGATCGGTCTCCCCGCCGAACCGAGCCATGCGCCGGTTCAACATCCAACGATGACCGAGCGTTTGTGAAAGAACGAGTGCTAACGCACCCAATACCACCAGCGCGCCGGCAAAGATCAGAAGGGTGACGCCGAGCATTCCGGTGCCATTGGCGACCGTTCCTATACCAGTTGCTGCGGTCAGACCTGGCATTTCATTGCCTCCAGCAATCGGCCCTCGAGCCCGAAATAGGATGCACGTGGCAGGAAGTGCGGACGCAAGCCGGAGCCCTGGAAATGCCCGATTAACTCGCCATCGCGGTCCTCGCCCTCGAATTCGTAGGTGAACAGCTCCTTGGTGACGATCACCTCGTCCTCCATGCCGGTGATTTCCACCAGCTTGGTGATCCGCCGCATGCCGTCTCGCATGCGCTGAATTTGAACAATCATGTTGACTGCGTCCGCGATTTGCCGGCGCACGGCAGCAGCCGGCAGCTTGATGCCGGACATCGCGACCATGTTCTCGAGCCGGGTCAGTGCCTCGCGCGGTGTGTTGGCGTGCAGGGTGCACATCGAGCCGTCATGGCCGGTGTTCATCGCCTGCAGCATGTCGATCGCCTCGGCCCCGCGCACCTCGCCCAGGATGATGCGGTCGGGGCGCATGCGAAGCGCGTTTTTGACCAGATCGCGCATACCGATCTCGCCACCGCCCTCAAGGTTGGCCGGTCGGGTTTCCAGGCGCACGACATGCGGTTGCTGCAATTGTAGTTCCGCCGCGTCCTCAATGGTTACGATGCGCTCGCCGTGATCGATCAGACGGCTCATGGCGTTAAGCAAGGTCGTCTTGCCCGAGCCCGTGCCGCCGGAAATCAACAAGTTCAGCCGGGCGCGCGAGGCGATTTTCAGGACATCCGCCAAATCCGGCGACAGGTTCGACTGCTTGGCCATGATGTCCAGCGTGATGGATTTCTTGGAGAACTTCCGGATCGAGATCGATGGGCCGTCGATGGCCAGCGGCGGCGCGATGATATTGACCCGGCTACCGTCTTCCAGGCGCGCATCGCAGAGTGGATTGCTCTCATCGATCCGGCGGCCAATGCGGCTGACGATACGGGTGGCGACATTCATCACATGGGCGTTGTCGCGGAACCGTATGTCGGTCAGTTCCAAGCGGCCGCGGCGCTCGATATAAATTTGGCGTGGGCCGTTGACCAGGATGTCGGTGATACTTTCGTCGGCCAGCAAAGGCTCCAGGGGCCCCAGACCGATCATGTCGTCGAGCAATTCCGTCGCCAGCACCCGCTGTTCCTGGCCGTTCAGGTTGAGGCGTTCCTCGGCACCGATTTCTCCGACCATTTCGCTGACTTGTTTGGCCAAATCGTCGCGCCCCAGGATTGAGGCGGCGGAAATATCGATCTGCTCCATCAGCAGGGGCTGAACCTTCCGGCGGGCGTCATCAAGCCGGGTCCTTTGACCGCTTTCGGCGGTCTCGGCCGCTTCCGGTTCGTCCGGAATGTCGCCCAACAATTCTTCGCTAGCTGCTTCCGATTGGGTTCGGGCGGCCAAATCTTCGACCAAGAGTGTCATCAGTTGGCGTTGTTGGGTCAGTGACAGGGTCAGCCTACGCTTTTCCATCACGCGCTCGATCAGCAGGCCGGCTCTGCGTGCCAGCTCACGGCGCGAGGCCGTCGCCAGCCATTCCGGCTTGAACCATTCGTCGAGCAGGGGCGTGATGCTCGCATGCGCGCGCTTGATGACCGGGTCCGAGACGCTTTGCTTGATCGTGACACCATCTGGCATGACTACCTCCCTCGACGAACCAAACCGCGAAGCCAACCGCCTTCGTTGGCTTGCCCGGTGATGGACTTGGTGAACTTGCGCAGGTTCACGGCGAAAGGTGAGCGCGGGCGTAGGGCCGCAATTGGTTGACCATTATTGGCCGCCTCGGCCGCCAGGTCCTGGTCTTCGGCGATCACCAGATCGGCCTTGCGGGTTAGCTGATTTTCAACATCACGCCGCCCGATCTGGCCGTTGCCGGAGCGATCCGCCCGATTGATGACCAGGCGTATGCGGGACGATGGGGCCACGTCTCTGATCAATCGCTGCAGGCGGATCGCATCACGGAGTGCCGGTAGGGTGGGCACGGTAACCAGAATAATCTCGTCAGCGCGTTTAAAGACGGCGGCGCTTTGTGCAAATCCTCGCGGTAGGTCGACGACGACATTGCTGGAGCGTTCGGCGAGATGCTCCAGGAGGTTCTCGACCGCGTCCTCGGCGATCTGCGGGGTTTCACTCGGGTCTTCCTCGGCCGCCAGCACCTCCAGGCGCTCGCCGGCGGTGAGTGTGGCCCGATCGAGGAACAAATCATCGATGCGCTCCGGCGTTTCCAGCGAATCCCGAAGGCCCGTGCCTGGAGCCAGGTTGAACGCGAGTGCTGCATCACCGTAGCAAAGATCAAGGTCAAGCAGGGTGGTGCGCTGGCCAAGGTCTTCGGCCAGAACCCAAGCGCAACTCGCCGCCAGAGTGCTGGCGCCGGATCCGCCGCGGGACCCGAGAATGGCGATGATGCGGCCGGTTTCGTCGGTGTCGGACTTAGGCTCGTGCTGCAGTTCCTGCAGCAGTTCCTCCAATGTCTCGGGCGAGAACGGCTTGACCAGATAATCGACCGCGCCCTTTTGCAGCAGCGCCCGGGCCAGTCTCGCGTCGTTGTCGGCGCCGACCGCAATCACGCGCGAGCCCGCGATCAGAGCTTCTTCGAGCGCGATCAGGTCGTCCAATGGGTCGTCGCTGTCGGCGAAGTCGACGATGAGGATGCGCGGTGGCGGCGCGACAGCAATGACCCGAGCTGCCGCCGCGACACCACCGCCTTCGGCCGCCGTCTCCGGCCAGCCGAATCTCGCTGCGACC
Source organism: Rhodospirillaceae bacterium (assembly GCA_018699735.1). GTDB lineage: Bacteria > Pseudomonadota > Alphaproteobacteria > Thalassobaculales > Thalassobaculaceae > JABIRP01. The sequence goes on along the minus strand of JABIRP010000283.1, from coordinate 468 downwards.
TTGGCCACCAACGCACGGGTCGTGTCGTCGGCGAGATAGGCCGCGAATGGATCTCCGAGGGACGCCTCAGTAATCTTCATGAAGGCTTGGTCGTCTGATTTACGGGCCGATATGGTCATTTGTTCGCTCCTGCTTTGGAAATCCCAGCGAAGGCCTTCTTCATGGCGTCAGCTAGATCGCTGCCTTTTCCCTTGCCGCCGGACTTCGTTGTGCCGCGAAATTTCTCCAAGGATTTCATCATCGCCTGGGCCTCGGCAGGTGCCGTGTCGTGCCCGATGACCAGATCTCGTGGATCGGCGACCATTAGGCCTAGATTGGCTTCGTTTGAGCAGCCGGGCTGGATGACATCGAGGTAGCCGGCCACGGATCCGGCGGCTCGTGGCAAGACGGGGCAGTCGGGAATGGTCACGGCGACCCGGTGAACCATTAGAGTTGTGCCGTCCAGGTCTTTGCCGTTTTCGGCAAGAT
>JABIRP010000282.1 GCA_018699735.1 Rhodospirillaceae bacterium | reverse complement strand
GCCGTGGTGGTTTGGCTGGTGTCGACTTCGCAAACCGCGATCGACCTCGATCCATTCACCCAATTCGGTCTCGACCATGAAACCTTTGAGATCGTCGTGCTGCGCTCAAAAAGTCATTTCCGGGCGATCTGGTCGAAGGCAGCAGCAGATATCGTCATTGTCGACACGCCGGATTGGGGCCCAGCGGTCCTCGAAACCCTGCCCTATGAGCGCGCCCGACCCGGCGTCTTCCCAATCACTTGATATGCTGATCTCAATTGATTTAGAGAATATGGAAAAATGGAGACATTCTACTTTTTGATAAAAGCAGAATGTCCCGATTTATCTTAATGCCCACAAGCGCCGAACTAGGCCCTGACACTCTCCATCGCAGCCCAATCAAACTCGACGCCGTGCCCCGGCTTCTCTGGCGCTGTGGCGTATCCGTCGACTACGGCCAAGGGCTCGGCGATATATTTGTCGAGGCCAAAACCATGCGCCTCGAGGTAGGACGCATTCGGCACCGCTCCTAATAGGTGGACATGCAATTCATGCACACCGTGCGAGGTAACCGGCAATCCTCTTGCCTCGGCTAAGGCCGCGACTTTCATCCAGACCGTGATCCCGCCGCAGTTCGAGACATCCGGCTCTGGATAGCTGACCCCATTGGCCGCCATAAGATGCTCAAACTCATGGATTGAGTGCAGGTTCTCCCCCGCCGCAATCGGGACACCGCCTTCCGATAGGATGCGGGTGTGGCCGGCAAAATCATCCGGGATTGTTGGTTCTTCCAACCAGACAAGATCAAACTCCCGAAACGCCCGGGCCGCTCGGATCGCTTGATCAACCGTCCAGCCCATATTGGCGTCGACCATCAGCGGAAGGCCATCACCGAGGTGTTTGCGCATGGCCGAAACCCGTGCCACATCGTCGCAGGTCTCTGAGCGTCCAACTTTCATTTTGATGGCCCGGAACCCTTTCTCCAAGTTGCCATCGGTCTGGCGGAGCAGATCTTCAAGCGTAAAGTACAGGTCAATCCCACCGGCATACGCCTTGACTTTAGGATCCGCACCACCGAGCAAGCGCCACAATGGCTCTTTCAGCCGCCGCGCTTTCAGGTCCCAGAGGGCTATATCGATCGCCGAAAGTGCGTGCGCAGCAAGGCCGCCCCGGCCAACATAGTGCAAACGCCACCACAGCAGCTTCCATATCGCCTCAATTCGGTCTGCATCCCTACCGATCAAGTCCGGCGCCATATCGCGCTCGATCAATGCGTGGATTGCCGCACCGCCGCGACCAACGGTGTATGTATAGCCGGATCCGGTCACTCCGTCGGTGTCGGTTATCCGGACGCAGACGAGTTCGAATGCCGATATCTCACCATGGGTCGAGTCGGAAAGAACCACCGGCAAGGGAATTCTATAATGATCGGTGGAAATACATTTGATTTTCATATTTGCCTCTGCAGATAACAGATTTGCGAGTTGTATCCGATAGTGCCGACGAATAAGTCCACGCAACAAGATTCGTAGTTAAGCCAGAAGATCCTGAATCACCACAATTGACTCAAGCGCCCGGGCTTGGTTGAGTCTCGTTTAAGTTACAGAGCGAATTTCAAGCGGTCGGGCAACAAGGCCGCTATAATAAGGCTGCGGTAAACAGTAACCAAACGGCCTGCTCCCGTTGGGGGAACAAACGATCGTGATGAATAGGCAGCCAAATAGAGGCGGTGTCGCCGGCAAAAACATCTCAGCTGAAAGACTGGCTGAGGTGGCGCGCCTGCATCGCAGCTACTTGGATGGCATCCCGGGTGGCGCCCGGGCGGATTTACGCGGCGCAATCCTGCCGAATATCAAAATTGATAAGTTAACGTTCCGCCACGCGATGCTCTCCGGGGTTTCCTGGCAAGAAGCGGAATTGGAAGCCGCTGATTTTTCGCTTGCCGACCTATTTGGCGCCGATATGCAACGCGCGAGCCTGAACAACGCCAACTTTTTCCGCGCTGACCTTCGCGGTGCCCGAATGAATGAAGCAAAGCTGCGCGGCGCTCAGTTCAACGATGCCGACCTCCGTCCGGGAGAGCTCTGGGATGGATCTGGAGAGGCCGCTGCAACCGATTTCTCGGGCGCGGATCTCGATGAGGCCAATATGACCCGGGCCGACGTGAGCGAAGGAAACTTCGAAGGCGCCTCGATGATCGGGATCGAATTCAAGCACGCACAGTTGAGTGCCGCGAATTTCAACGGTGCAGACTTGTCCGGCGCCAGTTTCGAGGGCGCGAAGATGAAGGAGGCCAACCTGACCGGCGCCAACCTTCGCAACGCGAACTTCGCAGGAGCCAATTTGGAAGGCGCCAACCTTCGCAACGCCAACCTTTCCGGCGCGAACCTCGAGGGTGCCAACCTAAGTGAGGCCCAGATTTTCCTCGGCCTATTCCTATTGGCGCCGGATCTGCAGAAGATCATTCGCGGCCACATGCGCTGGCTCGCCACACAAGGCTCCGATGGCATCCGCGGAGATTTCTCCGGGCATGATCTGAGCGGATTGGACTTCTCGCATTCTGATCTCAGCGTCGCGCTTCTGAACGGTGTGAATCTGACCGGCACCAAGCTGCGCGGCACCTATTTGACGATGACCGAATTCCAAGGCGCCAACATGGAAAAGGCGGATCTCAGCGAATCCGAGCTGAAGGGCGCCAATCTGACCGATGCCAATCTGACTGGCGCCAAACTTCTGGCAGCAGATCTAACCTCGCAAGAGATCGACATGGCTCAAGGACGCGGTCTGCATCGTATTCCAACCCGTCTTGTTCGCGCCAACCTAACCGGCGCCGATTGCCGTGACGCGGATCTAAGTAACGCCATCATGACCGATGCGATAATGGAGAACACTCTCACCGCCGGAGCTAAAATGCCGTCGGATGACCCCGAAGATGATGAGGCGGCCAGTTAGCCGACTTGCGTCTATTCCAGCGTCTCCAGCAACCGAACCCACATCCGCGCGCGCGGCTCAAGCGATGAGAAGTAGATTTGTTCGTGGTGCGTATGGGCACCGATCCCATCAGCCCCAAGTCCATCCAACGTCGGTACACCGAGTGCCGCGGTAAAATTTCCGTCACTACCGCCGCCAGTCAGCGGCGTCGCGTGCAGGTCGAGCCCGATCTCGGCGGCACAGACGCGGGCCTGCTCGAATAAGGCCATGCCCTGCTCCGTCTGCTCGTAGGGTGGGCGGTTCATGCCACCCGAAACGGTCAGTTCCACATCCGGGTCGTTCGCGGTCAGTCCCAGGATACGGGCGCACATTTCTTCGCCATCCTCAACCGAGACCACACGAAGGTCGATCTCGATAGAGCATTCCCGAGGAACCACGTTGACCGCAGTGCCGCCGGTGATCTGCCCCACATTCACGGTAACGCCGCGCGCGTAGTCGGTCATGTCCTCCAAGGCTAGGATTTGCCGGGCGATTTCCTTAATGGCACTGCGACCATCTTCATGCTTCGCACCGGAATGAGCTGGCTGCCCCACCGCCGACATATCGAAGCGGCCGACGCCTTTGCGTGCAACCACCACCTTGCCGCCGTCACGCGCCGGCTCGGTGACCAAAACATACTTGGCTTTGCGGGCCTCTTCCTCGATCAGATCGCGTGTGATCGGGCTGCCGACCTCCTCTTCGGGGATAAACATGAATGTAACCGGCAGACGCGGCTCCGTTCCAACCCGTAACATGTGGCGGTAGGCGTAATACGGCAGATGAGCGCCCGCCTTCATGTCGTAAATTCCGGGCCCGTAGACGACGTCCCCTTCGCGCCGGATCCGATTCGCTTCGTCTTTGGTGCCGATCGGATGCACCGTATCGAAGTGACTTAATACCAAAATTCCGGGGCTGCCATCATGACCTGGCGTGCGAAACCGCAAGGTGTCTCCATACCCATCTCGGCCGGGGGTTCGCTCGGTTTCGGTACCGATTTTTTCAAACCGCGCCTGAATATCGTCCGCGAGTTGATTGACCGCCTCGGTTTCGAAAGTCGGGGTTTCGTGCTCGACCCAATCCAGGATGCCTTCCAGGATCTCTTCGCCATCGATACGGGGCTCATTTGAGAGAGCCGCCGACTGGCCTAACGACTTCGGGCTCATCGTTCGCTGCTTTCTTCGTTAATAATTTCATCCTCGGCGAGCAGTATAGGCTCACCGTGGGGTGATCGCTCGGCCGCGCGGGCCCATGCATTTTTGCGCATAAGCAGCTGATCGGTCGTCAACACGCCCTTGGCGGCGACGATCTTCTCAAGCGCCGCCAACCAGTACCGGTAATACTCCTCACCCGTATCGGCCTCACCGCGGTCTTTGGCAGCGGCGAACTCGGCGCCGATAGTCTCGGCCCACTCCGGCCATGAGAAGCACCCCGCTTCATGCAGACGGACAGTCATGGCAAAAGCCTGCGCCTCCCATGGTTCGCGAAAGACCGGGCCGTCCGCATCGCGAAGCAGTGTCGGCAAGGTCTCTGTCAGCGCCTCTCGGCTGGTTTCTTGCGCGATCATGCCGGTTCCAGATAATCGTCCCAGAGATCGATATGGATCCACTCATTGACTGCGTGATCCTCACCCCAGAGATCAATAGCCGAGAAACGCACGTTATAAAGTGGCTGTGGGTTCTCGTTCCCGCCTTCCGATCGGGCGGCCGCATTGCTGTCCGGAAAGACCTGGATACCATGCTCCATCACGATCTCGCCGGTATGGCCCCGGGCATAGCGTGGAGCGCGGGTGTGGCCGGTCGGGTTATTGTTCAGCACCCGCACCCGATCGCCAAACTTAAACCGGGCCGGCTTGCCCTCAGGCCGCGTGTAGGGGGAGCCCTTCCCCATCGCAATACTGACATTTTCCGGCCGCAGAACGCGCTTCAGCAGCGCCGGGTCGGTTGGCCCTTGGGCTTTGCCGCTGCTTAACTCTTCTTCCGTGACGATGCCGCGCTCGACCAACAGAACCTCAAGTCCATGCAGCCATTGCTCATAGTAGGTGTTGTCCAAGTATTGAGCCGGTGGTTGGACCTCGCGAGCATGGCGTCCACCATCAATCGACCAACGGCCAAGTGCGCCGGCCGCAAGCGTCAAAGCAAAGGCCCGCCTCTCCCATTCGCCGTGGAATAACGGTTCATCCGGCTCAATCTCGATCGGACCGAAGCCGTGCATCCCGCCCATGTCATGCGCGCCATTCATGACCCGGCTCCCGAGCCAGGCGCACTCACGGTCTCGACCCCGATCATCGAGTTGCGGGTGACGATGTCAATGAGTTGGTCCTCACTCAATCCCTCCGTACCTTCCGGGCGGGCTGGCAAGACGAGGTAGCGCATCTCGGCTGTGCTGTCCCACACCTTGATTTCCATTTCGTCGGAAATCTCGGTGCCGAACTCCTTTAGGACCCCACGCGGATCGATCACAGCGCGAGAGCGATACGGCGCCGATTTGTACCAGACCGGCGGCAGGCCCAACACGGGCCACGGATAGCAAGAACAAAGCGTGCAAACGACCATGTTGTGAACCGTGTCGGTATTCTCGACAACGACCATGTGCTCGCCCTGCCGGCCGGTGAAGCTGAACTCGGCAATCGCCGCATCGGGAGTTTCCAGAAGCCGCTTCTTGTACTCCGGATCGACCCAGGCGCGGGCCACAACCTGCGCGCCGTTGCGCGGCCCGACCTTGGTCTCATACATGTCGATCAGCTCATCGAGCGCCGCCTGATCGATCAAACCTTTCTCGACCAACAGCGACTCAAGGGCGCGAACCCGAAGTTGGTTCTCACTCAAGCGCGGGTGTTCATGATCGTGGTCATGATCGTGGCCATGATGGTGGTCAGCGGACATAGCGGCTCTCCTGGTCGGGCATGCTCAAGGTAAGGACTTTGCCGCAACCACTCGGCGGGCGCAACATTTCGGCCATCGATTCACCCCGAATATTGGCACGATGATTGCTTCTTTGAGTCGCGGTCATGGTTACGGGCTTAAACCCGTATCGAGCCTAGGCAAGGTTTGCCGAGGCGACGGAGGAAATGTGATGTCCTTGTTGAGCATAAATACCGGGGTTGCTGCGGTTTTGGCGCACAGCAAGTCCTTTGGTATCATTTCAGAGAATATTTCGAACTCTGGAACCGTCGGCTACAAGAAAATCGAAGCTGATTTCAAGGCAGTAGGCACCTCCACCGGCGGCAAGCAGAATTCGGGCGGGGTTCTCGCCAAGCATGATTTTAACGCGAACAGTCAAGGTTCGTCCAAAATTAGCTCTTCGAATACCGATCTCGCGATCATCGGCAACGGCATGTTCGTCGTGAATCCATCAGCCACACCCGGCAACAATGACCCCTACCTAATGACACGGGTCGGCAGCTTCGTCGTTGGTGAAGACGGCAAAATGAAGAATTCCGACGGCCTTTATCTGCAAGCTTGGCGTACCGACGCTGCGGGCGCCATCGTCAACGCTGGCACCCAAACCACTTTGCCTAGCCTCGAGACGGTTAGTCTTGGGCCCGAATTAGATAATGGCGCCGCCACCGAAAACTTGGTGCTGGGTGCGAACTTGCCCGCCGATGTCGCGGCCGGAGCAACAGAGAATACCGCACAGACCATCTACGATTCCAAAGGCAATGCCTACGGATTGCAGGTCAATTGGGTCAAAGGTGCGACCGCCAACACCTGGGATTATACCTTTGCTCTCATCAGCAACCCATTTGGTGCCCCGTCTGAGCAAAAATTTACACCCGTCGGAACGTCTCGCACGATGCTGTTCGACCCGAACGGCGCGCTCAAGGGCATTGGTCCCAAGGGCGGGGCGCCAACCATTGGCCTACCGGCAGAGAGATCAACCGAAACATTGACTATCTCCGCCGCGCAGTTTGCCGCGAACGATCCTGGACGCAATGTCGATCCGTCCTCAATCACCATTGATTGGGGGTCTTACAGCCGCGTCTCATCCGGTATGTCCCAGGTAGCCAGTCCTTATCGTCCCTGGCGGTTGCAGGCCGATGGCTTCCCCCCGGCCTCGCGCGATGGCGTGACCGTCACAGATGACGGGCTTGTTCAGGTTCAATACAAGAATGGTCGCACCAAAAACGTTTACCGGATTCCGCTAGCGAACGTTCGCGCGCCAACGGAACTAGAGCGCGTCGTCGGAAATGCCTACACGATTACCAACACCTCCGGCGACTTGACCCTGAATGCTGCAAAGCGTGGCGGAAATGGTGCCATTCAAGGCGGGCAACTCGAAAATTCGACGGTCGACATGGCGAAAGAATTTGCTCAACTCATCGTCACGCAGAAGTCCTACAACACCGCAACCCGCATCATCACCACCACCGATGAGATGCTGCAGGCGGTAACCGGATTGAAGCGCTAAGGCACGATCTCGCTTCACCGGCCAACCAGGGCTTCACAAACCGGTTAAAAGCCCCAATATTCTCGGCAAGCCTTTTCTGTCCTTTGCCTCGCGCCCAAGGAGTTTCATGGCACGCCGACCTTACGACCCCTCGCCGCCCGGTGCGAAGGGTGATTTTGGGACTATCGCGACACTGTTGCCGTATCTCTGGCCGAAAGGTCAGTTGGAACTCCGTGCGCGCGTCGTCATCGCGCTGGGGTGTCTTGCCCTTGCCAAGGTGGCAACGGTTTACGTGCCTTTGCTATACAAACAGGCGGTCGACCTGATCTCCACCGGCGAAGACTTTGCGGTCTCTGCCCTCCTCGGAATTCTTCTTGCCTATGGCTTGGCACGCGTTGCGCAACAGGCCTTTGCCGAATTGGGCGAATTTTTCTTCGCCCGAGTTGGCCAACGCGCCATTCGCGCGGTCGCGCTCAAGACGTTTCACCATTTGCATGCATTGTCCTTGCGCTTCCACCTCGACCGTCAGACCGGCGGCCTATCCAGAGCGATCGAGCGCGGCACCAAGGGCATCGAATTCCTGCTCAATTTCATGCTGTTCAACATATTGCCGACACTGCTCGAAATCCTGATGGTCGCAGGGATTCTCTGGGTGATGTTCAACATCTGGTTCGCGGCGGTCACGCTGGTAACCATCGGCGGCTACATTGCCTACACCATGTTCGTGACCGAGTGGCGAATGAAATTTCGCCGGACGATGAACGAAATGGACAGCAAAGCAAACACGCGCGCGATCGATAGCCTGCTGAACTACGAGACGGTCAAGTATTTCGGCAACGAGGAGCATGAGGAAGAGCGCTACGACGGCTCACTCAAGCGCTACGAGGAAGCCGCCGTCAGGAGCCGTACCAGCCTTTCATTGGTCAACATCGGTCAGGGCGCCATCATCGCGGTTGGCCTGACAACAGTGATGATCATGGCCGGCTTTGGCATCAAGGACGGATCGATGACCATCGGCGATTTTGTGATGGTCAACACCTACCTGATGCAGCTCTATCTCCCGCTCAATTTTCTCGGCTTTGTCTACCGGGAGATCCGCCAGTCTCTGACCGATATGGAAGCCATGTTCCGTCTGCTGGGCGAACAACGCGAAGTGACGGACGAAGAGGATGCACCCGACCTGGATGCAAGCCTGGGCCGTGTTGTCTTCCGCAACGTCCAGTTCTCATATGACCCGGCGCGCCGGATCCTGAAGGGCGTGAGTTTTGAGGTACCGGCTGGCAAGACAGTTGCCATCGTAGGGCCAAGCGGCGCTGGGAAATCAACAATTTCGCGCCTGTTGTTCCGCTTTTACGATGTGACCGATGGAGCGATCGAGATCGATGGCCAGGACATCCGAAGCATCTCTCAGAAAAGCCTGCGTAGAGCCATCGGAATCGTCCCTCAGGACACCGTTCTATTCAACGATTCGATCTACTACAACATCGCTTACGGCCGCCCCGGGTCGAGCCCGTCCGAAATCGAGGAGGCGGCCCGCCTCGCTCGCATCCACGACTTTGTCATGGATCTACCAGAGGGATACGAGGCCCAGGTCGGTGAGCGCGGCCTGAAACTCTCTGGTGGGGAAAAGCAACGCGTCGCCATCGCCCGCACGATCTTGAAGGCGCCGCGCATCTTCCTGTTTGATGAAGCGACTTCGGCGCTCGACACCCACACTGAGAAAGCGATCCAGCGCTCTTTGGCTGAAGTCTCCGCCGGTCGCACGACCCTTGTCATCGCCCACCGGCTTTCAACCATCGTCGACGCAGATGAGATCATCGTATTGCGCGACGGAACAATCGCCGAGCGCGGCCGTCACGGCAATCTTCTCACATCCGATGGCATTTACGCAGCCATGTGGAGACAACAACAGGAGCAATCCGAGGAAGACCCAGCCCGCGACGGTCCCTCGCTCCGGGATATCGAAGAAGGTCGCGCCGCGCCGGTTGAATGAATGATGAAGGGTCGTCGATTGCCGGAAGAGTGCCTCCCCAATCGTCATTCCCGTGAAGGCGGGAATCCAGCTCTTGGATCCCAAACTTAACTGGATTCCCGCCGTCGCGGGAATGACGCGGGATTTGTGCCTACTCTTTCTTCCCACCCTCCGGTGCCGTCAGCGACTCGATGATGCCGCGATAGCGGCGCAGCATCTGTTTGGTGGTATCGGCTGCGTCACGGCTGTTTTCGATGACACGCGGCGTGATTAGAACCAAGAGTTCGGTGCGTCTGCGGTCGGAATCCGTTGTGCCAAACAGTTTTCCGACCACCGGCAAACTTCTGAGCCCCGGCAAACCGGACTCGCCCTCAGATTGGCGTTCACGGATCATGCCCGCCATCAGCATCGTCGTCCCACTCTGCACAGCTGCCGTGCTCTTGACCCGGCGTTGTTGGATGGTGGGCGAGTCGATCTCAGAGCTGTCGGTCGTCACCACGTCGCTCACCTCCTGGATGAGGTCGAGAGAGACCAATCCGCTCGCCTTTACTCTCGGGCTTACCTCAAGCGTGACGCCGGTATCACGATAGACCACCTCGTTGACGATGCGCGTATCGTCGCTGGAGGTGGCGGAGGAGGTGCGGGTTACAACCGGAATTTGGTCACCTACGTGCAGGCGCGCCGTCCCACCGTCGACAACCAGGATTTGCGGTGACGAGACCACCCTCACATCGGTCAATTCAGACAAAGCATCGATCACCGCGCGCGAGTCGTTGCTGCCCTCGATCGTCAAACCAAACCCTGGTGTCAGCGGCGTTACCGTTGACGCGCTCAGGCCCCGGGTAAAGAGCGCGGTCAGGTCTCCCGCCTCGATAAAGTACTGCAAGCCATACCGCAGTTGATCACGGAGTGTGATCTCGATCACCGTCCCCTCGATTAAGACCTGTAACGGCCGGATATCGAGCTTTGCCAACACTTCGGAAATCAAGTCGTATTCGTCTCCCGTAGCCCAAATCAGGATGGCATTACCCGCCTCGTCCGGCATGAAGCGCGGGCGGGTGGACACAGGTTTGTCCTGCACATTTTCTCCGGCTTTCGCGGCGGTTTTGGTCAAGGCCTCTTCACCGGAAAATGCACCCCGCAGGGTCTTGATCAATCCACTCGCCGTGCCGTGTTTGACAAAATAGACGAACAGGCGTCGCTGGGAGTGCGCCTGCGAACGGTCCAGGCGCTTGATCCAGACACGCGCTTGATCGAGATAGTTTTCGCTCCGGGCGATCGCCAGTACCGCCGACATGCGCTTGATCACCACGAACCGCACCAACCCACCGAGCGCTCCCTTGGCCCCGTCGCCGAATATTTCGTGCAGTTCGCCGATCAAGGTCTCCGGGTCCGCCTTATCGAGGCCAATGATCGCAACTGACTGGGTCGCCATGCGGTCGACATCGAATAGGTCGACGGCTCGCGTTGCCGCCTGGCGCTCCTCGGCACTGCCAGAGACCAACAGCAGGTCTGCCATGGTCTCTACTGCGATGATCTGGCCCTCGGGCAATACCGGGGCGAGCAGTTTGGCCATCTGCGTCGAGCCGACATGGCGAAGCGGTACTACGTCGATAGCAAAACCGTCAGAATTCCCGGTAAAGGCGGTGCGAACTGCCTGGGTTCGTGCGGCGACGCTGGCTGTATCGTCGGCTCCGTAAGTGATCGCTAGACCGTGAGCTCCTAAGACCTTGTCGAGGGCAAGCATCATCTGCCGGCGGGTGACCGGGCGTACCGTGCGGAGGGTCACCTTCCCTTGCAAGACCGGAGGCAGCACATAATTCAGGCGCAACAGATCACCGAGCACGACCTTGAGCACTTGGCGCAAGTCGGTCTCGGCAAAATTGACCGTCAACTCACCGCCATCAAGATCGACTGAGGTCACAGGTTTCGCGGCGCTGCCAGCGGTTTTCTTACCAAGATAGACCTCGTCAACCGGCGCACGGGCCGGACGACCCTTGTCGTCGATCAAGCTGTCGCGTCGGGTCTCGGTTGCCTTTGCCTCGGGTTCTTCGGAAAGCGCATCGGAAATGGCAGGAATATCCTGGGTCAATCCATCGCTCAGCACCCGCTCGCACGAGGCCAAGAGAAGCATCGAAAGCACGCACGCACCGACGCGGTTGGGCACTTTCATCGCCGCTTCTCCCCACTGCCCAACCAACGGGTGTTTCGCCCACCCAACGCCTTGCCACCCAACGCCTTGTCGCCCATCGCCTCGCCGCTCGACTCCGTGCTTCTTGTGCCCATGCTTCTTGGGGCCGTTCCTCTCGGGGTCGAACCTTGGTTTAACCGTGTCATGTGTTCGCCCAGCCGCATTGTCACCCCATCGCCGTCAATCGTGCTGACAGTCCAACCACCAACCGTCTCGCCCTCCCGCACGACCAGAACCTCACCGCCAGACACTTGTTGCAATATCGCCATTCGCCCGGCCTCCGAGCCGACTATACCCGTGACGCGGTAACCCCGAAACCGGGTCGGTTTAGTCGTGGCGACAGGCGCCGGTCGAATAACACGCGCGGGTCGCCTCGTAGCAGAGAACAACGGCCGTTCCAGCGTATGCGCATAGGCCTCAAGCGGTTTTATGCTCCGATGTTGTGAAACCTGCGTTTCCGAAGCAACGACGCTCTCAAGGCGCGCCGCCTGAACGCTCTCACGGCCGAACCAAGGAAAGAGCCCGAACCCGACAATCGCGCCCCAAAGGAGGAAATATGCAAAAGCCCGGCGCATGCTCAGCCCCCCACCGGAGCGGAAACAGTCACATCGACCTCAAGCTGCCCCAGACCTGCGGCCGAGGTCGTCGTCACGGACATCAAATCGATGGCAACGACCTCCACGCCCATCTCTAGGCCATGGAGAAATGCCTGCGTCGCAGCCAAGTTTCCGCTCGCCCTCAGGCGCAAGCGGACAATCTCGGGGACCGCTTCGGTTGCGTCTAGAGGATCCATCGGGAAGATTGCATCAACCGCCAGGCCGGCGTGCCCCGCTTTGTCCTTCACAAGAGACTGCAGCGCTGCTCCGGCGACCGCGCCACTACCGGCAACCAATCTCGCACTGCCTATCCCGACTTCCACAGCATGAATGCGCGCTTCGATTTCAGAGGTCCTCGCGACCATAGCGAGGCCGTATCCCAACACCCTTGCACGCGCCGCAAGCGATACCTCCTCGCTCCGGTAGGTGAGCAAAGCAGGCTCGATCAGGCCAACGAAAGCACCCGCGCTAAGCAGGACCAACAATCCCCAGGCGACAATCGGGGAAATTTTGCGATGTCCCGTCATTGCTGGACAATCTCAAGTGCCAGATGAAATCGCTCTGATCCGGTTGCGGGATCGCGGGCAACTGGGGCTCGAAAGGCAACATTCGCAAAAAGATTAGATTTTCCGATGCGCGCAACCAGATCCGCAGCCGACGAAGATTGCCCCTCAAGCTCAAGCCCGCCGCCATTGATTGCGAGGCGGGTGAGATGGCTATCGTCGGGAAGCAACCGTGTCAGCGCGTCCAACACAGCGACACGTGAACCGCCGGCTAACCCGAACCCGGATATAACGGCGGCACGCGCTTCGGCCCGGTCGAGCCTTCCGATCAGGCTGACCGCTTGCTCTATGCTTGGACGGGCCACAACCTCTGCTGCCGTGATCGCGCGGCGGCGGGTATCTTGTTCGACGAAGGGGGATATCACTGCGGCAAGCGCCAGCAAGACGGTCACATAGGCTGCGGCACGGCGCCAAGCTCCTCCGAGCGGCGGCGGAGCGGCCGGGTTGGCGATGGCGTCGCTCTCCACTCGCGCGACCTCGGCGAGGTCGGTAGCAATATAGGCTGGGTGAACATTGAGGGCCGACAGCTCATCTAAAACCGTCAGCAGATGGGTGCGACGCACGACACCGAGTTCCAGTGAAATGCGGCCATCGCCGAGATCATGCGTGCAATATGCCACTTCAACCTCGGCGCGGCGAAACGGGGTTAGGCGTTCCACCTCGACATCAATCACTTGTGCCAGTGTTCGGCGCGCCTGATCCGGCAGCGTCGTGCTGGCGCGGACGACATCTTTCGCCGCAAGGCAGAATACCAACGATCCAGAGAGGCGACGGGCCGTCGCCGCCAAAGCGTCCGGTGAAACTTTCCCCCGATCCCGGGGCTCTCCGTCGACCGATTGGTAAAGGCGAAATCCGTCATCTTCACGCATCGCCACACCGTGACGGTCGCCGAGACCGAGCAGCCTGCGCACCGGCCTCGGGATGCCCGCAAGCAAACCCCGGCCCCATACCGCCATGAACTCAGAGATCAACGCCAACGCCACAACCCTCCCCGGATATCACGGCATCATAACAGGCTTGGGTGGGCGCGGGTCATTCCCATGCCAATATGCGATAGGGCTGGCCCAGCCGATGCTCCGGCATGACGACGGCCCGACGCTCAACCCGACTGCCCGGCCCCAGCACCGCTGTCGCATGCACCCGCCAAACCGCTCCCGGGCCCGGTGCCAACCACTCGGCGGCCGAACCAAGCAATGCGGTGTCCGGTGTACCTGCCGCCCGCGAGGCGAGATAAGCCGCCACCGCACTTGGTTTCGCGCCAGGCAAAGCCAGAAGCAAGCGCTCGCCAACACCCTCGGCCGCAAGCCGTCGGTCACCACAATGCACGGTCATTATCTCCCGCAACCGATCGACAAGCTCTCCGGAAAAGCCTGGCACCGCATGCAGTTGGGCTATATCGGAAAACCCACGGGCCATTCTGCGTGCGTCTGCGACGGCCAAAACCAATCGCTCCGCCGCCTCGCCCTCGTTCTTCAACAGGCTGTACAGGATATCGAGATCACCCTGGTTCAAGTCCCATGCGGCGCAAGCGTCAGTGACAGCGATCTCGATCCTATGCGTGCCAGTTTTAACCTCGGATGAGAGCCGTTCGATCGCCACGCCCTCAGCACGTTCGACCAGCCCGAGGATCGCGCGCTCGATAGCACCCTCGGCGAGGGTCGCTGCCTGTATACGCTCAACGGTCAATCTGGCCTCAGAAACTGCTCGTTCACCTAGGTTGAGCGCTACGGTCGCGAGGGTGGCCAATAGAAGCAGGACACCCAGCACAGACAGCAAAGCAAAGCCGCTTTCAGAAGAATTCTGGGAATTGTTGCCGCTCATCGTCCGCCCTCAACACGCAAGCGCACGACAAAAGGGGCCATGCCTGGGCCGGAAAGGCGGATCAATTCCGGCAGATGCGTGCGGTCACGCCAGGCTTCAGACCAAATCGCCGGAGACCCGCCATAATACGAGAACCCCGCATCACTCCCACCCACGTCGTAGCGCTTGGCCTCAACCCCGCGTCGGCTCAAAACCAAAGAACCTGAAGCGTCGATTTCGAGTGCATGGTCCTGGATGCCGCGTGGCCCAGGAGCAACAAATCTGACCAGACGCCCATCGCCCTGAAATCGCAGCGCCGGGCGTTCGGGATCTGGAACCGGCAGTGTGCGCGCGAGCAATCGCCGCATGTCCGAATGCATGCCCGCCTCGATCCCGGATACCTCGGCGCGCGCCGACAACCGGCGGACACTGTCGATACCGAACCCTGTGGCCTCACCGATAAGTAAAGCCAGCAACGCGACAACCGCCAGCGCCACCAGAGTTTCCAGCAACGTGAACCCACCCTGCCGACAGCCTGTCGTTCCCTCGAGCTTCATCCCGCCGTACCCGGAACCAAACGGACGGTTTCCAACGTCACCGTCTCGCCGTCGCGCGTCACGGTGAGGTGGATCTCATAAGCCTGAAGCGATTTGGTGCGCGATGGCAGAACGGACACCTTGGCTTTCCAGGTCGCATGGTCGGAAAGCTGGCCCTCCTGCACCCCAACTGAGAGCGGCCGGGAGACACCAAATTCGTCAAGCAGCGAGCGAGCGGTCAGGGCGGCAGCGACAGCACCGCTTGATTTACCATCGGCACGGAACGCACCGGACAATGCCTCGAACAAGACCGATACAATGAGGGCCGCAACAGCGAGTGCGACGAGCACCTCGACCAGCGAGAAACCCGCTTCACGCTCGCCGTTGTCATTCATGACCCCTTGAGAGTCATGGGTCGGGCGCGTCATGGGCCGGATACGTCCTCGTCATCACCGCTGCCACCGGTCTTTCCGTCAGCGCCGAGTGAAATCACCCGTAAGGCCTTACCCTCGCTTGGCGCTTCGTAACTATACGCATTGCCCCAGGGGTCGGCCGGAACCTCGCCCCCCTTCAGGTACGGGCCATTCCAGCGTTTTAGGCCGGCGGGACGATTGACCAACGCCTCCAAACCTTCCTTGGTTGACGGAAAACGGCCGACATCGAGGCGGAACATATCGGTAGCGGTGGTGATGTTCTGGATCTGCATGTGGGCCACGTCACCTTGCGCCCGCCCAAAGATCCCCATGACCCGAGGCGCCACCAATCCCGCGACCAATGCCAGTATTGCCAAGACCACTAAGACCTCTAGCAACGTGAAACCGGCATCCTTTCGCGTCGATCCCCGTGTCAGTCTCGGGATCTCGTTCTTTGTTTTTTGCCGCATCGCCCTCACCGCACCATCAGGTCGTTCAACGCTGTCACCGTCGAGAGAAGCCCGACCACGATCAACGCAACCAGCCCGCCCAATACTATGATCGTTGCCGGTTCGATCAAAGCTATCACGCGGCGCAAGGTTCGATCGATCTCTTCGCCCAGTAAATCGGCGGCACTGGACAAAGCATCAGACAGACGCGCTGCTTCGTCGCCCGCCTTCGCGAGACGCACTACGAGACCGGGGAAAAGCCCACTCTCGGCCATGACGGTGGCGAGCGCCCTGCCCTCACGTACGCCGGAGGCCACATGGTCAGCTGCCGTCACCGCGCGCGAATTGGAAAGCGCTCCCCCTGTGATCGACAGGGCCTCACTCAATTCGATCCCGCCGGCAGTTAGCGTGGCGACACCACGAGCCCAACGTTCGCACTCGACCCGCCGCGCCAAGGTGCCGAACAGAGGCAGAGCAAACACGGCCCCATCTCGCCATCGCCGAAGGCCGGGCGCCAACACAATAGCCGCGATAATCAGGACCATCCCTACCATCACACTCACCCCGATTGGCCATCCAGCCGCCAACCCCATAACCATACGAGATGCCAAAGGCGCATCGCCGCCAAGCTGCGCGATGAGCGGCTGGAACCGCGGCACCACGAACCCGAGCAGGATCGCAATCACAATCACCGCCACACCGACCACAAGCAACGGATACAAGGCAGCCGTCCGAAGCGACTGAAGAACTTTATCGCGGGCCTGCAGGTGTTCGCCAAGCCGGCTCATGGCACCGGCCAGATCGCCGCTGGCTTCTCCGGCGCGCACCAGGGCTACGGAAAGCGGGTCAAATACTTGTCCCCCACCCGAGCCCTCACCGCCCATGGCATCTGACAATGCCTCACCCCGACGAAGACGATCCAGCAACCGGCTTGCGATCGGAAGAGCGCCGTCGCGGGCGACCACATCCAATGCTTCCTCCAACGTCAGGCCCGCGCCAAGCAAGATGGCCAGTTGCCGGGGAAGCTGGCGGGCCTGTTCACGCGCACGGCTCAAACGTCAGTGCTCCGACTTGAAAACCCAATCGCCGCGACAACCTCATCAAGCCCGGTTTCTCCGGCGAGCAGTAGCCGCAATCCGTCCTCGGCAAGAGCGCTTCCACCGTCTCGGCGCATGAGGGATGCCAGTTCCATCTCGCAATTATCCTTGGCCATGACGTGACGGATTTCGTCATCGACCACCAGACATTCCGAGATCACCAGCCGCCCGGAATAGCCGGTATCGTGACAGGCTGAGCATCCGACAGGGCGCCAAATTGTGCGGCCGGCAATCGACACTCCAAGCAAGCTCTGCTCCTCAGCCGTCGCTATGTCCTCTCGCTTGCATTCCGAACAAAGCCGGCGAACCAAACGCTGCGCCACAACGGCCCGCAACGCCGAGGCCAGCAGGTAGGGCTCGATATCCATCTGGCGCAAGCGCATGACCGTGCCCGGCGCGTCATTCGTGTGAACCGTTGAGAGCACCAAGTGGCCGGTCAAGGCAGCCTGCACGGCGATGCGAGCGGTTTCCTCATCACGAATTTCTCCGACCATCACGATATCGGGGTCCTGGCGCAGCATTGAGCGCATGAGCTCGGCAAACCCGAGACCTATTTCCGGATTAGCCTGGATCTGGTTGACACCCTCCAATCGGTATTCAACCGGGTCCTCGGCGGTGAGGATTTTGGTCTCGCCAGAATTCAGGCGGCCGAGCATGGCGTAAAGCGTGGTGGTCTTACCGCTGCCGGTCGGGCCCGAGACCAGCACAAGGCCATGCGGCGATGACAGCAGCCCCTCCAGCCTCTCCGTCGTGCCGACATCAAGTCCAAGCTCAGCGAGCGAACCCGGGGCCGATGCCGGGTCCAGCAGGCGCAACACCACACTCTCACCATCGAGCGTCGGCATGGTCGAGACCCGAATATCGACGACCCGGCCTTGGGTGGCGATGCTTGCTCGACCGTCTTGCGGCAATCGGCGCTCTGCTACATCCAGGCGAGCCAGTATTTTCACTCTGTTGACCACCGCCGGTGCCAGGTAGTTCTCCAGGCGCCCGCCAAGTTCAATCAACCGTCCGTCAATGCGGTGGCGCACGCGGGCGCCATCGGCCTCGGGCTCGATGTGAATATCGGAGGCGCGGTTTGCGACCGCTTGCGATATCAGGCCATCGAGGGCTCGGATCGCCGGCGCGTCGCTTAGGGCCTCACGATCCTCAAGATCGGTCTCCGAAGCCTCGGGGCCGGCTCTTTGTGCGGCCGTTCCGCGATACAACGCCTCGATCGCGCGCGCCAGTTCCGAGGGAACGCCGACCTTTGCCTCAATTTCCTTTTCGACCAAGAGCCGGAGTGCCCCGAGTGCGGTCTGGTCGGTCGGGTCTGCCATGGCGACGGTGAGGCGTTCGTCATCTTCGAACAGCGGTAAGACACGGTAATTGCGTAAAAATGCGAGCGTGGCGCCCCCAGCCGCTACGGGTTCACGGGGGAACCCATCGCGTTGGACAAGCTCAAGAGACAGATGGCTCGCCAGCGTCTCGGCCAGCCGGTTCTCATCAACCAAGCCAAGTCTGGCGAGCAACACGTCCTGACGCTCGCCACTCGCTTCGTGCAAGCGCCGCGCGCGGATCGCATCGGCCTGATCGATCAAGCCTCGCTCGACTAGAACTGCGGCCAAGTCGTCCAACCGTGACATCCTCATGAATTGCCCGGTCGCCAGGGTCTTCCCGTTCGCCTGACAAGTCAATTGTTCGGCCAGCAAGACCATTGCTATCATGCGCGCAAATCTGGGAGAGCGGTCATGCACGACATCACCTGCGACATTGTCACCGATGCGGTGCTGAAGGCCCACGCGGGCGCCCCGATGGATTTCGATTTGGTACCTGCAAACTAGAGCATGACGGACTAATCGGTGAAGACTGTCGAGATTATCGTCAATGGCACGACGTTGTTGGCTCAGGCGTCCGGTGCATTATTTTGGCCCGACCGGTCTCTCCTGGTCGTCTCCGACCTGCATCTGGAAAAAGGTTCACGGTTTGCAGCGGAGGGTGTGCCGCTTCCCCCCTACGACACAGCCGAGACCTTGAACCGGTTGGCATCCGATATCGCGCATTTAAATCCGGATCGCGTGATTTGCCTTGGCGACAGCTTTCACGATGCAGGTGCAGGCGAGAGAATGGCCCAACAAGATGTGGACCGGTTGGCTGGATTGGTCGATGCCAGGGCTTGGACCTGGATATCCGGCAACCATGATCCGACGCCACCAACCCAATTCGGCGGCGAGGTCACCGACGAATTGGTGCTTGGCCCCTTATGCTTTCGCCACGAAGCCCGCGAGAACCGGTCGGACGGAGAAATCAGCGGCCACTACCATCCGAAAGCACGTGTACGCCTGCGAGGCCGAAGCCAATCCGGAGCTTGTTTCATATCCGACGGTAGACGCCTCATTATGCCGGCTTATGGCGCCTATACTGGCGGCCTGGACGTCACCAGCCCAGAAATCAAACGGCTGTTGGCGAAACGTTTTGAGGTCGTCCTGCTGTCACCACAAGGCCCACGCCGCGTGCCCGTTTCGTCGCTGAAATAGGCGTTTTCAATCAGGTATTGGCTGCGTCTAGGCCCATCTGCCAGAAGCGTTGCTCTAATACCGTTGCATTGGCAAAGGTCTGGGAGAGTGCTGCGAACCGCGCCTCGCCGCCGCGCTCCGAGGCGACGCGGTCGATGTGCTCCAGCGCGCCGGTAGCGGCCTCGAGAAACTCTTGGCCGGAATACATCTCGATCCAATCGAAATACGGGTTGCCCTCGCGTTGGGTGCTCGGATGGCCATCCAATCTCGCGCCGATCACGCCGTAACCAATCACGCAAGGCGCCAGCGCCACCAAGAGATCGAGCAGATCGCCCGCCATTCCGCGCTCAAGCACAAACCGGGTGTAGGCCATGCAACCGGGATCCTCCGGCACACGCGCCATCTCCGCCTCGCTCAGCCCCCAGCCGGCGCAATATTTGACGTGCAGGCCCATCTCCACGTCGAGGATCGTCGTGACCGCCCCTGCTGCCGCACGCATGTCGGCAAGCGTGTCGGATTTGTAGACCGCGAGCCCGTAGGCTCGGGCAAATTGAATCAGGAAGAGATAATCCTGTGCCAGATAATGCCGAAAGGCGGCTTCGGGAAGCGATCCGTCGCCGAGACCTCGCACAAAGTCGTGGTCGATATAGGCATTCCATGCCTCGGGGTTGGCGGCGATCAGTCGCCCAACCATGCTTTTCACCGGAATGAGGTTTTCGTTTTCACTCGAACCCATCACCAACCACCTCCATCTGGGGGCAACCGGACCACCAATCCATCCAGCGCTTCCGTCATGACGATCTGACATCCGAGTCGTGATGTCGGCTTGAGAAGAAATGCCAGGTCAAGCATGTCTTCCTCGTCCTGTTCGGGTGCCGGCAGCTTGTCGTAGAAATCCTCTCGGACATAGACATGGCAGGTCGCGCAGGCGAGGCATCCCTCGCAGGCGCCCTCGATTTGGACATCATTGTCGCGGGCGATCTGCAACAGAGTCAGTCCGATCGGCGCCTCCACTTCCTGGGGCAGGCCGTCCCGGCCGATAAAAGTCATCTTCGCCATCGGGTTCCGTCTCTTGTCCAGCAGGTATCGCGTAATTTCACGATGTTCGCGAGGAGCGCTTGTACAACTCCAGCCAAGCGTCGACAAGGCGGTCGATCTCTTCTTCCGTCGTGTCCAGGCCGAGGCTGATCCGGATGGCGGTTTCAGCCGCCTCTCCG
>JABIRP010000281.1 GCA_018699735.1 Rhodospirillaceae bacterium | reverse complement strand
GTTTAACAACCGGGCTTGCGAGCTTTTGGATATTCCGGAGGAGGTTTTCAGGGACCGCCCGAATATACACGACATTATCGCCTACCAAGTTTCCCAGGGCGATTTCAAAGATCCGGAATCCGAGATCGAGAGCGCGCTCGCGGGTTGGGCCGAAGCGAAAAAACTGGGTGAGCCATTCGTCTTTGAACGGGCACGCCCCAACGGCACGATCATTTCCTACTGGAACAACCCGCTAGACGATGGCGGTATGGTCCGTACCTTCACCGACGTGACCGAGCGGGTTCGTGCCGAGGAAGCAGTGCGGCGTCAATCCGAGCTGTTGAGCATCACGCAAGAAAATATGGACCAGGGCATCCTCTTGGTCGACGAGAACGATGTGGTCGTCCTGTTCAACAAACGGGTCTGTGAACTGCTCGATATTTCGGAAGATTTCATGAACGCTCATCCGACCATGACCGAGATGGTCGCGCACCAGGAGGCCCAGGGCGAGTTCGTTGAATTCGAAGAGAGTACAAAGACCCAGGTGTTCGCTTGGAACGACGAGAAAGGCGCCAGGGAGCCGTTCGTCTATGAACGTCACCGCCCGGACGGCACGATCCTTTCGGTCTGGAACAATCCGCTGGAAGGCGGCGGCATGGTCCGCACCTTCACCGACGTCACTGAGCGTCGTCGCGCCCAGGAAGCCATGCGGGAAGGTGAGGAACGCCTGAAATTCATTTTCGAGCGCAGCCCGGTGGCCATCGAAGTGGCAGGGCACGATGGTGAGATCTTGTTCGCTAATGATCGTGCGGGCGAGCTATTCGGGATGCCGGTCGACCGGTTGGTCGGAACCAGTATCAACAATCTTTATGCCGATGTAAGCCAGCGTGGCGCGATCCTGGCCGAACTCAACGAATCCGGAAGCGTTCGCGACGCGGAAATTCGATTTCGCCGACCGGATGGAACCGAAGTCCACGCCTTGGTCAATACAGAGGAAATGGAATTCGAGGGCCAAACCGGCATTGTCGGATGGCACTACGACATCACCGAACGCCAGATCATGGAAGAACAGCTCGAACGCCAGAAAGCATCGCTCGAGGCCACACTCGACACCATGGTGCAAGGCCTGATCGCGGTGGATCCAAAGGGGCGGGTGGGCCTGTTCAATCGCACCGCTTGTGAGTTGCTAGACCTCCCAGAGGAGTTTCTCGCATCGGGGCCAACCACCGCCGAGATCTACGACTATCAGCTGGCAATGGGCGAGTTCGAGACGCTAGACCCTGAGATTAAGGAGACAGTAAAGACCGAAGCCGGCTCGCTTGGTCTCGATATTCTCGAATACGAACGCCAACGCCCAAACGGTCGATGGTTGCTTGTGATGACCAGCCCCCGTCCTGACGGCGGCTATGTTCGCACCTTCCTCGATGTAACAGAAAGGCACGAGATCGCCGCCGAACTGGAACGCCAGCGCGCATTACTCAAGACCTCGCTCGACAACATGGAGCAAGGCATGCTGGTTATGGGCGCGGACGACCGCATCGTCCTCTACAACGACCGCGTTTGCGAAATGCTCGACGTTCCGGCCTCGTATTTTGATACCCAGCCGACCAATCCCGAATTCTGGCAACATCAAGCCGAAATGGACGAATTCTCGACACTCGAGTCCGAGAGACGCGCCGAGTTGGACCTCTGGGTTGATACAGAAAAAAGACGGTATTTAGGCGGTTACGAACGTATGCGGCCCAACGGCATGCACATCTGGGTCACGATCAATCCGCTCCCCGATGGCGGTCTGGTCGAGACCTATGTGGACGTGACCGAACGCCGCCGCGCCGAAATCGATCTGGAGCGTCAATTAGAACTGCAGGAAACTCTGATCGCGACTATGCCGGTGCCGGTTTATCTGTTGGATGCGGATCGCCGGTTTACTGCCTGCAACGAATCCTTCCGGGCCTTACTCGGTCAATCATTGGATTTCTATCTCGGCAACACCGCGGACGATGTATTGCCTGAGCGTATTGCCGGGGCAATCGGGGAGAACGACGAGGAACTGTTGACCTCTGGTGGGTCGGTGCGAGCGGAACTGCGGATCAATGCTGAGGATGGCTCACTCCACGATCTGGTACTGCAAAAAGCGGTGTTCACAAACCCGGACGGCTCACCAGGCGGTATCGTCGGCGTAATGACCGACATCAGCCAGGAAATGGAAGCCAGAGATCAACTGGAACAAGCCAAGCGCGCAGCCGAGGAAGCAAGCCAAGCCAAAACTTCTTTCGTCGCCAACATGAGTCACGAAATCCGAACTCCTCTCAGCGGCATCACCGGTTTCCTGGAACTATTGACGCTCAGCAATCTCGACACCGATCAAAGGCGCATGGTCGAGTCCGCCAATCTAGCGGCAAATTCGTTGATCGAACTGATTGGCGATATTCTGGATTTTTCCAAGATCGAAGCCGGATATCTCGCAATCAATTCAACCGAGGTCGAGCCAAGGTTGATCGTGGACGAGGTCCTATCAGTCATGATGCCGAGGGCCAGTGAACGTAACACGAGGCTTCAAACTCAAGTCTGGCCGGACGTGCCTGAGCGCATTATTGCCGATCCGCTGCGACTACGCCAAATCCTGGTGAATATTGTCGGTAATGCGGTCAAATTCACGGAAACCGGCAGCATCCACATCGAACTTAAAGTCGTCCCTGGTCAGAAAGGCGGAGATGAACTGTGCTTCGAGATAACCGACACCGGTGTCGGTTTCGATAACTCCAAGCACCGCGACCTGTTCGAACAATTCTCGCAAGTCGACGAATCCTCGACGCGCAAATTCGGCGGCACCGGACTGGGACTGGCAATTTGCAAACGCCTGGTCGAGATGATGAACGGGCAGATTGGCTACGACGCGAAACTCGGCTCCGGGGCCTGCTTTTGGTTCACCCTACCGCTTCTCAAGGTTCAAGCGGTGCCCAACCAGCCTTTATCCACAAGCGGCGCCGTCGCCCATGTTCTAAGCCTCGACCCAAGTGCAAACAGGTTTGTAACGGACGTTGAATCCGCCCTGCAGTCGCAAGGTTTCACGGTCAAGACAGCGCCGGGTTCTACCGAACAGATCACCCTCGCCGCGGAAAACGATGCTCTCGTAGCTGTATCGTCGGGCGAGAGTTCACTTGACCTACCCGTGCTCGAAGGCCGGAGCGAGCCGACGAACGTGATTTTGATTGTTCCAAGTGTCGACTTCACTGTCCGGCAACGTGCGATAAAAGCGGGGTTCACTCATCTTCTTACCTTCGCCCAGGCGGTGAATGCCCAGCCTCCGATTGCTCTGGCAACTTTCGCTTCCCAGACCTGGCTTGGAATCCGACGAGCGACATCGACTAAATCTGAGATTTCGACCGGTTCCGAAATCGCTCAAATCCTGGATCCCGCCGTCGCCGGCAAACCTATTTTGGTGATTGACGATATCGAGATGAACCGCATGATCGCGTCGCGCCAATTGCAACAGCTTGGTTTGTCACACGATCTGACAACCAATGGCTCGGAAGGGCTGGCTGCGGCCTGCAAGGGCGACTACGCGCTGATCCTGGCCGATGTCTCGATGCCGGTGATGGATGGCTACGAGTTCACAGCACGTTGGCGGGATTGGGAATCTCGTGAGGGCGCTGGCAGAACGCAAGTGCCGGTGATCGCTATGACAGCCAATGCGACTTCATCCGATGCTGAGCGCTGTGTAGCGGCAGGCATGGATGATTACATGTCAAAGCCAGTCACACTCGACCGAATGTCGGCGATGATCCTTAAATGGATCGGGTCCGGCGCCGTAACTTCAGGTGAACCAAAACCGGCGACCGGATCGAAAGCACTGTTAGACGAACTATCGCCGATCGACCTCTCTGTGCTGGCTTCGATTATCGGCTCCGACGACCGGGATCTGCTGTTGCAAATGGCAGATTTGTTCGTGTCTACTTTCCCAGGTTTACAGACCCGCATTGAGCAGGCGATCGACAACCAAGACCGGGGCGAATTACGCGAAGCCGCGCACGCGGCCAAGGGCGCTTCGCGCAACGCAGGTGCCACGCCACTTGGCGATATCCTGTATGAAATTGAGGAAGGCGCTGCCAACCTAGATTTGGCGGACCTTCGAGATTTGGCCGATCAAGCCGCCAAGGAGTTCGGTCGGATCTTGAAAACACTTGAAGCAGAGCAACAAGGGCAATGACCGTGCAAAACATCACAATCGGGACGGCAGCGAGTGGAGATGGCATTCTCGCACTCGACGAGTTGCGTGCCCTCGCCAACAATACATGCCAGCTAAGCCTCGCTCTTTCGGCCCACGCGCCGGTCGAGGCCGCAGCCAATACAGTCGATGAAATCGTGCGCTCTCAGCGGACGGTCTATGGCATCAACACCGGTTTCGGCAAATTGGCGACCAAGCGGATCCCGGAGGACCAGCTTCGAGCCCTTCAGCGCGCGCTGGTGTTGAGCCACGCGGCCGGAACCGGCGAACCGCTTGACGATGCAACCGTTGGACTGATCTTGGCACTGAAAGCGAATGCATTGGCCAAGGGATATTCCGGCGTGCGTGTCGAAGTGATCTAGGCCTTAATCGCACTTTACAACGCCGGCATTCGGCCTCTGGTACCAGCCAAGGGTTCGGTTGGCGCATCCGGCGATTTGGCGCCATTGGCCCATCTGTCCTTGGTGCTGATCGGTGAGGGCCAAGCGCGGGTCGACGGAGAAGTCGTTTCCGGTCTTGAAGCCATGCGCCGGGCCGGGCTCGAACCTCTGGAGCTTGGCCCGAAAGAAGGTTTGGCGCTGCTGAACGGCACCCAGGTCTCAACGGCATTGGCATTGGTCGGATTGTTTGCAGCCGAGCGTCTGCTTCACGCCGCAACCATCGCCGGCGCCATGTCACTGGATGCCGCCATGGGCAGCGATGATCCGTTCGATCCGCGCATCCATGCAATCCGCGGCCATCAGGCGCAGTCCGATGTTGCCCAGATATTCCGAGATTTGCTTACCGGCAGCGCCATCCGAAGCTCTCACGTCACTGGCGATGACCGGGTTCAGGATCCGTATTGCCTTCGGTGCCAACCGCAGGTGATGGGCGCTTGCCTGGAACAGATGCGCTTCGCTACCACTTGGCTTGGGGTCGAGGCCAACGCGGTCTCGGACAATCCCCTGGTGTTTGCTGAAACCGGCCAGGTTTTGTCTGGCGGCAATTTCCACGCGGAACCGGTAGCCCTCGCGGCCGATGGACTGGCCCTGGCCATAGCTGAGATCGGCGCCTTGTCAGAGCGTCGGACTGCAATGCTGACCGATGCTTCAATTTCGCTCTTGCCGCCCTTCCTGACACCTGATGCCGGGGTAAACTCCGGCTTCATGATTGCCCAGGTCACAGCTGCCGCCTTGGCAAGTGAGAACAAGCAACTCGCTGTCCCCGCCAGTACCGATAGCCTGCCGACATCGGCCAACCAGGAAGACCATGTATCCATGGCGACGCGGGCCGCCTACCGTCTCGGAGAAATGGCGCGCAATACAGAAACCATAGTTGCTATCGAACTCCTGGCCGCCGCCCAAGGCATCGACTTCCGCCGGCCGCTTACAAGTTCCGAGCCAATCGAACGGGCGCAATCTCTTATCCGCGCCAAAGTCCCCTTTCGGGATGCCGACCGAGAGATGGCGCCCGATATCACCACGGCAATGGACCTAGTGAAATCGAATGCTTTCGCGGGTCTGGTAACCTTATCGCTGGTCTCAGAGTGACTTCCAACCGATCAAAGTAGGTTCCGCACGACCTCTAACAGACGCCGGTCACGCCTGACCGCGTCGAAACATGCGGCCATTTCTCGGCCTTTCGATATTCGGGCGATCGTGCTGGGATCACCAGCCGATAATCCGTGCCAAGCCTCTACCACGGCATCAGCAGCCCCGATCAGGTCGTCCTCATCCACCCAGTACCCATTTTGCGCTTGCGCGTAGTCTCGCCCGCCGAGACCGGTGAAGCCGCAGGCCAGGCACCCTTGCCCCATCGCTTCAAGCGCCGGAAGACCGAAGCCTTCGAAACGCTGCAAGGATAGGAATACCGAACATTCCGCCACCCGACGTAAGGCTTCGTCAGCTGGCAGATTATCAATTTTGACCCAATCAGGCGCGTCTTGATCGGTTAATCGGTGATCGACCAAATCCCGGATAAACCGGGCTTCGAAGCCACGTTTTCGCGGCATGTAGGCAATCGCCGGACGCTTGGCTGGTACTTCCGGTGGTGTTTCCACTGCATAGGGCACGACCGGTACATCCGGCAAATCAAACTCACCGGAAATAAACGCCGCAATGGCTTCAGACGACGCGATGACACCGCAAATCCCCAAATCTTCGAAGCCAGGCGCCAATGCAAGCACTGGCACTGCGTAGAAATGGTTCTGCACGAAAATCGCCTGGCGGCAGCCGGCGGCTCCCGCCGCTCTCAGAGTATCGATTGGCGTAACTTCCGAACGGATCAGGAGATCCGAGTTGGTAATTTGAATGTCGCCGAATAACAGCACCGGATCGTCCAGGAGGTGGCTCGGCAATCCAGTTCGATCGCGCGCATAGGCATAAGATTCGATCCCCGCCCGGCGTAGGATGCGCGCATGCTCGATCATCGTGTTGACCCCACCTGCAGGAGCCGAGCCTGGAGGAAGATGATAGATTACGCGCGTCATGGTCATGCGAGGTGCCGCCGCCGCAGTCGAAAATACGTGCCACGCCATGCCACGAACCGGCGCCCACCGCAAGACCGCGTCTTAGTTGTTCGGCTTTCCGATGGTGCCGGTTGAGGGTATATAACGGAATGGCAAACCGCTCGGACAAAGCATTTCACCATGACAGTTAGAGCTGGTGATCAATCTCTCGACCCGGGCGCGGCCGTCAGCTTGGCCCGGCGCATGGTTGCCAGCGGGCGTCTCCTTGAGGCGAACCAAATCCTAGGCGCGGTCTTGGGCGCGGATCCTGAAAACCAAGACGCGTTCCAAATTCAGGCCGACATTGCCACCAGTGTTGGCCGACCCGCAGATGCGATCCGCATGATAGAAAAGGCAATTATCGCCCGCGGCGATTTGGCGTCGACGCATTTCAGGTTGTCCAGCATGTTAGGTCAAACTGGTGCCGACGGTCCGGCGGCTAATGCCTGTCGGCGTGCAGCAATCCTTCGTCCAGATTGGCCGAGAGCGCTATACCAATTGGCAGTCCTGGCGAAACGGATCAGCCAACTGCGACTGGCCCGGCGTGTGTATCAGTGGCTTTGTCATCTGGAGCCAGACGATAGCGAACTGTGGTTTAATCTCGGCGCTCTGGTTGGGCGCATGGGAGAACCCGATGACGCCGCTGTAGCCTATCGCCGGTCCATAATTTTGAACCCGAGTTGGGCGGAGAATTTACGGTATTTTGCCATTAGCAAAATTAGTGCTGATGATACCCGAGCCTCGCACGGCAATGCCGTATTGCTGTTGAACCGAGCCGCCCTAATCAAGCCTGGTAACCACGAGGTTCACCGCGATCTAGGCACGGTTCTGCGCAGCGGAGAAGATTTTCGTGCCGCCGAACGGGCAATTCGCCGCCAAATCACCTTGGCTCCGGATCAGTTTGAACCGACGTTGACTTTGGCCGACCTGCAAATCTTGGCCGGATGGAATGAGGCCGGTGAGATAACCGCCCGACATGCCATCGCTTTGCGGCCAAGTTCATGGAATGGGCACTTTAAATATGGCTTGGCGCAGGCGAAAAATAATTCCGCCTCAGCCTATTCGCTGCAGCTCACGGGAGGCTGGATCGGCCCTGGAACCCGTATTCGGTTACATCACACCCAAACCAAAGAAGCAGATCTCCGGCAAGTCACCCATGCCATTCCGTTTCGGTTCGACAGCGGGGAGCGGCTCGAGAACCTAAAGGTACTGACGGAGTACCTCGCCCAAACCATGCCCGAAAGCACGACCTCTGTGTGTGAAGAAGGACCGCATGCTTATGGAAACGCGGTTCGGTGTACTCACTATCGCCACATCGCCAACGACAAAGATTACGGCCACAAAACTTTTTTGGTGAACCGGATTGCGGACACTTGCGAAACCGCGGTGTTCATCGCCTGTGATGTGGATGTCTTGGTCCCGATCAATCAGCTGCGGCAAGCAACGGCTCTCATCTTGAGTGGCGAAGCTGACATGGTGTTCCCATTTGACGGTAGCTGCTACGATTTGACCCGCTCGGCGGCGCCGGTTCTCACCGCCACGCCAGATCTGGCCACGAGTTCAATTTCTCCGGACCTGCGACCCTTCGTCCTGGGACGCCGTGCGTACAACGTGGGAAGCTGCGTCGTCTGGTCACTGGAGGCATTTCGATCGATTGGTATGGAGAATGAAACCTTCAAAGCCTGGGGCGCGCATGAC
>JABIRP010000035.1 GCA_018699735.1 Rhodospirillaceae bacterium | reverse complement strand
CGGACGAAGCAATGACCGGGACAACCGGGCCCGTCGCGGCTCGTAAGCGCTCGCGCCCTCCTGAGGGACGCGCCGCCAGTCCAAATGCAGCAGCGTCGGGACCCTCGAAGAAGCTGATCGACCGGATAAAACTGCTGCCGGTGCTCATGTTTGTGGCCGTGTTGTTGCTGAGCGTCAAAATTAATGATCTGTGGAAGGATGTCAGGGGATTTCGGGCGACCGTCACGGTCGCGACAGTGGCTGAAGCTGGACCGTCCAAATCGGGAGGCACGGCGGCGCCATCCGGAAGCGGGCCTACGACGGCCGGACAACTAGCGCAGGCGGCTGATGATAAGAATGTTGACGCCAAGAAGCCCGAGAAACCTCTTGATCCGGTCTTGTTTACGCGCTCCGAGATCGAATTGCTCCAAGAGCTCTCGAAGCGCCGTAAAGAATTGGATGCGCGCGAAGACGCAGTGATTCAGAAAGAAGGCTTGCTGGCAGCGGCGGAAGATCGGCTGGAAAAGAAGATCGTTGAGTTGCAAGATGTACGGGGTGAAATTGAGGCGCTAATCGAGAAATATGACGAGCAAGAAGAGAAGCAACTCAATGAGCTGGTCCAGATTTATGCCAAGATGAAGCCTAAGGATTCCGCCCGAATTTTTAATGAATTGGACATGGATGTACTGCTGCAAGTGTTCAGTCGGATGAAGGCCGGTAAGACGGCACCAATTCTGGCCAACATGCGACCGGCGCGCGCAAAGGAAATCACAGTCCGAATTGCTGAGCGCAAGACGATGCCGAAAATTAACTGATGAGATGGCGTCCGGTTGCTCGCTGCGGTCTGCGGTGACCTCTCCCCCGTATTAGGGATTTCCGCAGGGGCCTTGTTTCCCAACGATTTTAACGATAAGAAAGTTCGACTAATTTGGGTGATGCGCCCGTGGCGTTCACCTAGAAGCGAGAGAGTTTACCAAGCGGAGAAAAACATGGCCGTCGACAAAAATATGCAAGTGCTCGTCGTTGACGACTACAAAACGATGCTCCGAATTATCGGAAATTTGTTGAAGCAGCTTGGATTCAACAATGTCGATACTGCGACCGACGGCAGCATGGCGTTGCAAATGATGCGGCGTACCGCATACGGCCTCGTTATTTCCGATTGGAATATGGAGCCGATGACGGGCTTGCAGCTTTTGAAAGAAGTTCGTGCCGATGGGTCGCTCAAGGAAACGCCTTTCATTATGATCACGGCGGAAAGCAAAACCGAAAATGTGATCGCGGCCAAGCAGGCTGGCGTGAACAATTACATCGTTAAGCCGTTTAATGCGGCGACCCTGAAGGGCAAGATGACTGCGGTTCTTGGCCCGTTCTAGAGAGGCTGCTTGAGAAGCCCGATTTAGGGTAAGACCTCTCACTTAAATCAATTTGATCGTTCGGCGCGGGGATTTCCCCGTGCTTTGCGTTTGAGCATCGCTCTGAAGTTCATGTTCTGAAAAAAGAAAACGTGACAAATATCGAAAAATAAGAGAAAAATTGGTGAATTGCCGTAGCGGTGCTGAAGATACGGCGTCGTTGGTGAAACGGAATTGTGGAGACGAGGTCGGGCGGTCGTCGGCTGCTCGTCGTCGGCCACTCCGAAACGTTCGGCACGGTATGAACCAATCGCTCAAAGGGACTGACGAACAGTCGAGGCTGGGCAGCTTGCCGTTGTTCCTCAGTCTGTTTCTTGTGCTGCTGGCTTTTTTCATACTTCTAAACGCGATTTCCTCACCCGAGGTAGGGCGACGCACGCGGGTCGTCGACAGTGTGCACACCGCTTTCCCGCTCGGCTTTGGGGTCAGTGGGGAAGACGGACTGGTTGATGCCTCAAGCGGCGAGACGATCTCTGCTGTCTTGAAGGGGCGCTTGTCCGGTTTGTTTCGCCGTTACATTCCTGTCGTTGAGATACATTACGACGCTGGTGGCAATCCGATGTTTGTCTCAATGCCATGGGGCGAAGTTTATCGCGGGAATGAGCCTAGGCCGAAGCGTAAGGTTCTGGCATTACTGCGTGAGTTGGCCCCAATTCTAGCGGCACCGGGCGAGGGGCTACGGCTGGAAACGACGTTTGTGCTCCAGGTCGGTGGCCGTCTGGACGCGGCTGCAGGCGGTGCTCGCGTCGGGCAACTGGCACAGCTTGCCGAAACGGTTATTGCGCTCGGCGCCTTGAAGTCAGATATCAGCATTGGGTTAGAGCCTGGGGAAGAGGGTGTCTTGCGCATAATCTTCCATCGACGCTCAGCCCCCGGCGCCGTGACGCGGGGCTGAGACGATGCCCATCCTTAAAGCCATCCGCCTGAAAGCCCTCCACCAGGACAGGGAAGATGAGAGCGTTGGGATCGCCCGGCGTGCCGGAGTTTCTTCGGGCCCGGTTTGGCTCATCACTTTCGTCGATCTGATTTCGCTGTTGTTGGCGTTTTTCGTTTTGATGTTCTCGATGAACTCGCCGAAGTCGCCGGAATGGAACTCTCTCGCCCAGTCTTTGCATGAGGCGTTTTCAGGACCGCCTCGGCAGACCGAAATTCAGAAACAAGAAGACAAGACGATTGAGAGTGAGAAGCGAGGGCTGGGCCTAAACATCGGATATCTGCACCGCTTGCTTGATGAAGCTCTGGCTCGTGATCCCGCGCTGGCTGGGTCGGTCGTGCGAAGTGAAGGTGACCGCGTCATTGTTTCGGTGCCGAGCGATCTACTTTTCGCCACAGGAAGCGATGGGCTTACCGAACGGGCTCGTCGGGCTCTCTATCCGCTAAGTCAGGCCTTGGCCAATCTTGAGAACCGGGTCGACGTGATGGGGCACACCGATCCTCGACCGGTTCTGGGGACCGGGCGGTTCGGCTCAAATTGGGAATTGTCTCTGGCCCGGGCTGCGAGCGTCGCCCAGGTTCTAGGGGCTGCGGGTTATGACCGTGTGCCGACGGTTCGCGGACTTGCCGATACCCGGTTCGGTGCTGTTGCGCCGGCTTTACCGGTGGCCGAACGCTATCAATTGGCCCGTCGGGTCGACATAGAGGTGTTTGCCGAGCGCGGGAGGCGCCGATGATACATCGAATGCGAGGTTTGGTCGGCGGGTTCGTGTTGACCGTGCTTCTGGCGCTGTCTTCAGTCCCTGTGGCCGCGCAGGCACCGACATACAGTGGCGAGGCGGGTGATGGGTTCGATCTTTTGGTCTTCGATTGGCCGAGCCCGGTTCGATATAGCGCTGAGCGTTTCGGCAATCTGGTGGCAATCCGCTTTAACACGCGAGTGACCGCTAAGTTGACCAAGACGCCGGCCGGTGTGGGCAAATATGTAAGCTCTGCCAGGGTTGGCGATGACGGGCGCAGTATCGTTCTTGAGTTGACCGGAAACCATCGTCTGAAAACCAGCCGACGCGGCAATTCTGTCGTAATTCAGATCAGCGACCGGACACGAACCATCGCCGCTCCTACCGCTGCCGCCGCTCCTGCCCCGGCTCCTGCCGCCACACCCTCGACTGCAGCGCCTACAAAGACTGTGTTGAAACCTGCTTCTGGCGCTGCGCCACAAGTAAAGCTGCCACAGGCCCCGGTCTTAAAGGTCCGCACCGGCCAACACGCCGATTACGACAGGTTGGTCTTTGATTGGCCGTCGGTGGTGCCTTACCGGGTCGAGGAAACCGCCAATAGTGCGACAGTGATGTTCGAAAGCCGAGCGCGCATCGATGAAGCTGCAGTCCGGCGTCGTCTGCCAGCAGCTCTCAAAGGATTTTCTGCCCGCACCAACGACACGGGCGTGGCTGTGACCATTCCCTTGCCCGAGGGCACCGCGATTAAGCATTTCCCGGCCGGCTCAAAGGTTGTCGTTGATGTATTGCGAGGGGCTGCCGCAAAGCGGGCGAGGGCGGAAGCAAAGCCAGCAGTCGCACCCAAGGTCGCCCAGAATGCAATCCCTGCACCTACAGCAACATCGGCCCCGGCGGCCCCGGCGGCCCCGCAAGCAAACATACCACCGCCGAGCAAGACAGCTCCGACGGCCGCCCCCGCTCAAGCGGTTGCCGGTTCGTCGCATGGCAACACAGCGCCAGCATCCGGGGCGTCGGCAGCGCCGGCTTCTGCCGCCAATCCAACTGCCGGTCATGCCCCCCCCAAACAGGCTGCTGCGCACGCAGGTACGCCGGCAGGTGCACAACCGGTGGCCAAAGCCAAACCTGCCATTGACCCTGGCGCCAATAAATTGGCCAAACAGATCGGGTTGGTGGAAGATAAAGCTAAGGACGCGACCGCCGAAAATCGGCACGGTGCCGCAGCTCCTCGCTCGCAAGCAATGCCGTTTCCACAAGCTGCGTCAAGCGCTCCGCCCTCGGCTGAACCTGAAACGCATGGAGACGCTGGGTCCGAGGACCACGCTACTGGCGATCAGCCGGCGGACGCAGATGCGGACGGGCCGCCGGCGGAGAGCCTCGTTGCCAGTCTAAGAGCGCTGGAAGATGCGACCATCTCTGGTCCCCCCTTGGCGATTGCGGTGTCGCAAAACAATGGCGCCTTGTCGATCCGCTTCAACTGGACGGAACAAGTCGCTGCGGCGGCTTTCACCCGGGCTGGCTATCTTTGGATCGGGTTCGACCAACCAGCGACCTTCGATCTCACCGCATTGCGGAACCAACGCCAGCAAACCTTGGCCGACCCAGAGCAGATCCCCGTCAACCCGGGATCGGCGCTTCGGGTTAGACTGGTCCCGGGCGTAACCCCACGGGTCTGGCGCGATGGCGCGTCGTGGGTTGTCGATTTGCAACCGCAAACATCAAGGCCGGATGTGCCGCTTCGGGTCGATGCGCAGATGGTCAGTCCGCAGGGGCCACGTGTTTTCGTGCCGGCCGAGGGGGTCGGACGGGTCATGGTGGCACGCGATCCCGAGGTCGGTGATCGCCTTTTCATCATTCCTCTCACACTCTTGAGCCGCGGTATCGACGGGGCGCGGCGATATGCGGAGTTCCGTATTCTGAGCTCGGTACAAGGCCTGGCGGTTCAGCCTCTGACAGACGGACTGGAGATGCGGGTGCTGCCCGATGGCGTCGCGGTGACCGGGCTTGGGGGGCTCCAGATCTCTCGTGCGGCTGCCCGCGCCGGCGATGTAACTGAAGGCGCACGGGTCGACGGAATACCCGCCGGCTTGGCGCCGGGCCGAATTTTCGATGTAAACGCCTGGCGACGGGGCGGTATTAACGTATTCCTTGCCCAAAAGCAGAACTTGCAGCGGTTGATTTCGGAATCGACCAGCATCTCGCGGAGTGGTCCCCGGCTGCGATTGGCGCAGTTCTATTTCGCCCACGGACTTTCGGCTGAGACCATGGGGTTGCTGCGGACTATCGAAACATCGGATGAAGAACTCGGACGGCGCCCGGACGTTAAGGCTTTGAAGGGAGCGTCCGATTTCATGCTCGGGCGTTTCAAGGAGGCAGAAGAGTCGCTGTCTGACCGGAACTTGAACGGGTTCGCCGAGGCTGAACTGTGGCGGGGCGTTTCGACCGCGGCGCAGGGCCGGTGGCGCGAAGCGGTGGAGCATTTCGCAAGAGCAGGCGAGATCCCCGGCGATTATCCTCGGAACTTTACGACTGAATTGGCGTTGCTGGCCGCCGAAGCCGCGATCAAAGCTGGCGACTTCCGAGGTGCCGGCGCCTTCATTGACGTGATTGCCGAAGGCAACCCGACGGTTGGCGAACAGGCCCGCCTGAATTACCTGAGAGGCCGCGTCCTCTATGCGTCCGGCGACGTTAATAGTGCTTTGGAATTTTGGCGTCGCCTATCAGGCGGCTCTGATCGATGGTCGGCGGTTCGCTCCAAACGGGCCTTGATAGAGCACGACCTGCGAGAACGGAATATCACCCAGTTGGAAGCGATCGAGGACCTGGAAGGATTGCGCTACGCCTGGCGCGGCGATCAACTGGAGTTTGATTTGTTGCGTGACCTCGGGCGTCTGTATTTGAAAGAGCGCGATTATGCTTCAGGGCTCGCGGCGTTGCGCCAGGCGGTATCGGTCTTCCCGGACAACATCTTTGCCAAAAAAACCACGCGGGAGATGATTAAAAAATTCTCATCGATCTATACCGACGGAACCTCCGACGAGATGACGCCGTTGAGCGCGTTGTCGTTGTACGATCAGTTTCGCGAATTGACCCCGGTTGGCAAGCGCGGCGATGCGATCATTCAGCGTTTGGCTGATCGCTTGGTGCAGGTTGATTTGCTCGACCGTGCCGCCATTCTGCTCAATCGGCAGGTCAAGTTTCGGCTACAGGGCCAAGCCAAGGCGCGCGTCGGCTCACGGTTGGCGCTTATCAGTCTACTGGATCGTAACCCTGAGAAAGCGCTGAGCGCTCTGAACGAGAGCGTCGCGCCTGGCCT
>JABIRP010000280.1 GCA_018699735.1 Rhodospirillaceae bacterium | reverse complement strand
GGCCAAGCGGCGGACCGAGATGGACGCCAAGGGTGAGGACGCCTGGAAGCCGAAGCGCGAGCGTTTCGTCAGCCGGGCTTTGCAAGCTTATGCGGCCCTCACCACCAGCGCCGCACATGGCGCGTTCCGGGATCCGAGCGTTCTGAATCGCGATCGCTGATCGACATACGGGGACCCAGGACATGGCACGCGACATGGCGGACGGCTACAAGCTGAACCTTTGGGAGCGGTTATCGGGCGCACCGCACCCGGCCAAGAGTTTCGGCGCCTCGTTCTGGTATGAAACGGCGCCTGAGGCTCCGGTGACCGAGACGCTGGTCGGCGAGGCGAAGGCCGAGGTCGCGGTCGTCGGCGGCGGTTATCTCGGACTTTCGGCTGCCCTACATTTGGCCGAGGCAGGCGTCGATGTGGCTTTGCTGGAGGCTGATGAGGCCGGGTTCGGCGCGTCCGGACGCAACGCCGGCTTCGTGGTGCCAAATCTGCTGACCGGCCTCGACCCCAAACTGATGCGCGAGGCCTTGGGGACGGAACGCGGCGACTTGCTGTGCCGAACCCTCGGTGAGGGCGGTGATCTGATCTTCGATCTAATCCGGCGCCACAATATCGATTGCGAAGGCCGTCAATCGGGCTGGATCCAGCCGCTTCACACCCCAGCCAAACAAGAATGGCTGGAAGACCGGGTGGAGCAGTGGCGGGCACTCGGCCGTCCAGTTGAGGCGTTGTCGGCCGATCAGGCGAACCAGGAGACCGGGGCCACCAGCTATCACGGCGCCTTCCTCGATCCGACCGGCGGACATGTTAATCCGCTTGGGTTGGTGCGTGGCTATGCCAAGGCGGCGATCGAGCAAGGCGCTCGCATCTATACCTCCAGCCGGGTGCAATCCATGGAACGCGCCGAGGATGGTGATCGCAAGGGTTGGCGATTGAAGACCGACAAGGGCACGCTGTTCGCCTCAAAGGTGCTGCTGACGACGAACGCGACCGGTGATGGGCTCGCGCCGGCGGCCGAGAATACCCAATATCCGATCACACTGTTCCAGGTGGCGACCGAGCCACTCGACCCGGAGCTCCGCAAATCGGTGCTGCCGAATGACCGGTCATCCGCTGATACCCGCAAGGACCTGATCGCGTTCCGCTGGACCTGGGACAATCGGTTGGTGACCGGTGGCTTGCTCGCCTCGCCCTTCGGCGCCAGTGAGTTGGGGCGCACCCATCACCTTGATCGCCTTCAGACGCTTTTGCCGCAATTGCCGCCTCTGAAGCTCGATTACGCCTGGCAGGGCCGCCTGGCTGCGGCACGGGATTTCATGCCGAGGCTGATGTCTCTCGGGCCGGAAGCCTATTCCGCGATCACCTGTAATGGTCGGGGCATGGCGATGACCACGGCCATGGGTAAGGCTTTCGCGCGCTACCTGACCGGTGGCTCGAACGAGGAATTGCCGGTGCCGATAACCGATCCGAACCCAATTCCGCTGCCCTCGCTCGCCTCGCTCGCGTTCTCGGTCTGGCTTCCCTTCAACCGCTGGATTGATGCGCGCGATTTAAAGGCCAAATAGACAGGTGGAATTCAACGAGTCTCTTCCTGTCTTGTTAGCGCTGACGGCATCGGTGCTCTTCGCGTTCGGAAATCAATTTCAGTACATCGGCCTGACGGGGCTCGACTCGCCGACGGGCACAATGCTCTCGATCGCATCCTCGGCCGGGTTTTACTGGGTCCTGGCGCCATTCATGCTGGACCCGGCGGTTCTGTTGTTGCCGGGGGTGTTGATCTTTGTGCTTGTTGGGCTATTCCGCCCGGCGGTCTCAGCCAATCTTGGGGTCGCGAGTATTCGCTATCTGGGGCCGACATTATCGAGCACTCTTTCGGCCACCTCGCCGTTTTTCGGCACTGCATTCGGCATCATGGTATTTGGCGAGGTTCTGACGTTGCCCCTGGCATTCGGCACACTGGGGGTGGTCGGTGCGATCGTGCTGTTGACCCGACGAGGCAGCAATCAAGACGCTATCGCCTGGCCGGTTTGGGCATTGGGATTACCGATTGCGGCCGCCTTCCTACGCGGCTTTGGTCACGCGCTCAGCAAGTTCGGCATGGAGTCCGTGCCGGACCCTTATGTCGCCGGACTGGTCGCCTTCTCTGTATCGGCAGTTATCACGATGGCCGTAAACAGGCGACGCAAAAATCGAACCCGGATTTCGTGGCGCGTGTCGGCGCCTTATTGGTTTATCGCTGCCGGCTTTACCATGGCGATCGCAATACTGTGCCTAAACACGGCGCTCATGCGCGGCCAGATCATCAGTGTCGTGCCGATCTCGGCGTCATCGCCGATCTTCACCATGCTGCTCAGCATATTCCTGTTTCGCCGCGAGAGATTGACCTGGCGTGTTATCGCAGCGGTGCTGATCGTGGTGCCTTCGGTGGTGTTTATCGCGCTGAACCGGTGAGGCGCGTGTGCCCTTCGACACGGATCTCGGTGCGCTCCGCTCACTCGAAGCGGCTCAGGATGACGAACAAAGAATAAACAAAAATTAGTCATCCTGAGTCGGGTTGAGCTTGTCGAAACCCGTGTCGAAGGGCGCTCTTCTCCCTCAGCCCGCCCGCTTACACAGTCTCAGCTTACGCATGCCGGCACCCGCTTTGTGATTTGGCATCATCAGCAGGCAATCGTCATAGGGTGTGGTAATCGGCTCGCCGCCATCATGCGCGATGACGGTGTCGGCCTTGGCTATAACCTCCATGCCGATATAGGGCTCGACGAATGCGAAGTTGTCGGTCTT
This sequence comes from Rhodospirillaceae bacterium, assembly GCA_018699735.1. Lineage (GTDB taxonomy): Bacteria > Pseudomonadota > Alphaproteobacteria > Thalassobaculales > Thalassobaculaceae > JABIRP01. The sequence continues at coordinate 10,810 of JABIRP010000280.1, read as the reverse complement.
GGCGGTTATGCCGTCTGTGACGTCCCACATCTCGGCCGGTGCCGGGGCGCGACCCTCGTCTGAGACATGCTCGGCGAAGAAATCCGGAGATACAGCTTCCGCAGCGCGCAGGAAATGCAAGGCCGTGTCGAGGGCTGCGGTGCCTGTGTCCTTGGCCCAGTGCTGGCCGCATTCGACCAGAAGTGCGACCTTGTCGTTGGCGGTGTCGTTGAACGGTGTGTACTCGATCAGGCGCTTGCCGACGATATGGCCCGATCCGCACATGATGTAGGCCGGGAAATTGACCGCGCGAGTGAAGCGGCGCTCTTTGTCCAATCCATTGCAGATCATCAATGCCTTGGAGTAGGTGCCCATGGAATGGATGTCGAGCAGTTGGTCGACGGTGTCGAAAATCGGTCGCAGCTCGCGCGCGCGGCGCAGTTCGGCGGTGTCCTCATCGCCATCCAGACGGTCTTCGACCCAAACCCGGTTAAAATCCTCGTCGACGAAACGACTGTCGCCAGCGGCATTGGCATCGAAGTTGGAATAGGCCATCCAATTGACGAACCCGAGACTAAGCTTGCCCTGGATTGGACGTACATCATTGCGTAACAGATGGTCGAGAGCGATCGCGCCGCAAATTTCGTTGCCGTGGGTAACGGCATTAATCATCACGTGCGGGCCGGGGGTGCCGCTGTCGAAGGTGGTGACGAACTCAACCCCGGTATTGCCCTTGCGATAGGGCTCGATATCGGGGGCGGTCAACTCGACGGGATAGGTCTGATCGGTCACCGGAAATACTCCTTCGTCTGGACGGATGTTCGCTTCGGTGGTGATAATGACGAAATCCAATCGACGGTCCAGCCCAAAGGATGCAACACCATGCAGATTGCCCATTTTCCCCGGGTCAAAATGGCTCACTTGCCAACGCCGCTGGAGCCCCTGGATCGCTTGTCGGATCATCTCGGCGGGCCACGCATCTGGGTCAAACGTGACGATTGCACCGGGCTTGCCACAGGCGGCAACAAAACCCGCAAGCTGGAATTTCTGGTCGCAGATGCCTTGGAACAGCAAGCCGATACCCTGATCACAGCCGGTGGGCTGCAATCGAACCACGTGCGCCAGACGGCGGCGGCTGCCGCCAAACTCGGACTAGCGTGCGATCTGGTGTTACAGCGCAACGTTGATTGGCCCGAGGCGAGTTACCAGGTCGCTGGCAACATCCTGCTCGACCGGTTGATGGGCGCGACACTGCATATCAAGGAGAAAGGCAGTGATCGTGAGGCCGAGATGGTGGATCTAGCCGCGCGCCTGAAAAGCGAGGGCCGCACTGCCTACATCATTCCGGTCGGCGGCTCGAACGCTACCGGCGCGCTCGGGTACGCCAATTGTGCGTTGGAATTGGTGAACCAAGCGAACGATCTGGGTGTCGCGTTCGACACGCTGATCCACGCGAGCGGCAGCGCCGGCACCCAGGCTGGATTGGTTGTCGGGCTGCAAGCCATCAATGCGGGCATTGAGGTGGTCGGTGTGAACGATTCCAACAGCGCCACCGAGTTAGCGATCAAGGTGCGTGCGGTGGCGGTCGATCTGGCTGACAAGCTGGGCGTTACGGTGGATCTCGATGCGATTGAATGCCTCGACGGGTATGTCGGCGCCGGATATGGCATCCCGACCGACGGCATGGTCGAGGCCTTGCGTCTTTGTGCCTCGCTTGAAGGCTTGATCCTGGATCCGGTCTACAGTGGCAAGGCGATGGCCGGGTTGATCGATCAGATCAGGCTCGGGCGGTTCACCAAAGGACAGACCGTGGTGTTCGTGCACACCGGCGGTTCGGCGGCTCTGTCCGCCTATGCCTCGGCGTTTGAGTGATCGGGAAGGGGCGCTTCTCCGCCCCGACCGCCTTAAGCGTTCACGAAGCTATTTGAACCCGACAAATCCTTGCCGCTCATCAGGTAGACCGGTCGCTCCTCGTGGTTGACCAAGCCCTTGGCCGCGCTCATTTCGGCCGCGATGTTGCGGTCGAAGACCGAGCTTGTCGGCATGAAACGCATGGTTATCCCGCGCCTGGGGTTGGGCGAGCGGTTCGGGTCGGATCCGTGTACCAGGTAAACGTCATGCAGCGACATTTGGCCCGCTTCGAGGATGACCGGTACGGCCTTTTCCTCGTCATACTCGGTTGCCGCGATTTCCTGGTTCAGCGCGAGGCCTGGGCCGTCGTTTTGATTGTGTGGGCGTAGGCGTTGATCGAGGTGTGAGCCCGGCATCATCTTCAAGCACCCGTTCTCCAGCGTCGACGCATCGACCGCGAGCCAGACAGAGCAGGTCGCCAACGGCCGGATCGGCCAGTACTCGCCATCCTGATGCCAAGGCGTGGTTGTGCCTTTGAGGGCGGGCTTGGCAAAAAAGCTCATGTTCCAGAGCGCGATGTCCGGGCCGATCAACTGCTCGACCATCTCAAGGATCTCTGGCATCCGCGCGTATTGGACGAACCCATCGTCCTTATCCAGAAGGGCGGGACAGTAATCCGTGAACTCTGGGTGTTTTGCGATCAGTCTGGAATGCCGCTCTCGAATATCCGCCAGCGCCTCTTCCGGCATGCGGAGATCGGGAACGACGAAGCCGTCGGTCTCGTAGGTTTGGACTTGGGTGTCGCTGAGCATCGCGGCTCCGTTTCGTGAATTGCTATTGCGCAACATATTACGCCCAAGTCGGATGCCAGGGGCAAGCGAGAAGTAACAGCTAGGAGCCGCTCTTGACCGCTCGAATGTGTGTAACTACGCTGCCAACACTCTGAAATCTAGGAAGTATTCTTGGTGGAACATCGATTTCTGGACGTCCTGCCGATAGCCAGGAAGCTGCGCGCAATAGCTTTGGGGCGAGCGCCTCTCACGGAGATGGACGAGCATCTGATCGTTACCGTGATCAAGCAGGCGGTGACAGTGGCCGCACCCAATGCCCGCATCCATCAATGGGAACGACCAGCCAAGTTTGCCGGGCGGGACGCGCTTTGGGCGTTGCGGGCCCGGCGAAATTCGATCGTTCTCAGTCGCGCCCTATTCCATTGCCTGACAATCATTGAGCTCTATAGAAAATCGGACTTGTTGAGGGTTTCGGTCGGCAAATGTCAAGCCGAGTTGGTGCAAAACCCAACTCTATCTTGGGAGATCTTGCGGCTTTCGTTGCGGTCGAGAGCACCGGACGTATGCCGAAGCCTGGCGCGAATGGTCTTGTTGGCATCGCCGGACACCGTCGAGGCTTTCGCATTTTCCAGCGAGGGTGCGCGGGATGATTGGGCCGAGGTTGCTTTGACGAGGATTTCAGCTGGAAATTCTGATGACATGGTGCCGATGCGCCGTTTGATGATGCTAGAGCTGCATGATACGAACCCGGTCGTTATGTCCATTCTGGCGCATTATCTGCCCCAGTTTTTCCAAGCTTTGTTGAAAGGTAACATCGAGGTCGCGCGAGCGATCGGCAGTTCCGGATGGTTTTATGTCCTGATTGGCCGCATGCTCATGACTGGCGATGAAACGCACCTCGCTAAGGCTACGGAAGTGCTGGCGTGGATTGCGGGAGATGCATCCTCCAAGAAGAAGATATCCAACCCAGAAAAAATTTTGCGGCTCGTTGCTGACTTCACATCTAAAGACCTTCGCGCGAAAATTGTTGAGAGCGACTTGGATCTTATCGTTTCAGTGCCGGTCTGGGGGGCGCATGTCAAAATCTATGAGGACCATGTACACGACAGGTTGACTGAAGCATTGCGCGGTCTTGTTGACGCGAGCGGGTGTCGAGTCCTGGTCTGCTATTTTGTGTTTGAAACTGACTGCGAAATTGTCCGCCGGATATCGCAAAATTCGGAAATTTCTGGTGTTTCTACTGAAATTATTAACTTCAATAAATGGACCAAGGATATCCTTAACAGCAATTCCATTTGCGTATCGGCATTTGCGGCTGGAGCGATATTGGCGAAAATTGCGGATTGTCATTATCTGCCGTTTTACGCAGAGGAAGCCGTTCCAGCGAATCTGTTCGAAAAAATCGGGTTGGTTATTGAAAATTCCAACCCTTCAATATTCATTAATACCGGGTATTCGTTTGAGGCTGAAGCCTACCTGGAGCCATCAATCCGGCTAGGTCCGGATGCGCGATCAAAGACTTATAACGATTACCTCTCACGTCGCGGCAGTTCTCTGGAGATATCCTATCTGAACCGAAAGTCGGTCGCGACGCCTGCCAATGGTTGCGCCAAATACATGAATTTCGGAAAGTTCGGCTTGATGTATTACCTAGCGCCAAATCCGATGTTCTTGAACAAGCATATGGTCGCGGCGCTCCCGTTTCCGTATCCGTATCCACTGGACAGTCGCTTCGCTGACTTTCTGTTGAACGTTGGGCTTGACCCGCGAAACATATTAAAACCTGGGGCAATGGAAGACTTGCCGATCGCTGGAATCGAGGTTGCGGGCGAGAATGAACTCGATCACATGATATCGAGTAGCGGGCATGTTGTTTCGCCGGTTCGTTGCTTTCGCATGGGAATGCAAGCGAACGGGATCACTAAAATGGCGGCACTCTTGGGAACGGAATATGCATTAATGGGCGATACGACCGATATGGCATCTTCCGCACTCTGTGTGGAGGATGCATTTTGGAAGCTATGCATGGAACTTTACAGGCACGAGATCAGCCCGTTTACGATGCTGAAAATGAATGTGCCAACTATACAGGTGGCCCTAAGCAGTACCGATGCGGTATTGCGTGAGAAAGTTACACTGGCGAACTGAATTAGACCTCATGACTTCAAATCCTTGAGCAGTTTATGAATCAGATGCAGAATCTAAATCATAGTTCATCGCATTTGATGTATTGAATGCACTTGATCCGGCAAGTATCTGGGTGCGTGAACTGCCGGAGAGAAAGTTTTCTGTCGCTCAGGGGATGATAGAGGCGAATATTCGGAATTTGCGCCGAGAGCCTCTGAATGCGGCTCTACCAAAATGATTTCAGCCCGGTTACCCTACCGCAGGTGATTTTGGATACCTCCCGCATTATGCTGGATGGACCGACCGAGGTTTCATCCCGATCAGGAGCAAACCCCCATGTCGATCGAAAAGCGCCCCTTCGGGCGCACAGGGCACGACAGCAGTGCCATATTGTTCGGAGCCGCAGCCCTTGGACGTGTCGATCAGGCGGTGGCTGACCATGTGCTTGACCTGCTGTTGGAATATGGCGTCAATCACATCGATGTGGCCGCCAGTTACGGTGATGCTGAACTCCGGGTCGGGCCGTGGATGGATCGCCACCGCAATGACTTTTTTCTGGCAACCAAAACCGGCGATCGCGACTACGAGGGCGCCAAGGCTTCGATCCATCGCTCGCTTGAGCGTCTGCGCACCGACCATGTCGATCTCATCCAGCTGCACGCCCTGATCCATCCCGACGAGTGGGACCAGGCGCTCTCACCGGGCGGTGCGATCGATGCGGTCGTCGAGGCGCAGGAGCAGGGATTGGCCCGCTTCATCGGGGTCACCGGGCATGGCTGGAATGTCGCCGCCATGCACCGCCGATCTTTGGAGCGGTTTGATTTCGATGCCGTGCTGATGCCCTGGAATTGGGTCGCGGCGCATCATCGCACTTATGCAGCCGATTTCGAGGCGACTGTCGCGGCCTGTAAGGCCAAGAATGTCGCGGTCCAGACCATCAAGTCGCTGGCGCGCGGACCGTGGCAGGCCGGCGCCAGCCGAAATCGCACAACCTGGTATCAGCCACTGGAAGGCGAGGACGATATTCGCATGGCGGTGCATTGGGTGCTGTCGCGCCCGGACATCTTCTTGAATTCGGTCGGTGATGTGGGGTTGTTGCCCTCGGTGTTGCGTGCCGCCTCGGAGATGATCACTCTGCCCGACGACGCAGCCATGGCAGCACAGAGTGAGCGTACCGGACTGGCTTCGATCTTCGGATTGTAGAGGAGGGTGTGGATATGTCCCATTACGCGCTTGCGGACTTCGTTGCCGATCTGAAAGCAATATCGGCGGAAACGACCGGTGAAGAAGTGATCACCAGGCAAGTGGTCCCACTTGCCAAGCAGTTAGTTTCTGAGGGGGATTGGAGCGATCCGGCTCTGCGCGAATGTGATCCGGGTCAGGGTTTCGGGATCACGATCCTGAACGAAGAGACCGACAACGCCCTTTTGGTAGAAGTTATCTGCTGGCTCCCCGAACGCGGAGTCGCACCGCACGATCATCAGACCTGGGGCGTGGTGGTCGGCATTGAAGGCGAGGAAACCAACGTTGACTGGCGCCGCAACGACGACGGCTCACGACCGGACTTCGCCGATCTTTCACTCGAAGCCGAAAGGGTGATTGGGCCCGGGGATGCTTGCGCCTTCATGCCGGACGATATTCACGGCGTGCGCAACACCGGTGAGGCGCCAAGCCTGTCATTGCATGTGTATGGCTACAGTCCAGCCAGCCGGGACCGCTCTGAATTCGATCCCCTCACCAAAACCCGGCGGCCTTGTCCTCAACGCGTTCGCAGACGGGTTTGAGGCGGCGGCACTAAATCCGGTTGTGACTTCCGTCGCAAACCGCACCTTTTTTGCTGTGTTTGCAGCCACAGAACGATACCCGCTTGGAGGCCTCGGCCGTGTATTTGATCGGCACAAATTCGGTGCCCTTATGGGCGGCATCGCAAAACGGCTGCTTTGCACTTTTGCCGCAAGAGCACCAGAGGTACGTCTTCCCCTCTTCGACCTCGACGCCGTAGGGAAATCCTTGCGGGGACTCTGGAGTAGCCATTTTTAGTGCTCCTGATATGCCGGTTCAGAATTGAAGACATCGAAACCTGCCCGCGCCCCGCTGTTTCGTCAACCTGCCAAAAACCCTCCATCGACTGGGATCATCGTGCCGGTAACGTAGCTGGACATCTCGGATGCCAGAAATACCACTGGTCCGACCAACTCATCAGCCTCACCGACCCGGGCCATGGGCACGTTCTCGAGAAACTTGGAAATCTTCCCGGGGTCGGCCCGGGTAATCGCCGTCATTGGCGTTGCGATGATGCCGGGGGCGATGGCGTTCACCCGGATGCCATCGCCGACGAGTTCTACCGCGAAGGCCTTGGTCATCTGCAGGATGGCACCTTTGCTGGCGCTGTAGGCGGCGGCACTCCGGTCGGCGGTGAAAGAGCGGATCGACCCAATGTTGACCACGCGCCCCTTGGTCGTGCGAAGCGCTGGCAGGCAGGCCATGGTCATGTTGACAGCCCCCATGACATTGACGTCGAGAGTGCGCCGCCAGCGTTCCTCATAGTCGCCGTCGTCGATGCCGCCGCGCAACAGGATGCCGGCGTTGTTGACCAATATGCTGGGTGGGCCGAATGCGTCCTCGGTCGCAATTGCTAGAGCCTCGCAGGCCTCCCGCTCAGCAACGTCGCATGCAAATGCCTGGGCTCGCCCACCATCCTTTTCGATCATGGCGGCAGTTTCGCGCGCACCATCGAGATTTACATCCGCGACCGCGACGGCAGCACCGTGACGGGCCAATCCCCGGGCAATCGCAGCACCGTTTCCTTGTGCGGCGCCTGTGACGATGGCGACGTCGCTTTTCAGGAGTTTCTCCATGCTCTAGTCCTCCAATCCGAGGGCATGGCGGGCGGCGACATAGCCGAAGGTCATGCCGGGGCCGATGGTGATGCCGGCACCGGGGTATGTGCCACCCATGACGCTCTGTTGGTCGTTGCCGACGGCGTAGAGCCCGGCGATCGGAGTACCCGCCCCATCCAGCACCCGGGCCGACGGATCGGTGCGCAAACCGGCAAAAGTTCCGAGTTCGCCCGGGATCATTCGGATGGCGTAATAGGGGGCTGTATCGAGGGGGCCGACGCAGGGGTTCGGATGCTGCAGCGGGTCGCCGTTGAAGTGGTTATAGGCGTTGTTGCCCTTGTCGAACTCCGGGTCCTCGCCGCGCGCCGCTGGGCCATTGAAACGCGCGACCGTCTCGGCCAATGCCTCGCCGTCGATGCCGAGTTTTTCGCCCAATTCCGCCAGCGTTTTCCCGCGCGTGATGTAGCCGGAAGTTACATGCGGCTCCAGGCGCGCCGGTTTCGGCGGCGCCGCGCCAAGTCCGTAGCGTCGGATCGAATGGTGGTCGGTTATTAAAAAGGCTTCGACCTGCTCATCGTCGCGGCACACCTCAAACATGGCGGGAACGAAGTCGTGGTAACTGTCGGCTTCATTGGCGAACCGGCGGCCTCGTCGGTCGACCGCGATAACGCCCGGTTTTCCGCGATCGATGAAATGCGGAAATGGATCGGTGCCGCCGTTCGAATTCGGTACCAGCGAGACAGGGGTCCAGGCGGCAGGATGCGCGACCTCTTCACCGAAGCCACCGCCAACCTCGCCTGCCAATCGGGCGCCGTCGCCGGTATTGCCTGGTGGCGGAAGCGAGCGGTGGTTCTTGCCGTCACGCAGGTGGCTGTAGTACCGCGCTTTCAGGTCCTCGTTCGCTGGAAAACCGCCGCTGGCGAGAATGACGCCTTTCTTGGCTGTGATCTCAACTTCCGCGCCGTCGCGCTCGACCACGGCACCGGTTACCCGATCGCCGTCATAAAGCAACCGGGTCGCGGGCGAGGAAACCCAAACCGGCACATTGCGCTCGAACAGGGTGAGCATCATGCGGGCGATCAACGCATTGCCATTGGCAATGCGCGTGCCGCGCGCGTGGCTCAGCCGGTCGAAGGCCTGGCGTGCCAGGATCTTGGCGACATAAAGTGCCGACTTAAAAGACCGGGTGCAGTTCAGTAGATGCGGGAGGTCGTCGCGCCCAACCATCATGCCGCCGAACAACATCATCGTTGGCAGCGGTGCCCGCAATTGTTTGAAGCGATCGGCCAATTGTCGGCCGTCAAATTGCTCCGGCAGCAAGGAGCGCCCACCCTGCGAGCCGCCCGGTTGTTTGGGATGATAATCAGCCCAAGTCGGCATCAGGATGTATTTCACGTAAGTTTCGCGCTCCAGCAGCGAAAGCATGCGCGGACCGTTCTCGAGGAATGATTTCGCTTTCGCCCGGTCAAAGTGGTTCCCGATTTCGGCCTCAAGGTACTCCATCGCCTGATTGAGGGAGTCCTCAATGCCGGCTGCCTTGGCGTGGTCTGTATTCGGGATCCAGATGACGCCAGCGGAATAAGCCGTCGTGCCGCCGAACTCCGGCTCCTTTTCAACCAGGATCACATCGGCGCCGGCCAGCGACGCGGTCAATGCCGCACTGCAGCCTGATCCACCACTGCCCACCACGAGCACGTCACACGCGTGTTTATCTGTCGTCATTGGGTCTCTCCGTTTACCAGCGCATGGCAAAAGTTAGATTTCGGTCGCATGCTCGCGTTCGAAGTCCCAAACCTCTTCGAAGCCCATAGCGCGGCTGAAGGTCATAAACTCCTCAAGCGGCGCACCAGCGCCGATGCTGGACCCGGTTTCGGAGAGTTGGCCGTAGACGGATTTGAGAGCCGCGCCCATGGCGAGAAAGCCAGCTGCCGGGTAGATCGCGACGGAATAACCAAGGTCGATGTATTCCTGGCGCGAGAGGACTGGGGTTTTGCCGCCTTCGACCACATTGACCAGCAAGGGTGCATCGAAGGTCTTCCCGATGCGCTCCATCTCTTCGATCGATTCAGGCGCTTCTACAAACAAGATGTCCGCCCCGGCATTGACGAAGGCCTCTGCCCGGTGAAGGGCCTCGTCCAGCCCATGTTTGGTGCGTGAATCCGTACGGGCGACGATCAAGAAGTCCGACGAGTCCCGGCTTTCCGCCGCAACCTTGATCTTGGCCGTCATGTCGTCGAGCGGAATGACCCGGCGATCCGGTGTGTGACCACATTTCTTCGGGACCTCCTGATCCTCGATCTGGATTGCCGCCGCACCCGCGTCCTCGTAGCCGCGCACGGTGTGCTGGACGTTCAGGAGCCCGCCGAAGCCGGTATCGCCATCGGCGATTAGCGGTGCCGAAACCGTCCCAGAGAGCATCTTCACGCGGCCGACCATATCGGCGTAGCTCGCAAGACCAGCATCCGGCAGCCCCAGGTGCGAGGCGACTGTGCCGTAGCCGGTCATGTAAAGCGCCTTGAAGCCAAACTGGTTGGCCAAGCGGGCCGAAATGCCATCGAATATGCCGGGTGCGACCAGCAACTCGCCAGTGCGGATGAGGGATTTGAGAGTTGGCATGACGCGTTCTCCGGTTTGGTCATTTTGTTTTTGCTGTCATTCCCGTGAAGGCGGGACTCCAGATTGGCGGCAGAATAAAGAGCTGGATCCTCGCCTTCGCGGGGATGACGTTTCGGTCAGGCGGGTCGTCAGATGACCTCGGCCTAAATATCGATCCCGTGGCCGCGTTTGGCGATCAGCATAGTGCGTTCGAAGGTCATGAAAACGGTACCGCCAGCCTTCTTACCGATGGTCTTGACCGTGACGATGCCCTGGTTCGGCCGCGAGGAAGACTCGCGTTTAGCCAGCACCTCGGACTCCGCATAGATCGTATCGCCGACAAAGACAGGCGCCGGCATCTTGATGTCTGTCCAGCCGAGATTGGCGACAGCCTTTTGACTCAAGTCCGACACACTCATCCCGGCGACTATCGAGAGCGTCAGGCAGGAGTTCACCAGAGGTTTTCCGAACTCGCTCTTGGCCGCGTATTCGACATCGAAATGCAGCGGGTGGGTGTTCATGGTCAAAAGCGTGAACCAGGTATTGTCGGTCTCGTTGATCGTGCGGCCGGGGCGATGCTCGTAGATATGCCCGACCTCGAAATCCTCAAAATACCGTCCGATATCC
>JABIRP010000279.1 GCA_018699735.1 Rhodospirillaceae bacterium | reverse complement strand
GCCGCTCCAGTTCATTGGTTGAAGGTGGCAGGATGAACACACTCACCAGATCATCATGGGCTGAATCCGCCAACTGCTGGGTGCCCTGCCAGTCGATATCGAACAGCACGTCCTGACCACTGGCGAGTGCCGATTCAACCGGCGCCCGGGGGGTTCCATAGTAGTGGTCAAAAACCTTGGCATGCTCCAACATTTCGCCGCGATTGACCATCAATTGAAATTCGCTTTGATCAACGAAATGGTAGTCCTCCCCTTTGACCTCGCCTGGTCGTCGCTGGCGGGTCGTGGCGGAAACCGACATAACGATACCGGGGTCGACATCCAAAAGCCGGCGAGAGATCGTCGTTTTTCCGGCCCCGGAAGGGGATGACAAAACCAACATCAACCCGCGCCGAAGAATCTGTGGTGATACATCTTGGGTCACGGTCTCACTCGACATTCTGAACCTGTTCGCGAAATTGCTCGATGGTCGACTTGAGATCCAGACCGACCCGGGTCAAATCCATGTCGATGGATTTCGAGCAAAGCGTGTTGGCTTCGCGGTTGAGTTCCTGGCAGAGAAAATCGAGTTTGCGCCCGACCGGCCCGTCGCCACCAAGATGATCCCGGGCAGCCGCAATATGAGCCGCCAGCCGGTCTAGTTCCTCCCGGACGTCGGCTTTGGTGGAGAGTAACGCCAATTCCTGGGCCAGCCGTTCCTCCGGCAAGGGGGGATCGAGCTCTAGCAACTCAGTGAGTTGTGTTTGAAAACGACGGCGCAGAGTCTCAGGCTGTGTCGCTGCGAGACCGCCTGCTTCGATGCAGAGCGCATCAATTGTGTCGAGGTGGCCGGCCAGAACGTCGGCCATACGGGCGCCTTCCTCAGCTCTGGCCTTGATCATATGGTCAAGAGTTTGTTCCAGGCCTGTAAGGACCGTTTTGCTGAGCGCGACCCATTCGTCTTCACCAAGGGGGCTTTGTTCCTCGGTTTCCAGAATGCCCCGTACCGAGAGTAGAGTGTCGAGACGAGGCGGGGAGGGGAAGACCAAACCCTCATCCTCGAGTTCGTTTTGTAGAGAGATTATATCGTTCAGGACCGCGCGGTTTATTTTCGGAGAGCCAGCCCCGGTTTCGCGAGACAGCACCAGAGTCGCCGATACCGACCCGCGTCCAAGCCGATCCGAGAGCTTTCGGCGCGCAAGCGGTTCAATCCGGTCGGCGCCGGAGGGAACACGCAAGCGGAGGTCGAGGCCGCGCGCGTTTACGCTGCGCATCTCCCAGGACCAGGTCCAGGGTTCCCCGTTTTCGGGGGCATGTTCGCCCTCTGCTCGGGCATAGCCGGTCATGCTGTTGAGAGCCACTGAACACCGTATCTTGTTGTTGGCCACGGAGAGAGACCACTATATCTTGGCTCAGGCTGCGCAACAAGCGAACCTAAGGTGAATTGGCGTGAAATCTCCGCGAACAGTTCTGATCACCGGAGCATCGAGCGGATTGGGCGCGGCATTGGCGCTCGAATATTCCGGTCCTGGCCAGTTGCTGTTTCTCTCCGGCCGGTCATCGGAGCGCCTGCTGGGCACGGCGCAGGCTTGTCGCGCACTTGGCGCCGAAGTTGTCACCACAATCGTTGATGTGGGTGATCGCGAAGCCACCCAAGAGTGGATTCTGAGCTCAAACACCGCCCGGCCACTGGATTTGGTGATCGCCAACGCCGGAATTTCGGCTGGGACTGGTGGTCTGACAGAGGCGGCTGGCGAGCCGGAGGAACAGGTGCGCGCGATCTTCCGCACCAATGTCGATGGCGTGCTGAATACAGTGTTGCCGGCCCTTGATCTGATGCGCCCGCGCGGTGCGGGCCAAATCGCGATTATGAGCTCTTTGGCGGGGTTCCGGGGATTGCCGAGTGCGCCTGCCTATTGCGCCTCCAAGGCCGCGGTAAAGTCCTTTGGCGAAGGATTGCGGGGAGCCGTTGCCAGAGCCGGTATCGAGGTTTCGGTTGTCTGTCCCGGTTATGTTCGCACGCCGATGACGGACGCGAACGATTTTCCGATGCCTTTCATGATCGAAGCGGATGCCGCCGCACGGATCATCCGCCGAGGATTGTCCCATAACCAATCGCGCATCGCCTTTCCCTGGCCAATGGTTTTCGCTGTTTGGCTGTTGGGCGCACTGCCGCCGGCGCTGACGGACGGGGTGCTCGCTCGACTGCCCAGCAAGGGGACAGGTCCAGGGTGACGACAAGCGTTCGCGGCAAAACTAACCCGCAAGCGCGTCGCGGATCAGTGTTGAGTAGATGACCATCTGCGGGCTGGTTTTCCGGTATGTTTCGACGGCGGCCAAAACCGCCGGAAAATCCGATGCTGGAGGCAGATGGGGCGTGTCCGCTAGTGGCGGCAGAGTCGTGAGCAACTCGGCTGCAGCCTCGTCAATGGCTTGGGCCAAATCGTTACAGGCGCCGATGGTCTCAGGGTCGCTGAGACGCGGTGCCAATACCGTCGCCAAATGCGCGAGCAGCCCGGGCCAATTGGCGAGCATCCGGTAGAGGCCTGGAACGAAGGGCGTATCGTTGATCGTGGTCGAAAACGTCATCAGCGCGGTGCGCGTGTTGTTTTCCAGGGCCTCAATAGCGACCAAAGGCGGAGTGTTTGATGTTGGCTTGGGCGGCACCCATTCGGTCACAATTTCTGACGCGGTGGTTTTGCCGGGCCTCTCCCCCGCCAACAAGCGCCGCAATATCCCGGAGAAGATGAGGTTGGTTGGGCTGGCTCGAATGAAGGTCTCGCAGACCGCGCCGATGCGTTCCTCGTCCCGTTTGTCGACATTCCATAGGCGAAGGGAAGCCGTTGGGATTGGATCGAGAGTGCGTATTGGCAATTTCTCGGCTAAGCGCCAGCTGATCTCCTGGGCTCGACCGTCGTGGAACACCGGACCGATCGACGACCAGGCCCACTCAAGCCAGCCGGCGCGCGTCGCCAGATGGCGCTGCATCGATGACACGTAGGGCACGGCGCAAAGTCGCCGGACGTCCGCGTAAATCTGCGCGATCTCGCCCGAAGCGTCGCTTTCCGGTAGTTCCGCCAG
>JABIRP010000278.1 GCA_018699735.1 Rhodospirillaceae bacterium | reverse complement strand
GGGAGCCGCGGGTGAAGGTCCCGGCTCGTTCGATCTCGGTGGCTGGTCGGCAGACCACGGTCTATACGCTCGAATGCCCGGGTGGTTGGCACTTGATTGGTCGCACGCCGGTCGACTTCTATGATGGCGATCGCGAAGACCCGATCCTGGTTGCGGCCGGGGACCAGATCCAGTTCATTCCGATTTCAGAACCCGAGTACCATGAGACGCGCCGCGCGGTGGAACAGCGGACCTATGAAATTGATCAAGCCGTGATTGACGAATAATGGGCGCTGTAAAAGTCCTATCCGCCGGGTTCAATGTGACGCTTCAGGACTTGGGGCGACCGCAGCATCAGCACCTGGGGGTCCCGGTTTCGGGCGCACTTGATCCAGTGGCATTCCGGTTGGCAAATGCGCTGGTTGGGAATCCGGGCGAGACGGTGGCGCTTGAGTTGCGGTTGATGGGGCCGACGCTGGAGGTTATGGCGGACTCGGCCCGCGTCGCGCTCGCCGGTACACGGGCACAGCTGGAACTGCTGGATGGGGATGGCGTCCAATTGCCATCGCATTGCTCTGTCAGAGTGACACGCGGCCAGCGATTGCGGATCTCATCGATCGCCGACAGCGGTGTCGCGTATCTTGCGATCGAAGGCGGTATCGAGGTGCCGGAACTTTACGGCAGCCGCTCAACCTATGTTCGGGCATCGCTCGGCGGGTTCGGTGGGCGAGCGTTGCAGGAGGGCGATGAACTACCGCTCGGGCTGACGGAGGCCGAGCCGCGTGGCGAAATCCGGCATGATGATCTCTCCTACCTCGACCAAGGTGGCCCCATGCGTATCGTCTTTGGGCCGCAGGATGATTACTTCACGTCAGCGGCGATTGATCTGTTTCTTGGCTCGGACTATCTCGTGTCACGCGAGGCTGACCGCATGGGGATACGCCTTGACGGGCCGGAGTTGGAGCACGCGCGGGGCTACAACATCGTCTCGGACGGTATTGTCACAGGCGCAGTCCAGGTGCCGGGAACCGGGTTGCCGATCGTGCTCTTGGCCGACCACCAGACGACCGGTGGTTATCCCAAGATCGGCACGGTCATCTCTGCCGATATCCCGCGTCTAGGTCGCCTGCGCCCGGGTGACTCCCTCCGTTTCGAGCGTATATCGGTGCAGCAGGCGGAGGGATTGCGCCGGGAACTCGAAGGCCAGATCATGCGCATGATCGAAAAATTTCGGCCGGCGGATGGCTGGCTCGATGAGACGGCCCTGTACAGCCAGAACTTGGTCAGCGGTGTTATCGCGGGCAGCGAAGATGCCGGCTGAAATCTGTGCGTTTAGGCACCGACCTGAGCATATCGATGAATTCCGTTTGACGCAGTCGACCGCTGCAGCGAGCCAGCATGAAGTAGTCGGTGGATATGTGCCAGAGATTCGCTCGCCGCAAACCGGACCGAATGGGCGTCCAATTCGCGCGTGAACAGGCGGAGCATAACATCGTGAGCGGTCGATGGCTCAGCGCAAGTTTCAAGCGTAACGCCAAGCCTTTCGTCGTGATGTGCCAGCAAATATCGAGCCCGCGCGTGCAATCCATGATACGGGCGATTATGGGACGGTAGGATCAGGACACCATCCGGCCAATCCTTCGCACGACGTAGGAAGGATATGTAATCGGCCAACGGATCGCTCGTCGGGTCATCTTCCCAAACCCCGATGATCGGCGTGATGCGCGGCAACAACATATCACCGCCAATCATCAGGCCCGCCTCTTCCGACAGCAGGCAGACATGTTCCGGCGAATGCCCGGCCCCGGTGATCACACGCCAGTTATTGCCACCGATTTGAAGCACATCTCCGTCGCTTAGGCATTGGTAGTTTGCTGGGGGTGGTGAAACCTGTGGCCGGTAAATGTTTCCGAGGTCTCTCAGTTTGTCGACAAAGTCGCTCGCAATGCCCGTACTGGCATAGAACCGCCAAACCTCATCGCTAAACCCACTCTCGGCCTTACTGTGCAACTCTTGCGCCTTCTCCCATTCCAACCGGCTCATCGCCAGGTCGGCACCGGTACGCTCGACCAGCCATCCGGCGGAACCGATATGATCGGGATGAAAGTGAGTGACTATGATCCGTTTCACCGGCCGCCCGGCTAAAGGCCCGGCAAGCAGTGTCTCCCAGGTACCTTGGGAGTGCGCGTTACTAACCCCACAATCGACCAAAACCCAGCCATCCCCGTCGTCGAGGGCATAGAGGTTGATATGATCAAGCGCGAAAGGAAGGCTGAAGCGAAGCCATAGGACACCGGGCGCGAGCTCGGTTGGTTCACCTTCGTTAGGGGTGAAATCCCCGAGAGGGTAATCAATGTCATTTTGCATGCTGCGGACCTTACTGGCCGTGGGCGGCAATGCAATATGTGCGGCAACGAATATCCGTTTCCGCGGCCAAGTTTAGGTCAAATAACCCGCTTGCCCTCGCGCCATACCGCCAAAACTGCTGGCGTTCCGTCATCTAGGCTGCGAATTCGGGCGAGGTCCGCTCGGGCGCCGATACGAAGCTCGCCGCGGTCGTCCAGTCCTGCCATGTCGGCGGGGTTGCGGGTGACGGTGGCGATTGCGTCAGGCAAGGTGGCGCCGTGTTTGTCGTGCAGCAGCATGGCACCGTGTAGCAGACTGGACGGGATGTAGTCGGACGAGAAGGCATCCAACAGCCCGGCTTTCGCCAGATCGCCGGCCGATACATTTCCCGAGTGCGAGCCGCCGCGCACCATATTTGGCCCACCAATAATCGTACGCATGCCGCAAGCGTGCGCGGCACGGGCCGCGTCGATCGTCGTTGGGAATTCCGCTATCGTAAGGCCGAGCGATGCCGCCTCCTCGACATGGTCTTCAGTAGCGTCGTCATGGCTCGCCAGAACCAGGCCACGGTCACGCGCGCCGGCGGCAATTACTTGTCGGTGTTCATGAGCATGCGCTTCCTGATCGGCCTTTTTAGAGCGCAAGTAAGCCTCGAACTGACCTTCGCTCATAGCGTACCGGCTCATGAAATAGGTTTTAAGGCGCTCCAAATCGACGAATTGGCGTTGCCCAGGTGTGTGGTCCATTAGCGAGACGATGCCAACCAAGGGGTCATCGGCAAAACGCTCAAACAATTCTTCGGCCCTGGGGTTGGATACCTCACTTCGCAAATGCAGTCGGTGGTCGGCGCGCAGCACATCGTCTGATTTGGCGATGCCAACGGCTTCGACCGAGGTATTCATGATGGTCTCGCGGTCGGCGTTCCAGGCGGTGCCGCCCATCGCGATTGCGTCGAACACGGTTGTGATCCCGGCAGCGGTGACTTGGGCGTCGTGCGAGAGCAGCGCTGGCGTCGCCGGCCAGAACACTTTCGGGCGTGGCATCATGTGGCGTTCAAGATTGTCGGTGTGCAATTCGACCAAGCCCGGAATCAGGAAATCGCCCTCGAGATCCTCCGCTTCGGCGACAGACGAACCGGATTGAGAAATATCCGAAATCTCACCGCCAGAGACCGCCAACGTCCCGTGGACCACTTCATCGCCGAGGACCATGCGGGCGTTGGTAAGGGGCGCGGTTCGAATGTTCATGCGGCCGGTCTCGCTTCTCTCAGATCAAACTCTCGCGTGCCGACGGCTTCGCGCACGTCGCGGTCGTGAAATATGCCAACCACGGCCGCACCGTTTGCGGTCGCTTCCCGGATCATTTCGATCACCACGGCCCGGTTACCGGCATCAAGCGACGCGGTTGGCTCGTCCAGCAGCAGTATGGGATAGTCGCGCGCGAAAGTGATCGCAATGTTAACCCGTTGTTGCTCGCCGCCGGAGAAGGTTGCCGGCGGTAGGCGCCAAAGCGCTTCCGGCAGGTTTAACCGGGCTAAGACTGCTGCGGCTCGGTCGATTGCTTCGTCTTGTCCGATCCCGATATCGAGCATCGGTTCGGCTACTAGATCGATTGCCGGGACCCGGGGAATAGCGCGCAGAAACTGGCTGACATGGCCGACGGTGTGGCGTCGTGCGTCCAGCACGGTACGGGGCTCGGCGACTGCCAAGTCGACCCATTCTTCGCGATGACGGACGAACACCCGGCCTTGGTTCGGCAGGTAATTGGCGTGCAGCGAACGCAGGAGTGTGGATTTCCCGACACCAGACGGCCCGGCGAGCACCAGGCACTCGCCGGCCGTTACCTCAAGGTCGATATCGGCGAACACTGGGATCTCAACGCCGCCCTGATTGTGCAGCACGAAACTCTTGGTTAGCTGTTCGACGCGGATCATGGGGTGTGGTCTATGATCGCTCATCGTCACACCGGCAAAATGGAAGATACAAGGAGCTGGGTGTAGGGGTGTCTCGGGTCGTCGAGGACCCGGTCGGTCAGGCCGTGTTCGACCACCTCGCCGTCGCGCATCACGATCAGGCGGTGTGACAGCAACCGAACCACACCCAGGTCGTGGGTGACGACGATCGAGGCGAGGTTCAGCTCACGAGTGAGACGCCGCAGTAGATCCAGCAACCGTGCTTGGACCGAGACATCCAGCCCGCTGGTCGGTTCGTCCATGAACACCAGGCGCGGTCCCGTTACCAGATTGCGGGCGATCTGCAGGCGCTGACGCATGCCACCGGAGAATGTCGAGGGCGGATCGTCGATGCGCGCCAGATCGAGCTCGACCCGTTCCATCCAATCGACCGCTTGGGCGCGGATCTCTCCGTAGTGCCGGGCGCCGATGGCCATCAGGCGCTCGCCGACATTGGCACCGGCCGAAACCCGCATCCGCAAGCCTTCGCGCGGGTCCTGTAAGACGATGCCCCAGTCCGTGCGCATCAGCATCCGGCGCTCGGGTTCCGAGAGCTGCCGGTGGATGTCGAGGAGACCGCGCCCGCGAACGTCGTATGCGACTTCGCCGGTACTCGGGCGCAGGCGCCCGGACAGGCAATCGAGCAACGTGGTCTTGCCGGAACCGGACTCGCCGACGATGCCAAGCACCTCTCCCGGATAAAGTTCGAACGAGACATCGCGGCAGGCGATGGTGTTGCCGTATCGGTGGGTCAGGCCCGAGACCCGCAGCAGTGGCGCATCGTCAAAATCGCTCATTCTGGGCCTCCGTCACCAACATGGCCTGCCTCTTGGCGATCACGGCAATAGTCGCTGTCGGAGCAGACATGCATGCGGGTGCCGGCGTCGTCGGTAATCACCTCATCGAGGAAACTGTCGTCGGCGTCGCAGAGGGCGCATCGCTCCTCCCAGGTTTCGATCTGGAACGGGTGGTCCTCGAAATCCAGGCTCTCGACACTGGTGTGAGGCGGGATTGCATAGACCCGCTTCTCGCGACCGGCCCCGAACAGCTGCAGAGCATCCATTTGGTCCATCTTCGGATTGTCGAATTTCGGTATCGGGCTCGGCGACATCACATAGCGGGCGTTAACCCGAACAGGGTAGTTATAGGACGTGGTGACCCGGCCAAACCGTGCGATGTCCTCGTAAAGGCCGACATGCATGATGCCGTACTCAGTCAGCGCGTGCATTTTGCGGGTCTCGGCCTCGCGTGGCTCGATCCAACGCAGAGGCTCCGGGGTTGGTACTTGATAGACGATGGTCTGATGTGCCGAGAGGAGCACTTCCGGAATACGGTGCCGGGTCTGGATGATCGTCGCGTCGGTTGTGTGTTCGGTCGTGGTGACGCCGGCGGTTTTGGCGAAGAAGCGGCGAATATTGACGGCGTTTGTTGTGTCGTCGGCGCCTTGGTCGATGACTTTGAGCACATCGTCAGCGCCGATGATCGAGGCGGTGACCTGGATGCCGCCGGTTCCCCAGCCATAGGGCAGGGGCATCTCGCGACCGCCGAAAGGGACTTGATAGCCGGGTATCGCCACGGCCTTCAGGATGGCCCGCCGGATCATCCTTTTGGTCTGCTCGTCGAGATAGGCGAAGTTGTAGCCGGTTGCATTCATGGCCCTACTCCGCCGCCTGCTTGTCCAGGGCCTCGGCGCGGAGGGCACGAACCGTGATCAACTCGGATTGAAAGTCGACGTAATGCGGCAGTTTCAGGTGCTGCACGAAGCCGGACGCTTCTACGTTGTCAGCATGTGACAGCACGAACTCCTGATCCTGCGCCGGTGCGTCGGTTGCCTCACCGAGCTCTTCGGCGCGCAATGCCCGGTCGACCAACGCGGCGGACATGGCTTTGCGCTCGTTGTGGCCGAAAACCAGCCCATAACCTCGGGTGAACTGCGCCGGGATTTCGTCGGAGCCTTGGAACCTGTTGACCATCTGACATTCGGTAACCGTGATGTCGGCGATCTCGATGGCGAAGCCGAGTTCCTCAGGGATGAACTCGACGCTGGCCTCGCCCAAACGGATCTCACCAGCGAAGGGATGATTGCGGCCGTAGCCCCGTTGAGTGGAATACCCAAGCGACAACAAGAAGCCTTCATCGCCGCGCGCCAGGCCTTGCATGCGGGTCGCGCGATCAAGTGGGAAGCGTGCTGCGTCCCGGGTCAGATCGAGCGGCTCGCCTGCGTCCTGGTCGTTTGGGATCTCGCGTTCGATCAATCCTTCCTCGCCCAACAGGTCGGCAACCCGAGGCATCGTGGCATCGACTGGGGTGTCTGCCTCCGGCGCTGGCTCCGGCATGGCGCCGTTTTCGGCCAGATCGAAGTCCAACAACCGGTGGGTATAGTCGAAACTCGGTCCCAGGATCTGACCACCCGGGAGATCCTTAAAGGTAGCGGAGACCCGCCTTTGGATGGCCATTTGAGCTGTATCGAGTGGTTCGCTTGCGCCAAACCGGGGCAGGGTGGTGCGATACGCGCGCAACAAGAAGATCGCCTCGACCAAGTCGCCGCGGGCTTGCTTGATGGCGAGAGAGGCGAGCTTGCGATCATGCAGAGATCCTTCGGCCATCACCCGGTCGACCGAGAGAGAGAGCTGCTCTGAGATTTGCTCGAGCGAGATCTCTGGTACGTCGGGGTTGCCGCGCCTCTCTTCGGCCAGCAGCTTTTCGGCGTTTTCGATCGCCGTCTCTCCCCCTTTCACCGCGACATACATTTCACTCTCCTGTTTCGGTGATCTTGGCGGTGGTCGTGCGGGGCAGTGCAGCCAGACGATTGCCTGAGCAAAAGAAGAGGTCCAAGCCGCGCGGGAAAAGTGCCGAAAGATTGGACCGGGCGCTCCAGAACGATTTTGCGACACCGCCGATCTGGATCCGGCGCCCAATTTCAATGCCAGTTTCTATGCCGGGGCCGGTCAGGACGATGGGGCCATCGCTGCTGAGATCTTCGACTTGCATGATGAGCGTTGTCGATCTGTCCGGGTACTCATCCTCCCCGAGAGAGAACGCGTCGAGTGGCAGATCAGGCACGCCCTCGGTCACAGCGAAACCAGCAGCACCGGGGGACGTGGTCACGGCTGCGCCTGTATGGAAGCGAAGAAAACCGGATATATCGGGGTTGCTGAGGGAAGTGCCGAGCCATACCGGTGTGTCTCTATCAGCCAACGCGAGCAGGATCGCGGCGGTCGCCGTTCCGAGCGGCGGCGGTGGGGCGAGTTCTTGATTGAGGGTAATGATCGTTCCTGGGCGCGACATCGCGTCTAGTGCGGCCCGGAATATTCCCTGAGCATCCTCTGCCGGATTGGCCAGGCCGGTTCGAAGGCCGTCGCTAAATCCAGCACTGAAATCACCTGTTTCCGTCATGCTTCGCGCTCGCGTACGACCGTGAAGAAATCGACCTTGGTTGCGGCTGTCTTTCGTGCGCGCTTGGCCTTGCTGTCTTGGGCCTCAGTTTCGATCGGACGGATGATTGCACGCTCTAAGTCGCACTCATCGTCCTGGCCCTGCAATAGAGCGTCGAGCACGGCGGCTGTCTCGGCGTGCTGGTGGTCACGACCGGCGACATACGACAGGCCGACCCGACCGTCTTCCAGGCGAACAGCGGCCCTGGTCACAGTCGTTTCTCCGAGATTGAATGCGTCGCCAGTGCCGCCAAGCCGTCCACGAACCATGACCATGCCGGTCTCCGTCGCCTTCAACGGTTGCCATTTGGGGTGCGCATCGAATTTTTGCCACAACGCCTCGAGGCGGTCCGGTTGCGCCTTGGCCAATACTGACATCCGGCGGCTGCGGATCTGATTTGCCTCGGTTTTAGCCCCGATTTGTCCGGTATCCGGGCCGTGTTCTGTAGCGTCAAAGGAGGGAGGGGGCACGACAATCAGCCTATTTGTCTAGACATATAGATTATCATCGATACCATGCCAGAAGCGGGGCGTAAACCGGTGGATTGAACCCCGGCAAGGATATTTGCTCTAGCGGAGGATCGGGCGATGTTAAACCGAGGTTCGGGCGTAACGCTCTGGCGCCAGATTGAACAGATCTTGCGCCGGGAAATAGCTGGCGGCGGCGTTATCCCGGGCGGACGGCTCGGGACCGAACATGAACTGGCTCACAGATTCTCAGTCAATCGGCACACAGTACGTCAGGCAATCGCGGGACTTCGGGAGGCTGGGCTTGTCGATGTGACCCAGGGGCGCGGAATCCATGTTGCCGAATCCCCACTGGAATATCCGATTAGTCGGCGCACCCGATTTTCCGAGAACCTTGGTCGCCAACACCGAACGCCTGGCGGCAGGTTGATCGAGGCTGTCGTGGTCTCCGCATCCGTGATCGTGGCGGAAGCTTTGGAAATTGCCCCCGGACAACAGGTTCACAAACTTAAAACCGTGGGTGAAGCGGATGGCCGCCCGGTCTCTGTCGTCGAACGTCATTTCCCGGCGGGCAGGTTCCCGGACATGGCGGACCGCTATCGGGAAACCGGGTCGGTAACGGCCGCGCTGGCGGCGCATGGGTGTACCGACTACGAACGCCGGGTCTCGCGCGTGACCGCGCGCCTGCCGGATGCAGAGGATGCGGATCTCTTGGGGCTCTCTCGCCGCCGCCCGGTCCTGGTCGTTGAAAGTGTGAATGCCGATCGTGACGGCCTGCCGGTCGAACATGCCGTCGCGCGCTTCGTCGGCGACCGGGTGCAGTTGGTTTTCGAACCGGGAAATGATCTTGGTTAAATGTTTATTAACAAAATTCTCGGAAAATACTTAAAATTCATGAACCAAAAATGAGATATGGCATTATATTCTAAACACATGGAAGGGGTGTTTTGACTATCGAACCGGATACAGACGACGCCCAATTGCGGTCGGCATTGAAACTTCACTTGTCCTATTTGAATGAGGAAGCGGGAGGCGTGCGCCTTGATTTGCGGGAGTCCCGCCAGTCTGGTGCGGTTCTTCGAAATCAGGACCTTAGGCGCGCCATGTTGTCTGGCTGCAATTTCGATCGAGGCCATTTGAGCGGCAGTAACTTGAGCCAGGCGCATTTGGTCGGTGCGTCCTTTCGATCGGCAGATTTGGTCGGCGCCAACCTAAGCGCGGCGATTTGCCGGGGCGCGGATTTCGAGGAAGCACGGCTGAACGGCATTGACCTGACGGGCGCGGATCTCAGCCCGACACGAAAAAAGGCAGGGTCTGGCGACGAAGGCGAGGTGGTAAATCTCAATAGAGTTGATCTTAGTGATGCGACAATTGTTCGAACCAACATGGCTGGTGCATCGCTTGTTGGCGTGACGGCCGAAAGAGCTTCTTTCGATGGCGTGAAACTCCCTGGGGCCGACATGTCGGGTGCTAACCTGTCCGGCTCTTATTTCCGAGCGACGGATCTGCGTGGCGCCAAGTTGCGGGAAGTCAATTTTTACGGTGCAGTTCTGACGAACACGGATCTCAGCGGTGCCGATCTTCGTGCGTGCCAACTCGATGGCGCGGATCTCTCGGGCGCCAAACTTGAAAACTGCATCGTCGCCGAAGATATGGGCAACTTGCCCGAATATATTCGCACCAAAATAAGCCTGCATTTTCAATGGATCGCCACCGGCGGCACAGCGGGGTCTCGCGCAGATTTTTCCAATGCTGATTTGTCTGGGATAAATCTCTCAGGCGCCGACCTCAGTGCTGCGATTTTTAAAGGCACAAACCTCAAAAATGCAAAACTGGCACAGTGTTCCTTCCGATTTTGCCACTTCCAGGGATGCAATCTTGACAGCGCGGACCTGCGACGCGCCGATCTGAGAGGCGCTAAACTGAACCAGGTATCTGCGGAGGCGGCAAATTTCGAACGCGCCAATCTACAGCCGATGCGCGTCATTGACCCGCAGACGGGAAAATTGGCGCGCGAGTTGGCGTCGGACCTTTCAGAGAGCCAATTTTGCAACGCAAGTTTCAACGCCGCGAACCTTCGAGACGCAAAACTATCGAACTCGGTTTTTACTGACATCGGGTGCGAGGGTACGGATTTCAGCGGTTGCGTCGCCAAGCGAGCAGATTTTTTCGGCGCCAATTTGGCGGAGGCACTGATACCGCCGCGTTATGAATAGTTAAGGGCGAGGGACGGATTTTGAGCGCAGATAATTTGGATGCTGAGAGCCAGGTCCGTGACCTTATCGAGGGGCACGCCAAATTTTTGAGTGGCGCATCCGGCGGCACGCGTGCGGACTTTCGCAACGGGAAGTTTTCCGGCGCCGATTTGAGCGGTGCTGATTTGCGCCAGGCCTTTGCCAGCGGGGCCGATTTTTCGGGTGCCAATCTATCGGACTCCGATCTCAGCGAGGCGGAATTGGCAGGCGTATCATTTCGGGGTGCCGATTTGACACGGGTCAAATTGATCGACTCCCACTGCCGCGGATCGGACTTTGAGGGCGCGAAACTGTCCGAGGCAGATTTAACCGGCGCTGATATGCGCCCGGCGCGAATTTCCACATCATTTCGTGAGGCCGGAACACCGACCAATCTCGCGAATGCCGACTTGCAGGAAACCCGGATCACCCATACCAATCTTGCGGGAGCGGTGATGACCGGCGTGAAAGCGACCAGGGCGTCGTTCGACGACGCGAACCTGGTAGGGGTCGACCTTTCTACCGCTGACCTTGAGGGGGCGAAGTTCAAGGGGAGCGACCTGACCGGAGCGATCCTGCGTGATGTGAATTTCTTCGGCGCGATTTTGGTCGATACCGATTTGTCGCGAGCGGACCTGAGAGCCTGCCATCTTGACGGCGCCGATTTGTCAGGCGCAAATCTGGATGGCTGCATCATCGCCGACGGAATGGAGGATCTGGACCCAGAGCTTCAAGTCGCTGTGTTTGAGCATTTCGTTTGGATCGCGAGTGGTGGGCAGCGTGGCCTGCGGGCCGAACTGTCAGGAGCCGACTTGAGCGGCGCCAATATCGGCGGCGCAGATCTGAGCGCGGCGGATCTGACCAACGCGAACCTTCAAGGCGCCAAGCTGGGGCGCTGTTCGTTCAGATTTACGCGTTTCGACGGGGCTGATTTAACCGGTGCGGACATGAGTATCTGCGATATGCGGGGCGTCGTGTTGTCGAACTCGGCGCTGCAGGGCGCAAATCTTTCCCAGGCCAATTTGAGCCGTCTTGCAATTATTGACACCAAAACTGGCAGATTGTCGCGTGAATGGCCGGCAAATCTGAGCGGCGCTAAGCTGATATCAACATCGCTTGCGAGGGCAGTCCTAACAGGTGCTGTAATGGATGGCACACATTTGGAAGAGGTTGATGTGGCTGGGGCCGATTTTTCCGAATGCAGTATGGACGGTTTGATGATCATCCAAACCAAGATGCAGAATGCCAAGGTCCCACCCATGCCCTGACACCGTGATGCCGGATGCCAGATGCCTTGATGACAGCCAACGTTGCAATCCTGTGGCTCCCATGTTTTCTTTCGTCTGGAATACGAGACCCGATGGGAAGCGCTCGTGGTTTTTGAGGGCGGCTCCAAACTCGGGCAGATCATTGGAGAGCTTTGCTGAAAGGGAGAGACTAATGTCTAAGACTTGGCAAACGACGAAGCATGTCGCATTGGCGGCTGTGGCGGTGAGCGCTGTTGCGCTGGCCGGTGCCGCCCAGGCGAAAGAACGAATTTCGATCGCGGTTCCATCCTTCTTGTCCGGCCCGGCGGCCGGTCCGTTCGGCGTCCCGTCGCGCAACGGTGCCGAACTGGTAATCGAGTCGATCAATCGCGGTAAACTACCGGCGCCGTACAACACTAAGGGCTTTGCCGGCGCCATTGCCGATCCGATCTATGTTGACGAGTCCGGTGGCAACACCAAGCAGGTGGCGGAATATCGCAACCTGGTGCAGAAGCGGAACGTCGATGCGGTGATCGGTTATATCTCTTCGGGCTCCTGTGCCGCGTTGGCACCGGTCGTGGAAGAGTTGAAGCGGCTGACGATCTTTACGGTCTGCGGCACGCCTCGGGTCTTTGAGGAAGCGTCACGCACCTATATTTTCCGGACTATGGCGCATGCCACGGCTGATAACGTCGCAGCGGCGCATTACGTGACGACGAAGTTCCCCGAGGTCAACAGCTATACCGGCATCAATCAGAATTATGCCTGGGGGCAAGATTCCTGGCGCGATTTCAATCTGACGATGCAGAACCTGAAGCCTGGCTCGAAGGCATCCGCAAAACTCCAGTTCCCGAAAATTTTCGCTGGCCAATACGGCTCCGAAATTTCGGCCTTGTCGCTCGATAAATCGGATCTCGTACACTCGTCGTTCTGGGATGGCGATCTTGAGAGCTTCATCTTCCAGGGCGCGGTGCGCGGTCTGTTCAAGAAGAAAAAAGTTGTGTTCACGGTCGGTGGTACAGCGTCCTATCGCCTTGGCAAAAAGATGCCTGATGGGATCATCCTCGGCGCCCGTGGCCCGTACGGTGTGCTGGTTCGTGACCGCAAAACGGCTCTGAACGAATGGTTCATCAAAGCCTACAAGGATCGCTATGGCGTCTTTCCGTCGGGCCCGGCATATCAGTACGGCCAAGGCGTTCTCGCGGCTAAGATCGCTTATGACAACGCGGCCAAGGCGGCCGGCGGCTTCCCGAACCAGGATCAGGTCATGAAGGCATTGACCGGTCTCAAGTTTGAGAGCTTCTCGACCAATGTCGACATGGCGCTTGCTGGTGGCCATCAGGCCATCACGGAGCATGTGTACGGCTTGTCCAAGTACAACGCCGACACCGGTGAGCCGGGCGCATCCGACGTTGTGTTCTTCAAGGGCACCTGTGTCATGCCGCCGGATGGCGTGAAGAGCGTCGACTGGATCAAGGGCGGCATGAAGGGCGCCAAGTGCTGATCCGGAACGTATGACCGGCACATCTGAACAATGACCGAACCGGGGACACTCTGTCCTCGGTTCGGACCTGTTCCCACCTAGCTTACCGATCCACTCGCGGGACCCGCATGGACCTTTTGATCACTATCTTGCTCGATGGGCTCGAGTTCTCGTCGTATCTGTTCATCGTGGCTGTCGGATTGACGTTGATCTTCGGTGTCATGAAGATCCTGAACGTTGCACATGGCAGTTTTTACGCTTGGGGCGCTTACGCCGCAGCGTACTTGATCGGGGTGGTGTCCAATCACGGATTTACCGATCTTGCCACGATGGCGATGATCCCGGTTGCGGCGATCGGTGTTGGCGTTGTTTTAGGCGCGATAATCGAGCGCACGTTGTTGCGCCATATGTATCACCTGGACGAGGTGATCATCGTGCTGGCGACATTTGCCACGTTCCTGATTCTTGAGGATACGATCCTGCTGGTCTTTGGGGTCGATCCGTATTTCGCGTACCAGCCAATGGCGGCGCTTGGGAATGTCGAGATCGGCGGAATTGGGCGGTTGGTATATGGCCTCAGCATGATCCTGTTGGCGTTGGCCGTCGCTGTTTCTCTATGGTTTGCGCTCAACCGCACGCGCTGGGGCCGGCTTCTAAAAGCAGTTATCCACGACCGTGAGATGGCGTCCTATTTAGGCATTAACGTTAGCCGGGTTTACATCGTCACCTTTGTCATTGGCGCCATGCTCGGTGCGCTCGGCGGCGCCTATGTGGCGCCGACCGTATCGGTGGCGCCTGGATTTGGCGTCGAGGTGATTGTGTTGTCTTTTGCCGTCGTCGTGATTGGTGGCATGGGGAGTATTCCAGGCGCGCTTATCGGCGCAATGGTCGTTGGAATGGCGCGTGCGATCGCAGTTCATCAATTTCCCGAATTGGAGCTCTTCGTGGTCTATGCCGTTATGGCGGTAGTTCTTGTGTTCCGGCCGGAGGGTCTATTTGCCCCGGCCAAGGCCCGAAAAATTTAGGGGCCCGGCATGACAGCGTCACGCGATTGGACTATCCCCGGGCTGACGATAGGGCTGGTGGTTATGTTGGTGGCGGGAGTAGTGCTCCCGGACTGGCTGTTGAACATCCTCAACATCTCATTCTCCCGCGCGCTGGCGGTGTTGGGGTTGATGGTATTGTGGCGCACCGGCCTCATCTCGTTCGGGCACGCTTTCTATTACGGACTCGGCGCTTACACGGTCGCGATCCTGGGCAAGGAGCTGGGGGTCTCGGAGATCCTAGTGACCGTTCCGGCGGCGATGCTGGTGGCCAGTACTGTTGGTTTCTTTCTTGGTTTCATCATCCGCCGGTACCGGGACATCTTCTTCGCGATGCTAAGCTTGGCGTTTTCGATGGTGCTCTATGGCATCCTGGTCAAGACCGAAGCTCTCGGGAGTACCGATGGTTTCAGCGTGCCGACACCTAGTTTTCTCGGCTTCGGTGCTGAGGAGGCGGCCGACAACAAGATCGTGCTCTACTTCGTGCTTTGCGGCATCGGGTATGGTGCGGCGTTGCTGGTCCACCGGTATCTACAGTCCACGCTCGGCAATCTGAGCACGGCAATCCGGGACAACGAGATCCGGGTCGAATATCTGGGCTACTCGGTCGCCCATGCCATCCACGTCAAATATGTCATGTCGGCAGCGCTTGCCGGGCTTGGCGGCGCTATCCTGGCGATCTCACTCAGCCAGGTTGACCCGGATTCGATGGTCAATTGGACGATTTCGGGTGAATTGGTGTTCGTCACCATTTTGTCCGGGCCAGGGAGCGTCGCGGCACCGTTTATTGGTTCCGTCGTTTTCGAGTTGATCCGAACTTACGCTTTCGAATGGCTGCCCCATGCCTGGCAGTTGATTGTCGGGGCAACCCTTTTGGCCATCATCTTCTTCCTGCCGGGCGGTGTTTGGTCACTGCTGGCGCGAATATTCGGCCGGAAGGAGGGTGAGCGATGAGCCCGATCCTGGAAGCACGGGGTATATCTAAAAACTTCGGCGCAGTGACCGCCGCCAAGGACGTCAATGTTGCCATTTCTCAAGACGAGGTGGTCGGCATCATCGGTGCCAATGGCGCTGGCAAGACTACCTTCGTCAATATGGTGACAGGCTATCTGAAGCCGACATCCGGTCAGATCGTTTTCGAAGGGCGAGACATCACGCAACTCGAGCCGCGCCAGATCACGCGCCTAGGCATCTGTCGGTCCTTTCAGGTGCCACAAGTGTTTATGACCGAAACCGTATACGAGAATCTTTTGACAGCACTGGGGATTGCTGCTGCGACAGGCTTTTCAGTCCTTAGGTATATGAAGCGCCCGGACCTGGAGACACAGTGCGAGGCCTTGCTGACCCGATATGGGATTGGTGATTACCGCGACCATCTCGCGTCCTCTTTGCCGCAAGGTGTGCGAAAGCTTCTCGATATCGCCATGGCGATGGTTGCGCGGCCAAGAATTCTGCTACTCGACGAGCCGACAAGCGGGATTTCCACCGATGAAAAATTCGGCCTCATGGACACGGTCATGTCGGCGCTGCGGGAGGAAAAGGTGACCGTCCTGTTCGTCGAGCACGATATGGAGATCGTCGAGCGCTACGTCGGCCGTGTGCTCGCCTTTTATCAGGGCGAGATTATCTGCGACGCTCCGCCGGCCGAAGCTCTTGTGGATCCGAAGGTGAAGGAGTTTGTTATCGGCGAGGAACACCATCGCCGCGACGATGCGGAAGGAAACGCCGATGCTTAAAGTCAGCGGCCTCGACGTTGATATTGGACCGGTGCCGATCCTACGGAGCGTTGACCTGAGTGTGCCGCCGGGCCAGATGTGCGGATTGATTGGGCGCAATGGCGCCGGTAAGACGACCTTCATGCGATCCGTAATGGGGCAATTAAAGGTTAAGGCCGGCTCGATCGAGTTCGAGCATTTTGAGTTGGTCAAGGTTCACGATTTCAAACGCGCGCACCTGGGCATCGGTTTCATGCCTGAAGATCGACGACTGGTTCCGGATCTTACCGCTGAGGACAATGTTCTAATCCCGGCCCATGCGACTGATTTAGAAGACGCCGGGGATCGACTGGATTGGATCTATGGTTTGATGCCGGAAGTGGCTGAATTCCGCCATCGCTCGGCCAATCAGCTCTCCGGTGGGCAGCAGAAACTGGTGGCACTTGCGCGGGCCTTGATGGTCGGAACTAAGCTTTTGTTGCTGGATGAACCGACGGAAGGTATTGCGCCAATTCTTGCGAGGCGCATGGTTGAGGTGCTCTCGGACTTGAAGAATGAGGGACTTTCGGTTCTGATTGCAGAGTCTAATGATACCCATCTGAAGGGACTGCTGGATACTATGTACGTGATCGAGAGGGGCAGCATCGCCGGAAATGGCGCGGCTTGAGGGGAAAACCTGGCACCACGATCGGAGCAATCTCGTGAGTGATGAAGACGAAGGCGGATATTGGCTCCGCCTATTTAAAGACAAGATGCCGGCAGGTGCATCCGTCACCGCCAAGCTGTCTGCAAATCCCCGGGTACTTTACTGCAATGCCGGGCGGATCGTGGTCTCGGATGGGACTGTCGTGGAAGCCGATCAGGCGTGGTTTGGAACCGGTACTGTTTCATGGGCTGTCGACGATGACGGAGCCGCGGAGGTTTGGCGTTGGGAGTTGACGCCCCTTGATGTGATGCCTGAACCGGATCTCGGCACCGGCATTGTCACAGACCAGTTGTCGGGCGACATCATTTCCACCATCGCGCCAACCGAAAAGTGGCTGATGCGATGTGACAGCGTTAGATTCCCGCCAAGCGGGGTGGCGCTGTTGCATACCCATCAAGGCCCGGGTATCAGGTGCCTGCGTGAGGGGGGCATCCGGATAGACAGTGGCGGTCACTCGCATAAATTCGCTCCGGGAGAAGCGTGGTTTGAGGATGGCAGAGAGCCGGTTTTCGCGGCTGCGGCTGAAGAAGGCTGTACCAGCTTCATCCGGGTCATGATCCTGCCGGCCGAGCTCAAAGGAAAAAGCTCGATCCAATACGTCAACGAGGAAGACCTCGATAAACCCAAGACCCAAAGATACAAAGGATACGTGGATGAGTGCATCGACCATTAACGCCGGAGATGGAGACGCCGGAGCAGAGGGCGGCCGTCTGGCCGGCCACGCCATCGTCGACGCCCTGCGGTTGCACGGCGTCGATATGGTGTTCGGCGTGCCGGGTGAGAGTTATCTGGCAGTAATCGACGGCCTGCACGATGCCAACGATATCCGCACGATCATGTGCCGCCAGGAAGGCGGTGCGGCGATGATGGCCGAGGCCTACGGTAAACTGACCGGAAAGCCGGGCGTTTGCATGGTGACCCGCGGACCGGGGGCCACCAATGCGAGTGCCGGCGTTCATATCGGATTCCAGGACTCGACACCTATGGTAATCCTGATTGGCCAGGTCGCGCGCCACATGGTCGATCGCGAGGCTTTCCAGGAGATCGACTATCGCCGGATGTATGGCCAGATGGCCAAATGGGTGGCGCAGATTGACGACGCCGAGCGCATTCCGGAATACCTGAGCCGAGCCTTCCATACCGCGACCTCCGGGCGCCCGGGCCCGGTGGTATTGGCGCTGCCCGAGGACATGCTGCGCGACACCATAACCGCGCCTGCTCTGGAGCCGTACCAGCGCGTTGAGGCGCATCCCGGCCCCGGCGACATGGATCGCTTGCGCACCATGATGGCCGATGCCGAAAGCCCGTTGCTGATCCTCGGCGGCGGTGGATGGGATGCCGAGGCTTGCGAGCGGGTCAAGGGATTTGCCGAGACCTCCGGCGTGCCAGTTGCCTGTTCTTTCCGCTGTCAGGACTATTTCGATAATCGCCATCCGAATTATGTCGGACATGTCGGCATCGGCATCGACCCGGCCCTGGGCAAGCGGATTGCCGAGAGCGATCTTCTGGTCGTCGTCGGCGCGCGCATGGGGGAGATGACCACCGGCGGCTATGACATGCTTGAGATCCCACGCCCGAAGCAAGGCTTTGTGCATATTCATTCCGGTTCAGACGAACTCGGACGGGTATATCAGGGCGATCTGCTGATCAATGCCGGGCCGCGCGCTTTTGCCGAGGCACTTGGGCGCCTGGAGCCACTCGACGGGAGCAAATGGAAGGCCTCGGTTGAGGCTGGTCATGCTGCGTATCTGGAAACCCTGAAGCCGGAGCCGATCCCCGGTGATGTGCAGATGGGCGAGATCTGCGCCTGGCTGAACGAGACCCTGCCCGAGGATGCGATCATCACCAATGGCGCCGGCAATTACGCCGGCTGGATGCACCGTTACTGGCAGTACAAGATGTACCGGTCTGGCTTGTCACCGACCAGCGGATCGATGGGCTATGGCTTGCCCTCGGCCGTTGCTGCCAAGCTGGTGCACCCGGATCGCATGGTCGTCTCAATGAATGGCGATGGCTGCTTTATGATGCACGGCCAGGAACTGGCCACCGCGATCCAGAACGGCGCCAATATCATCGCCATCATCATCAACAACGGGCTCTATGGCACCATCCGTATGCACCAAGAGCGGCACTATCCCGGGCGGATCCGAAATACCGAACTCATCAATCCGGATTTCGCTGCTTTGGCAAAAGCTTACGGTGGCCACGGTGAGACGGTGACGCGCACGGATGAGTTCAAGGCGGCCTTTGAGCGCGCCCAAGCCTCTGGCCGGCCAGCGGTGATCGAGGTGCGGATCGATCCGAACGCGATCACACCAACGACAACGCTCAGTGCTATCCGCGAAGCATCGCTCGCCAAGGCAGGTCGATAGGCAAACAGCAGCGAACGATGCGCTCGTACAAGCCCGAATTCCTCGACAACCCGCACGCCCAGCGGTGGATTGGGCTTGGCGAGCGCCCGGACGCGCCGTTTCGCATCCTGGCTCCCTTGGTCGGCAGAGACGGCCCCTCATTGGAAGGAGTCGTTCGAGCCGCGCAGGATATGGCCTCTCAATTTCGATATTCGGAAACGACTTTTGTGGTCGACCCAGCGGAATTCGATCCGCAGCGAATATCTGAAACTCACTCCCGACCGGCGAAGGTTTTTGCGCCGGCGGACGCGGAGGCGCTGGGTGAAACGCTGAATCAACTTTTATACGATGATTTCGATTTCATCTTCCCGGGAGATCAACCGGGGTCGGAATGCGATGCGCGGAGATGGGATGGGGAAATTGGACTTACAATGGCATCACTCGGAGCCTTTTCTTGGCCGCCGTCGTCATGGGGTACCAATGGCTCTGATGAGCGCCGACCCTTTCGCATCATTGCGCCACTGCATTTGGTAAGTTTTGGTGATTTTTTAGC
>JABIRP010000277.1 GCA_018699735.1 Rhodospirillaceae bacterium | reverse complement strand
GATTCCCATCGAAGCGGGACGCTTCTGTTGCCAGGTGCGCCCCAAACCCCGCCAGCCGATGCGACTCGTCTGGACTTAGTTCAGGCTACCAGCTGCTTACGCAGCGAGGCGTGCCTCCGCAAAGTTGTCGTTGGCAACTATTGCTTGGCCCGATATCGGCGGTACCATGCCGAGCGAAAAGAACGTCTTTACCACGCGCGTCGATCCTGTTTCGCCCCCTCAATACTCCCTTGAAAGACTTGGGAGATTTGGTGGAGGCGCCGGGTACCGCCCCCGGGTCCGCTACGATTATTCCACGCACCGTTTATCGCCATAGTCGGTTGCCCGACACTTTGAATATAAACACTCGGGCCCGAGAGAGAAAGGGGTTACGTCTCGTTATCGCCGGCCAACGTCGCGCGCAGCATATCGGCGGCGCTTGCGAAGGCCGGGACCCAGTCGTTGTTGCGATCGGGGAGTACACGCCGGATCGGGCCGATCAGCGCGTCTCGGTCACCGATAAAAGGCGCCCAGTCCGGGAACGGTATGACCTCGATGGTCGGCGTGCCGACGGCGCCGCACATGACGGATGTCGCGGTTGACATCGCGACCTCGCAGTCCAGGAGGCTGGCGAGCGCCGCTAGAGTTTCCAGGTCGTTGCGCAGATCCAAATCCTCGAACCAATGCGGCGCGCGGCCGAAGGCCTGCTCGAAAGCTTCGAGGTCGCCTTTGGAATCGCCGTATTGCATGGCGACGAAGGCAACATCAGTGAGCGCGAACAACGGTGCCCAGGCCTCGATTGGAGCGTAGGACGAGGCGCGGATGGCGGTGACAAGACCGCTGGTCCAGGTGAGCCCGACCAGCTTCTGCCCATTCGCGAGTTCGCTGAGGCGCGGGGCGAGTTCGGCAACCCGATCGGGGTCCGGGACCAGATGCCCGGCCGGCGCTTCCACGGCCTCGTTATTGTCTTCCAGCAACAGCGGCAGACTGCAGATTTCGATGAAATAGTCCGGCATCGCATCGCGCCTCAGCCAGCCGTAGCTATAGATGGCGCTTCTTCCCGACTTACGACGGTAAAACTCGTGGAACTCGATCTCCGGCAACGATCGGCGATAAAGCGGGAGCAACCGTGGGTCGGTCTCGACCAGCACTTGTTTTGCCATTCGGGCGAGGCGTTTGAAATAGGCCGAAAATCGCAGTTCATCGCCTAGGCCTTGCTCGGTGCAGACCAGCAGGCACTTGCCGTCCAGGGGTTCGCCCTGCCAACGGGCAACGGACAGATTGCGTTTCGCAGCCTCGGGATTGCTCGGCTCAAGCCGGGCTTCGTTGTAGCGCCATCCCTCGCCGGTTCTGCCTTGTTCCAACAGTTGTTTGGAGAAGTTGTAGCGAATGGCCGGATTGTCGGGATCGCTTGCGATGGCGCTCCGAAACAAAGGCTCCGCCTCGTCGTAGCGCCGCAGCCGGCTCAGTGTCTCGGCCAGGTTGGCCACCGCGTTCGGATAATCGGGCGCGGCGTCTAGAATGCGCCGATACATGACCTCTGCCTGTTCCCAGTCTTCGCGAAACCCGGCGGTCACCGCGAGCGAGAATAGCAGATCCGGCGAGTCTGGTTGGCGTTGAAGGCCTTCGCGCAGCAATTTCTCGGCCTCGTCGTAGGCGCCGAGTTCGGTCAGAGAATTGGCGAGATTGACTCGGGGCTCGGGCGCCTCCGGCATCAAATGCAGGACGGCTCGAAACCGCTTTGCCGCATTTTTAGTGCGCCCAGCCGCCTTTTCGTAATTCCCGAGCATGAAAAGCACCGCCGGGTGGCCATCGGCCTCGGCGGCTCGGGTAAGCTTGGTGATCGCCTCCGAAAGTCGCCCGGCCTCAGCCAGACGCTGGCATTCGCCAAGAAGATCGTCGACAGTCTGATTGCTCGCCATGCATTTCCTCATGTCTAGCGTCGAGCTCGACAGTGAAACGGCGGCAGGTTTAGTGTCAACAGCGATTGCGCGGTCGGGCCTCCCAATATATTGTGTATATAGGACATTGGACCACCACATACAGAGCTATATCGCATGCGGCAGTATCTCGATCTCATGGTGCGGATCCTCGACCAAGGTATTGATCGTCCGGACCGCACCGGTACCGGAACGCGCTCGGTTTTCGGCCATCAGATGCGGTTCGACCTTGCGCGCGGTTTCCCACTACTGACGACCAAGAAACTGCATTTGCGGTCAATAATCCATGAACTCCTCTGGTTTCTCGCCGGCGACACTAACATCGCGTATCTGAAAGCCAATGGGGTGAGTATTTGGGATGATTGGGCCGACGAAACCGGCGATCTGGGGCCAGTTTACGGTCACCAATGGCGCTCTTGGCCAGGTCGAAGTGGCGAGACGATCGATCAAATTACCCAACTGATCTCACAAGTCCGCTCGAACCCATCTTCGCGGCGGTTGATTGTAACAGCCTGGAACCCGGCCGATATTGAGGATATGGCGTTGCCGCCCTGCCATTGCCTGTTTCAGTTCTACGTCGCCGAGGATCGACTTTCGTGTCAGCTCTATCAGCGTAGCGCCGATGTTTTCCTGGGCGTGCCCTTCAATATCGCCTCATATGCGCTTTTGACCATGATGGTGGCGCAGGTCACTGGTCTGAAACCTGGGGAATTCGTGCACACGCTTGGCGATGCGCACCTTTACGCCAATCATTTCGAACAGGCCCGTCTGCAGATCGATCGAGAGCCTGGGGAATGGCCGAAAATGCAGATCAACCCTGAGATTGACGATATATTCGGGTTCCAATACGAGGATTTCTCTTTGGTCGGTTACGAACCGCAGCCGCATATCGCAGCTCCGATCGCGGTTTGATGTCGTGACCGGCAGCAGCCCTTCAGATGGCGCACCGGTGATTACCATCGTGGTTGCGGTTGCTGACAATGGTGTGATTGGCGATGGCCAGGGCATGCCCTGGCACTTACCGGAGGATTTGAAGCGTCTAAAAGCCATGACCATGGGCAAACCATTGATCATGGGGCGGAAGACCTATAGCTCGATTGGCCGACCGCTACCTGGGCGGCTCAACATAGTCCTGAGCCGAGATCAGGAATTTGCGCCGGAAGGCGTGACTGTGGCGCGAAATTTCGAGGACGCTCTCGAAGCCGCTCGGCGGGAGACTGCCCGAACCGGGGCGGGTGAAATCATTATATTCGGCGGTGCCAAGATCTATGAACTCGCGTGGGACCTAGTGACGAGAATGTATATCACCGAGGTCCATGTATTGCCGACTGGTGCCGTTCGTTTTCCGCGGATCAATCCCGCCCAATGGCGTCAGACCGCACGCGAAAGCCACCTGGGCGATGAGAATGCGCCATCGCATGATTTTGTTACGCTGGAGCGGATCCATCCGTCCTCATGATCTTGGTGAGGAAGGCTTGGTCATCAGGGTCCATTCGGTTTAGGACCCGGGAGATGGCGGCTGCCTCGTCGTTTGCGCTTAGAAATCTAACATGCTGTTGGATTGCCAGATTGCATTGGATCGTCGCCGGCCGTTCGTGCCACATTGAAGCGAACAGCGCACATTGATCCAGGCGCCATCGCGGGGCCCCGCTCGCAAGAAAATGCGCGACGTAGCGGGCCGCCCGGTCGAGGACTCGGAGACCGGGATTTCGATTTGAAAATAACGTCAGACCGGCAGGAAACCGCATCCAGGGAGGCGCGCCAGCGGAGCCCATGTCGATCATCGCAAGCGGCACTTGGTCGAGCAGCGCCATCAGATCGGACAGGTCGCCGATAAGCCGTGCGTCAACATCTGCTATCGCGATCTGACGGCAATCACCGGAATTGAGGAGAGACCAGGCGCGCTCCAGACGAACGCTGGAACAAAACGCTAGACGCGCGGCGCCGTTGGCACAGGCTTGAGGTATTGGCTCGGCGCTGATCGTGATGCCTGAACGTTGCCCGAAGGTTATGACCTCCTCGCGGTCGGTTGGCGCCAGCAGGTGAAGATGGAACTGCCAGTCTGGCCGATTTCGGGCATTGGCGAACAGGATAGGGGCATAGCGCCGGAAGTAGAGATCGTCACAACACCAGAAAACCGTCCCATGCGGCTTAGCGGGGCCGGTATGGAGCCTTTCGATTGTAGGTGGGGGCTCAACCGAACTTGGAGCGTCGAGTTGGCGGTGGAAACTGGGCCCGACCCGCAACATATCGCCGGTTCCATCTCTTGGTCGTCGATCGGTGTTCAGTTTCGGGTCTGACAGAATTGCCTCGAGGCTGCGGTCTGCTGCGTCCGCGTCGCCGTTCGCCCAGCTTGCCATCGCCGCTAGGGTCAGGCGTTGACGAGGGTCTTCCACGCTCTCAGATATCTCCGAAAAATGCCGGGCTGCGGTTGCTCCACTTTCGGCGTAAAGCAGGCGATAGGCGGCCCTGAGCCGTTGTTCCTGGTTCGCGCCGGAGGCAACAAGCCTCGAGCCAAGCAATAGCTGGGCACGATCCAGAGCGCCGGTTTTGAGAGCCAACCAACCTTGTTCGCCGACCGAAATGGCGTTCCCTGGTTCGAGTAGAACGGCACGCATTAGAGCGAGTTTGCCGCTACTAACGCCATCTCTGATTTCGACCCTGTCAAGGGTCCGGGCAAACGTTGACCAAGTGTGGACGATCATCGGGCCGGCTCGGGTTGCGCGGCGAGCCATTGCGGGTGCATTCCATGGTTTGAGGCTTTCGACCATTTCGTTGGCCAGAACCGTCAGTGCGAGGGAATTGGACGGATCAAGCAGAGCCGCGCGAATAGCGACACGTCGTCGACCGGGGTGTCCTGGAGTGCGCAACCATGCCTGATAGACCGCGCGCTCCAGTGGATCGATAAGAAATGCCCGCCGCCAAAGTGCTGCCGCCCGCGCGGGCGAACCGGTGTCGCTCATGCCAGCGAGATTGACCCAACTGCCGACGTGCTCTGGCTGAGAGATGAGCACGCGTTGAAGTTCACGGATTGCTGCAATCAACTCTCCGCGGTGCTCGTACAGGACCGCCAAAAGACCATGCAGTCGCGGGTCTCCGGCGGCATCCTGGATCAACGGGCGTAGGATCGCCTCCGCCTCGTCCAAGCGGCCTCGACGGATTTCGGTGTAGGCGTCAGCCAGGGCCTTGTTGGCCGACCGTGCCACGATCGTTTTATTGCATGACGATGCGGGGTGCCTGCCGACCGACACCGTCGGACGCCTGCAGCTTTGCCCGGATTTTATCGGCGATGGCGCCGTATGCTTTGGCGTGATCGCCGTCAGGGTTGGTCACAGTGATCGGACGTCCAGCATCCGAGGTCTCGCGAATATCCATATGCAAGGGGATCTCGCCCAGGAAGTCGACACCGAGCCGTTCTGCTTCTTCGCGGGCGCCACCATGGCCGAAGATTTCGCTACGCTCACCACAACTCGGACAAAGGAAATAGCTCATGTTTTCGACGATCCCGAGGACCGGCACCTCGACCTTGCGGAACATGTTGAGACCCTTGCGTGCATCGAGCAGAGCGATGTCCTGTGGTGTCGAAATAATAACAGCACCAGCCAATGGTACGCGCTGCGACATGGTGAGCTGCGCGTCGCCAGTCCCCGGCGGCATGTCGACAACCAGCACGTCCAACTCACCCCAGGCGACATCCCGCAGCATTTGCTCAAGTGCGCTCATCACCATCGGCCCACGCCAAATCATCGGACTGTCTTCGGGCACCAGGAAGCCAATCGACATGCAGCGCAGCCCGTAGGCCTCTAACGGATCCAGCGTCGTGCCGCCGTCGCCGGATGTCGGCCGATCGGTGATCCCCATCATGCGGGGCAGGGAGGGGCCGTAGATATCCGCATCCAATAAACCGACGGTAAGGCCACTCGCCTTCAATGCCAGAGCCAGATTGACCGCAGTCGTGGACTTCCCGACACCGCCTTTGCCCGACGCAACCGCGATGATCGATTTAACGCCAGGAACCAGCGCTCGAGTTGTACCGCCCGGTTCGCCTTCCGGCTGGGCGCCCGCTTGCGGCGGTGCTTGTTGGGCAGCTGCGCTCGGGCTGTGTGCGGTCAGTACCGCTGTTACCGATAACACCCCCGCAACCCCGTCAACGGCGGCCTCGGCCGTTTTGCGAAGCGGTTCCAGGTGTGGGCCGCGTTCTGGCTCGACCTCGATCGTGAAACCAACATTGCCGTCCTTCACGATGACACCGCTGATCATGCCAAGGCTGACCAAATCTTGATTTTTGTCCGGATCCATGACGGTACGCAATGCGTCTAGGACTTGCTCTTCGGTAACCTGTGCCATGCTTGAATTCTCCGCGAGATCACTCATATGCCTCAATTGTGCCGCCGATAAGATGGCGGACTGCTGAGGGGAGATATACAGCGCAGGGAATCCTTTGCAACCGGGTGCCCGGCTCTGCTATTAGCCTGAGCGCAGAAAACAGGGAAAGGACGGGGACATGCCTTGGAATAATCAGGGTGGTGGCGACAGCGGCGGCGGTGGTGGCGGCCCTTGGGGTGGTGGCTCCGGCGGCGGTTCTGGCGGCGGTAACGGCGGCGGTGGGGGTAATTCCCCATGGGGACGCAGGCCGGGCGGCGGCGGTGGTGGACCACAGCCACCGGACATCGACGAGATAATCCGCAAAAGCCAAGACCGTCTGAAACGTATTCTTCCCGGTGGAATCGGTGGAGTTAAGGGTTTGATTCTTGTTGCCCTTGTTCTCATCGGCGTTTGGGCAGCATCGGGATTTTATCGCGTGCAGCCGAACGAGGCCGGCATCGAGTTGGTCTTTGGGCGCTTTACCGGCAATCCGACGCAGCCAGGTCTGCATTGGAATTGGCCTGGGCCGATCGGTGGTGTGATGAAGCCTGACGTGACCCGCGAAAATCGTCTTGAGATTGG
This sequence comes from Rhodospirillaceae bacterium, assembly GCA_018699735.1. Lineage (GTDB taxonomy): Bacteria > Pseudomonadota > Alphaproteobacteria > Thalassobaculales > Thalassobaculaceae > JABIRP01. Next base: position 791 of record JABIRP010000277.1, on the reverse strand, counting down.
TTTCCGTTCAATCGGCGAAGGGACCGGCCGCACCGGTCCGACCCGGGAGGTTCCCGAGGAAAGCCAAATGATCACTGGCGACGAAAACTTGGTTGATATCAACTTCGTCGTATTCTGGCGCATCGGTGATCCGGGCGAGTTCTTGTTCAACATCCAAAACCCCGAGGAGACCACTAAGATGGTCGCCGAGGCGGTGATGCGCGATATTATCGGCCAGACCAAGATCCAGGTTGCCTTGACGGAAGGTCGCGCCGTGATCGAGGCCCGCACGTTTGATGAGATGCGGCGTATTCTCGGCGAATATCAAGCCGGCATCGCACTGTCCAAGGTGCAACTGCTTGCTGTCGACCCGCCAGGCCAGGTGATTGACGCATTTAACGAAGTCCAACGGGCAAAGCAGGACAAGGAGCGGCTGAAGAACGAGGCCGAGGCCTTCCGCAACGACGTGGTCCCCCGGGCGCGCGGCGAGGCGGCGCAGCTCATGCAGCAGGCCGACGCGTATCGTCAAGAAGTCGTCAATCGGTCTCGCGGTGACGCCAATAGGTTCAACTCGGTTTATCAGGCGTATGCCGTGTCCAAGGACGTGACCACCAAACGAATCTATCTGGAGACGATGGAGGAAGTTCTGGGGAACGTGAACAAGGTCATTGTTGACGAGAAAAGCGGCTCGGGCGTTGTGCCATATCTGCCTTTGCCGGAATTGCAGAAGAAGAGCGAACGAACGACCAAAACCAACGGGGGGGCGAAACAATGAGCAGATCTCTCGCGGTTATTGGCGTAATCGTCATCAT
>JABIRP010000276.1 GCA_018699735.1 Rhodospirillaceae bacterium | reverse complement strand
CGGCGCGTTGAATATCGGGCTTTCCGGGTTCGGCGGCTCACCCTCCAAAACGTCAAGCGCCGCACCGCCGAGGTGCCCATCAACCAGCGCCGCCGCCACCGCATTTTCGTCGACCAGGCTGCCGCGTGCGCAATTCACCAGGAACGCGCCCGCCTTCATGCCGGCGATTGTTTCTTGCCGGATCATATGCCGTGTGGCTGGGATTGCTGGCGCGTGTAGAGAGACCATATCGGCACGGCTCAACAAATCCTCGAAGCTCACTGGAGCGGCACCCAGGTTCCGAATTTCATCATCATCAAGAGCCGGGTCACTGGCGATCACTGTCATGCCGAAAGCCTTGGCGATCGCCCCAACCCGCCGGCCGATTTGGCCATATCCGACGAGACCAAGGGTCCGTCCACCAAGCTCTCCGCCAGTATGACGCGCAGTATCCCAGGCGCGGTCCGCCCGAACCTGATGTGCGCTCTCGGGGAACCGGCGCAGCAAAGCCAGCATCAGACCAATGGTCAACTCGGTTACCGCGACGGCATTGGCGCCCGGTGTGTTGGTGACGATGATATCGCGTTCAGTGCAAGCCGCCACGTCGACCGGGTCGACGCCGGTGCCATGCACGCCGACCACCTTCAAGTCGGGCAATCGGTCCAACAGCGAGGCGGTGAGGTAGCCGGACCTGAGCAGAATACCGGCGGCACCTGCGAGTTGGCCCGCATACTCGACCTGCTCTGCGTCATCGAGCGGCTTATACGGCAGAGCCACGGTCCTGACCGGCGCGACGCCTTGCATGGCGGCCAGCACCGGTGCTTCGGCAATCGGTAGATCGGACGTGGCGGCTAGCGCCACCCAGGGCTCGGAAGAAGTCGGCATCGCTATAGGCTCCAATGCTCACGGCGGGGTTATGGCCTCTTATCCGCTCCAAGCAAATTTGGGAAGGGTGTGTGAATTTCTGTCGCGCCTCTGCCTCTTGCATCGTAGGGTCTGGTGGAACCCTTCAGACCCAACCCGACCAATGAGGAGAGACGACATGGCCATTGTGCATGTGATGGCGGTGATTACCGCGAAATCCGGAATGCGCGAAAAGATATTGGAAGCATTCCGGGCCAATATGCCCGCAGTGCACGCCGAGGATGGCTGCATCGAATACGGACCCACCGTCGATACCGACGACGTCGGCGCATTGCAGACCCGATTCGGTGACGATAGCTTTGTCGTAATCGAAAAGTGGGAAAGCCTGGATGCCTTGAAGGCCCACGCGGCCACACCGCATATGGCGGCATATGGCGCCAAGGTCAAAGACATGCTTGAGAACCGGGTGATCCACGTCCTGTCGCCGGCCTAATGCAGAGTTTGTAAGACCCGCCCCTGCCGTCATCCCCACGAAGGTGGGGATCCAGCTCTTATTTTGAACAGTTCCTGGATTCCCGCCTATGCGGGAATGACGGCAGTGGATTCACCTGGATTTCCGGCAGTAAAACAAAATCAGGCGGCTGATTTCGCTTGGCGGGTTTTGTATTGCTCGACGGTATCGGCAATTTGAGTAGCCAGGGCCTCCTCACCTTCCGCTGGAAATAGCGCCATCAGAATTGCGGTCGAAATCGGGCGCATCAGTTTTAAATCCTTTTCCGGCGCCTCAGTGAGCTTGCGACTGACCGAAGCCCCAACCAATTGCAAGGAGCGACAAAGCTGCAGCACGCCTGGATTTCCAAATTCCTCGAGTTTATCGCCCGCCTCGCGCGCCATGACGACCAGGCGTTTGGCATGCATCAGCGAATCCGGTGTGACGGTTCCGTTCTCGATCGCATCCATGACCAGGTTGACTAGAAACGAGATCTGAAAGCCCATGCGTCTCAGCTTCTCTTCACTGATCGCCACTCTCGCACGTTCGACCTCTCGTTGGCGGTCTTCTTCGCTCGCGGCATCAAGCGGATTTGGCACTAAGGTCAAAGGTATTGTGCTCGCTCGAGCAGGGTCACGCCGCCGATCCGGGCCGATATAATCCGCAGTGACAATGAATCGACGACGATAGCTTGCCAGGACAGAGACCCGATCCAGTACTTTCTTTGCCTGCACCTGATCCTCGGTCTCAATTATCACATCATCGACACCGGCGTTGATAGCCTGCTTGATGGTCAGGTCTTGCGATGACGGGCAACTCATCAAAACCACTACGAACGGGTTATCACCAACCTTTTCATGCCGAATATCTTTGACGTAGCCGAATACGCCCTCGCACTCAGCGTGCCCCACGATGAGGTCGATCTGGTTCGATTCCATCAGCCCGCCCAGCCCCCTAGCCGTGCTGATCATATGGACTGTGTCATAGCCGGCATTAGAGAGCGCCTCGGCTCGGGTCTGCAGCACATTCGCACGTTGATCCACGATTGCGATTCGTGCCGCGCCGGATCTACTCATCTTCAAATTCCTCGCGCCCGGATAGGAGAGGTTGGCGCCTACGCGGGTACTATGCGTCCGTATAAATTAACAAGAGTGAAATTTTCCGGGACAAGTATTCGATATTCGTCAGAATTTTGTCGTCGCCGAGCGGTTCTTTACCTTCGCCAGGCGACATGGTGCTTTATTGAGCCAACACGGGATCACCTGTTCGGAGTAAATTATGAAGGCGGCAGTGTGCCGGGCATTCGGGCGCCCACTGGAAATTGAGGATTTAGAAATCCAGGCGCCAGGGCCAGGCGAGGTCATGGTCCGGGTTTCGGCCACGGCGATCTGTCACAGCGACATTTCCTACATTGACGGCCTTTGGGGCGGAGATTTGCCAACCGTCTACGGCCATGAGGCGGCCGGTACGATTGAGGGTATTGGCGTCGATGTAGCGTCCCTGAAAACCGGCCAACCCGTGGTGGTTACCCTGATCCGCTCATGTGGTCAGTGCCAGTTTTGTCGCGACGACTTGCCGGCGCTTTGCGAAGCCTCATTCGCGCTCGATGAACACGGCCCCCTTCGGGCGGCCAACGGTGAGACAGTCATACAAGGTCTTCGGACCGGAGCATTCGCCGAATACGTGGTTGTCGATGCCTCTCAGGTTACCGCTCTGCCAGACGATCTGCCCCTCGACCTTGCCTCCCTGCTCGCCTGCGGGGTGTTGACCGGTTGGGGTGCTGTCGTCAACTCGGCAAAACTTAAAGCCGGGTCGAACGTCGCCGTGATCGGGACCGGCGGTGTCGGCCTCAACAGTGTTCAGGCCGCCGCCTGGGCCGGCGCGTCAACGATCGCAGCCGTCGACCTGTCCGACAGCAAAATCGCAGCCGCCAAAGACTTTGGTGCAACCCACGGCATAAACCCGGCACAGGTTGACGCGGTGGAAGTTGGCAAATCTCTCACCGGCGGGCGCGGATTCGACTGCGTCCTGATCACCGTGGGCGCCGGGCCAGCAGTTGAACAGGGCTTGGCAATGTTGGCACGCGGCGGTGACTTGGTCCTTGTCGGCATGCCGGCAAACGGTGTGCTCTCGACTTTCGATCCCGGCACCATCGCCAACGAAGGCCAGCGCCTGCTGGGCTCAAAGATGGGCTCCGGCGCGCCGACCCGTGACATCCCGTTGTTGGTCGATCTGTATCAACGCGGCACTCTGAAGCTGGAGCCGCTGGTCTCGGGCCGCTATCGTCTGGACGAGATCAACGAGGCCATCGCCTCGGTCAAACGCGGCGAGGCGCTGCGCAACGTGATCGTGTTCGACGGTCGCGATATTTCGGGGAACGCACAATGAAGATCACCGGCTTCAGGACCTACGTGGTCGGCAACCCGCCACCGCATTACGGCGGCCGCTATTTCATCTTCGTCAAATTGATCGCCGACGATGGAACCGAGGGCATCGGTGAGGCCTATGCCGCGACTTTCGGTCCGCACGTGATCGCGGCCATGATCGAGGATGTCTGCGAACGCCACGTCATCGGCGCCGACCCGTTTCATATCGAGGCTCTCTGGCGTCGGGTTTATGGCCGGGGATACTCGTTGCGGCCGGACATCTCACTGATGGGCGTGATGAGCGCCATCGAGATGGCGTGCTGGGATCTCGCCGGCAAAGCGGTGGACAAGCCAGCTTACGAATTGCTCGGCGGTCGGGTGCATGAGCGCTTGCGTTCCTACACCTATATTTATCCCGAAGAGGGTGACACGGCCCACGTCTACGACGACCCGGACGCCGCCGCCGAGCGGGCTGCCAGCTACGTCG
>JABIRP010000275.1 GCA_018699735.1 Rhodospirillaceae bacterium | reverse complement strand
GGCAGCAGCATCAAATTCATAGAACCCGGTCTGCATAGTCAGTGTCTTCGACAGCTCCATCTGAGGCCCGTCCCGCAGCAGCATCATAAGGGCTTCGGCTCGACCGGACACAGCGGGGTCCATTTGCTCAATTAGAACTGAAATCTCGTCAATGAGGGCGAGGGGCGTGGTGCGGGTGTTCTCTTTTCTCGGTATCTCCACCACGTCATCCTTAATTTTGTCGGCCTTATGTCTGTTCTCAATCGCGGTAATGAACGCCTTAATGCTTTCGGCGAAATGGTCGATCAGTTCTTCCGTTGTATTCCCGTGGCGGCAGGCCGCTTCCAGTTCCAAGGCAACCGCCATCAAGCTGATGCCACCGAGTGTACCAGCCAGACCTTTAATCGTGTGAGCCTGGCGAGTTGCCTCTTCCGTCGCTCCGTTGGCAAGACTGGCTCGAATCCGGTTGGCGGTGTCCGCGTAGAGATTTTGGAAATCTGCCAAGAGATCGCTTAGCAATGCCTCATTGCCGCCAGCGCTGCGAAGACCAAGAGAGAAATCGATACCGGCTGGGACCGACGCCGATGGTTCGCCAGGATATTCGGAGGGCGGAGGCCCCGAGGCTCTGTCCTCGTTGATCATGTCAGATTCCAAACACTCATCACCACGGTGAACGACCTATCGCTCTAGCGTATCGAAAAGCGTGCCTGGCTCAAATGGCTTACCGATATGATCGTTCAATTGAATTTGGGATTTTCCATAATTCGGTTCCGGCAGAACACAGAAGGCCGAATTACTGGTTGTGCGAGTGTCTCGGATCCAATTCACGCCATATTACCACCGGTCTGGACATCACAGCATTTTGTCGACAGGCTCTTATCTGAAACACCAAAATTCTTCCGTCCAACCCTTCAGGACCTTCAGTCATGGAAATCACCCCGGAAAAGCAACGCGAGATGCTGCGCCTCATGCAGACCATACGCCGGTTCGAAGAGCGTGCCTCCGATGACTACGTCGCCGGAGATATTCACGGCGTCGTGCACTGCTACATCGGCGAGGAGGCCGTTGCCGTCGGTGTCTGCTCGGCATTGGAGCGCGAGGACCGGATCATCTCGACCCATCGCGGCCATGGCCATTGCGTGGCGAAGGGTGCCGACCTGAACCGGATGATGGCAGAGCTCTACGGCCGGGAAACCGGCTACTGCAAGGGCAAGGGCGGCTCTATGCATATTGCGGATTTCAATATCGGTATGCTGGGCGCCAACGGCATTGTTTGCGGCGGGTTGTCGATCATTACGGGCGCCGGCCTGGCGGCGCAAATGGAGGGAAAAGGTGGGGTTGCCGTCTGTTTCTTCGGCGATGGCGCATCCAGCGCCGGGCCGTTCCATGAGGCAATGAATATAGCGGCCAATTGGAAGCTGCCGGTGCTGTATGTCGTAGAGAACAACCTCTGGGCGATGGATACTTCGGCCGCCGAGGCTGTTTCGGTCGCCGATATCGCAACCCGGGCGGCGGGGTACGGCATTCCGGGCGTCATCGTTGATGGTAACGACGTGCTGGAAGTCCACCGCGTGGCCTCGGAGGCTGTCGCCAGGGCAAGGGCCGGCGAGGGCCCGACATTGATAGAGTGCAAGACATATCGACATCGCCGTCACACCGAACGCCCAACCCAGTCGGATGCCCGTCCGCCGGAAGAGATTGCGGCTTGGATGAAAAAAGATCCGATCGACCGCCTGGTTGCCCACCTTCAAGGCCAACAAGGTCAATTGAACGAAGCCGAGTGGGGGGCCATGAACGATGAGATCATGAACGAGGTCGAGCGCGCGGTTGAATTTGCCAAGGCCAGCGCCTTTCCAAAGCCGGAAGCGGCCCTCGATGATGTGTTTGCGGATTGAGCGGGAGAGACCGATGCGACAGATAACGTACGCCCAAGCCGGCTTGGAAGCCTTTACCGAGGAAATGCGCCGGGACGACACGGTCTTTCACCTATCCACCGATGGCCCGAAGCCGTTGGTGGATGAGTTTGGTACATCCCGCGTACGCTCAACTCCGATCGCGGAAGGTGCGCTGACCGGCATGGCTATCGGAGCCGCGGGTTGCGGATTTCGCCCGATCATCGACTGGCGCATGGTGACATTCTGCTTCGTTGCCATGGACCAAATCGTCAACCAAGCATCAAAAATTCACTATATGTTTGGTGGACAAACTAAGTTCCCGATCCTTTACCGCGCGTCGGTTGGTGGTGGCACGCGTTTGGCAGCGCAGCACTCGCAGAGCCCGTATTCGATGTTCATGAACCTGGCCGGTTTGAAGATGATCCTGCCGTCGACGCCCTATGACGTGAAAGGGCTGTTGAAGAGCGCTATCCGTGACGATAACCCCGTTATTTCGTTCGAATCCACCAGGCTTCAGACCTTCGAGGGTGAGGTGCCGGATGAGGAATACACGATTCCCCTCGGCCAGGCCGACATCAAGCGCGAGGGCAAAGACGTGACCATCGTAGCGCTTGCCTGGCTGGTACACGAGGCCTTGGCGGCGGCCGAGACACTGGCCGCCGAGGGCATTGACGTTGAGGTGGTTGACCCGCGCACACTCGTGCCAATGGATGCTGAAACCATTCGGGCATCGGTGCGCAAAACTGGTCGTCTGATCGTTGCCGACGAGGCCGGTCCGACAGCGGGGGCCTCCGCCGAAATCGCGACCCTGGTTACCGAGGACCCCGCGACTTTCGCTTGTCTTAAGGCGGCGCCGAAACGGGTTTGTGCGCTCCAGGTGCCAATCCCATATAGCCCGGTGCTGGAAGATCACGTGTTTCCGGATCGCGACAAGATCGCGGCGGGGGTACGGGCAGTGATGGCGAACTAGATTGTCACATGGCTAAGTAGCTGGACTCACCAGGGCAGGAAGCCCGACCAGAACTGAGTATCCGCCCCGGAATCAACCGGATGGCGATGAGCCAACTCCAATCGACCGTCGTCGCCGATCCGGTAGAGAACCAAACTCGCCGGCACCGTATCGAATCCGGCACCATCTCTCACATCCATCCGGTTCTGATTGGCGGCGATCAGAAGCCTGCCGCTTGGATCTATCGAGAATGTTCGCGGCACGAAGCCCAGACTTGGCGCATTTTGGATGCGCGTCGGCTCACCGGTTCTCGGATCGAG
>JABIRP010000274.1 GCA_018699735.1 Rhodospirillaceae bacterium | reverse complement strand
TTAAGTACCACACTATAGCGCGATTGGGTGCGAACAGCAATGAATAGCCATGAATAATATACGCGTGGAAGAGTACCAGAAACACACGGGTTTTCTTGTTGATATGAACAGATATGAATGGGGGCGAATAGAAGGTCTGGCGGAGGGAATGGGATTCGAACCCATGGTACCAGTTTCCCAGTACAACGATTTAGCAAACCGCCGCCTTCAGCCACTCGGCCACCCCTCCGCCGGGAGCGGTATTTCGGTGCTCGCGAACGAACACCGACACGGCGTATGCGAGAGCTGTTCTATTGGCCGCCCGGTGGGATGTCAATCGGGGGTTTGTCAACGAAGCAACAGAAGTAACAGCGGCCTTCACACGTTGATGTCTAACGTGTAACGCCTCACACCTCTTCCAACGCCCGTTCCAGGTCACGGATCAAATCTCCGGCGTCCTCTATGCCCATCGAGAGGCGCAGCAGATCGTCCGGGACTGGGGTGCCCGCGCCTTCTATCGAGGCACGATGCTCGACCAGGCTTTCAACGCCGCCAAAGGAGGTCGCGCGCTTGAAGACCTTGAGCGCGGCCGCGGTTCGAACCGCCGCATCACGGCCACTGGCGAGCCGGATCGATATCATGCCGCCGAAACCGCCGCTCATCTGACGGTGCGCCAGCGCGTGGTCCGGGTGGCTCTCCAGACCGGGATAGAGCACATGGCTGACCTTCGGGTGGTCCTCCAAGGCTTTGGCGACCGCAAGCGCGTTCTCTGACGCCTGACGCACCCGCAAGTGGACAGTGCGCAGCCCGCGCAGGAAGAGCCAGGCCTCCATCGGGGCAAGCACGGTGCCGAGGTCCTGGCGGCCGGCCTTGATACGGGCCCACCAATCGTCCTCGCGCGCCGTCACCAGCACGCCGGCGAGCACATCACCATGGCCGTTCAGATATTTGGTGCCGGCATGCATGACGAGATCGGCGCCGTATTCTATCGGGCGGCTCAAAACCGGAGTGGCAGCGGTCGAGTCCACCGCGAGCCTGGCCCCGGCGCCATGCGCGATCTCGGCCAGAGCCGCGATGTCGGCGACCTCCCAGGTCGGATTGGCCGGGCTCTCAGCCCAAATCAGACGGGTCTCGCCCGGGCGCACGGCGCGCCGAACCGCATCCAAATCACCGGTATCGACGTACTCAAGCGCCAATCCGAAGCGGCCTGCGAAGTCATCAAGCCATTTGCGCACGCCCCAATAGAGCTTGCGTTGCACCAACAGATGGTCGCCCTGACTGAGGCTGGTGACAGTGAGTGCCACCGCCGACATACCAGCCCCAACCACAATCGCGTCGGCCCCGCCCTCCAGCCGCGCAAGCACGGCCTCCAACTGGGCGTGGGTCGGATTGGAGGACCGGCTGTAGGAGTACCCGCGCGGATACTCCAAGTCCCCGCCGCGCTCGTAGGTGGTCGAGGTATGGATCGGCGGAATTATCGCGCCGGTCGCCTCATCAATCCACCCGAGCGCCTGCGCCGTTAGCGTTTCCGGCGACAGCTCGGCATTGCTCGCTTTTTTCCCATCTGTAGGCATCGTCAGATCGGATCCGATTCAGCGTACTCGGCGCTTTGCGTCCAGCCGGTATCCTCGAGGTTCTTGCCCTCGACCGGGTTGAACGGGGTCGGGAAGACACCGCGTGGCTTGATGTAGTCGTAGGGCGCCCGGGCGAGGAACTCGCCACGGCCCGGTTCGCAAGTCACTTCACCGTCGTTCCAGAGCACCGTGCCGCGCGAGATCGTGGTCTGAGCCCATCCGGTCACCGTCATGCCCTCGTAGGGCGTGTAGTCGGTGTCGTGATGCAGCATGTCCTGGCTGATCGTTACCTTGCGCTCGGCATCCCAGATTGTGATGTCGGCATCGGCACCGATCGAGATCGAGCCTTTCTTCGGGTGCAGGCCGAACAGCTTGGCGGCATTGGTCGAGGTCAGTGCCACAAAATCCTCCATGCTGATCCGGCCCTTGACCACACCCTCAGAGAAGACGAGCGGCATGCGGGTTTCCAGGCCGGGCGTACCGTTGGCGATCTGGCTGAACGGCGCGTTGTCGCCAGCCCAAAACTTGCCGTCCGGCGAGAACATGTTGTAGGGCGCATGATCCGACGTGATGATGTCGAGCGTGCCCGAGCGCACGTGATCCCAAAGTGCCGCCTGATTGGCCGGATCTCGCGGCGCCGGGCTGCAGAGATACTTCGCCCCTTCCTTTGAGTCCTGATCTAGGTGGTCCGCAGTCAGGACGAAATACTGAGCGCAGGTCTCCGCAAAGACCTTGACGCCGCGCTGCTGCGCCCGCCGAATTTCATCCGCTGCTTCCTTGCAGGTCACGTGGAAGATCTGGATCGGTTGATCCATGATCTCAGAGAGCGCGATCACCCGCTGCACCGCTTCACGCTCGACCACCGGCGGCTTGCACCAGGAGTGATACTTCGTGCCGTCGAGCCCAGCCGCGAGCAGTTTGTCGGTCATATACATGATCGCATCGTGGTTCTCGGCATGTACGCAGACGAGTGCACCATGGCGTCGCGCTACTTCTAAAACTCTAAGTATTTCAGCATCATTCACGCGGTTCTTCGAGTAAGTCATGAAGATTTTAATTGAACGGTGACCGGCAGCAATCAGCTCCGGCAGATCGTGGTTCACGACTTGGTCGTTCGGGTCGTTCAGGATCATATGGAAGCTATAGTCGATGCAGGCACCACGCTCAGCGAGCTTGTGGTAATCCGCGACCATATGCTTGATCCCCTCGCCCTTCTCTTGGGTCGAGAAGCAGATCAGGCTGGTGGTGCCGCCACACGCAGCCGAGCGGGTGCCGCTCTCAAAGGTCTCGGCATTCTTGCCTCCGGTGCTCGACGGCTGCTCAATATGACAATGGCTGTCGACACCGCCCGGAAGGACAAACCGGCCGGAGGCATCGATGACGCGATCGCCGCCGGAGAGGCTCTCACCCAGCATCACGATCCGGCCGTCCTTGACGCCGACATCAGCCTTCACCGTATGCGAGGCGTTCACCACGGTGCCGCCCTTGATAACCAGATCGTAGTCACTCACGTCACTTCTCCTTGTTCGCTTGGGGATCCCCCTTCGTCATTCCCGCGAAGGCGGGGATCCAGTTCTTTGCTTCGACGCCAGCTTGGATTCCCGCCTTCGCGGGAATGACGGCCAGCGACTGTACTCCCTAATCCCGGGTCTCGAAGACCGTCGGGGTCATCTCGTCAATCGTCCGGCCGGCCCAGTCGCGCTGGCGCACACCGGACATGGTTTCAGCCTGATATTCGTTCAGTTTTCCCGCCGCTTCAGCCACATCGATGGTCAAAACCTCACCGGAGCGCACAACCTGTTCGCCGCCAACATAAACGTCGCGCACCGCGCGATCACCCGCGGAATAAAGCAGACTGCGCAGCGGATCACGAAGCGGCTGCATGTAGGCGTGGTCGGCATCGACCAGCACCAAGTCCGCTTTGGCGCCAACCGCCAGCCGGCCGATATCATCGCGCATCAGCAATTTGGCACCGCCGACCGTCGCGATATCGAAGATCTCGCTTGTGGTCCCAGTGGTGAAATCGCCGGTCATCAGGCGACAGGCCATCATCGCCGTCTTCAACTCGTCGAGGAAGTTATGCGGGAAGGTGTCGGTACCGATGCCCAGCCCGATGCCAGCACGCCAATAACGGCTGACATTCTGCAACGCGATACCGCGACGCCAGAACACGTTCGGACAATGCGCCACCGCGACCTTCGCAGCCACCATGCGCTCAAAATCATTGGATTGCGGCCAGTGCAGCCAAGGGTGATCGTTCAGGAAAATTCCGTGCGAGATGATCAACCCAGCCTCAAGCAGTCCCAGGTCATCTAGAAACTCGATCGGGGTCATGCCGTGGCGCTGGGTGATCTCATTGAACTCGACGATGCTTTGGGCGGCATGGATCTGCAGCGGAATTCCGCGCTTCTTGGCCTCTTCCCAGGCGCCTTGCATCAAGGCAGGCGTGCAGGTGTCAAGCTGCGAGGGGCAAACCATGCCCGAGAGCCGACCACTGGGGTGCCGTTCCGCCTCTTCGATAACCGAAAGTGCGTTCTCCAACCCGCGCTCTCCAGCCGCCTCATCCCAATCGTAGGTGACCGAATGCCCATCCGGCGTCGACCACACAGCGGACCGGAACATCGGGCCAAGCACGCAGCGAATACCGGTCTCCCCCATCTGGTCAACCCAGCCCTCGCGCGCACCGGACAGGTCGGCGAAGGTGGTGACACCGCTTTTCAGCATCTCGTGCACTGCAAACCGGCTCGCATAGGGTGCGGCGTCGGGAAGCAGTCGGAAGACCGGCATATATTCGTAGAGCGAGCTTTGGCCCAGATGCGGGCTCCCGAGTTCCTCGTTAAGCCCCTTGTTTCCAGGTTCTGAGGATGGGTGCGAGTGCACATTCACCAGGCCAGGCATGGCAATAAGCCTGGATCCGTCAACCTCTCGCACCGCCTCGCCCGTGTAGTTCGGGCCAACATGGGTGATCCGGTCGCCCTCGAACGCCACATCTATCCCGCGGCGGTAAACGTGATTGCCATCCGAGGCCACACCATCCCAAGCTACCGTCCAATCAAGCCCACGTATGACCGTCGTGCCGCTCATCACTTTCTGCCTCTCAATAAACCGAAATGTGGTGCACTCAGTGGACCCAAGCGCCACGTGATCCTATCCCGCTCTCGCAGGAATTCCATCACCGAAGTTGATACCGGGATTGGGACACGTTGGCGCAATGTCGTGTGGTGGTTCACGGTACCTCCACTGCGAATTCCGAGCTACACTCCGCAAAACGCGAGATGGATGGAGACGAACATGGCTGTCGAGGCACTCGATACCGGAGCAGAACATCGTGACGTGACCAGCGAGTTGGCGAACTGGGTTGCGGACTTGAAGCCCGAGGACGTCACGCCGCGTGCGTATCGTTGGGCGACGCACTGTTTCCTCGATTGGTTCGCCGTCACAATCGGTGGTGCGCACGAGCCATTGGTAGACATGCTTGTCGCCGAGGCCCTCGATCAGGAAGGTTCAGGCTCGGTCCCGCTGGTCGGGCGCCCCGAGAAAGTGGCGCCGCGCTGGTC
>JABIRP010000273.1 GCA_018699735.1 Rhodospirillaceae bacterium | reverse complement strand
CGCGCCGAGGACTATAAAAGCCCGCATCCGCACCAGAACACGAACACAACCCCACGGAGCCGGTCATGTCCGAGACCTCACCGTTTGCGCCCCGAACCAGCAAGGCTGAAATCGAAGAAGGACTGGGGCTCGCCCCCAAGTTCGATTCCAAGGGCCTGATCCCCTGTATCGCCAGCGATGTCGAGAGCGGTGAAGTCCTGATGTTCGCCTACATGAACCGGGAATCCTTGGCACTGACCCTGTCTACAGGAGAGGCGCATTATTGGAGCCGCTCCAGAGGCGAGCTCTGGCACAAAGGAGCCTCAAGCGGACATACCCAGCAGGTCATCGAACTGCGCGTCGATTGCGACCAGGATGTCGTATGGATCAAGGTTCAAGCTGCTGGCCCAGCCTGTCATGTCGGGTATCGTTCATGCTTTTACCGGGTCGCGGAACGAGACGAAGACGGCGCACTCCGATTGGCGATGACGGAAGCCTCCAAGGCCTTCGATCCGTCCGAGGTTTACGGCGACAAATAGAGGAGACAGGAATGGCAACCCTCATCCTGCCAGCACTCAATCAACCGGATCACGAAATCACCACTCCGGCAGGCCGGATCCGCGTGCCGGGCCAGCGCATCGCCGAAAAACGGGTGGAGATCCATGATGCCCTGCTCACCGGTCTCCTGGACGCGGCTCGCTCTGCGGCAGCGGGTGCCCACGCCCCCTACTCGCACTTTCATGTCGGCGCGGCGGTGGTCATGGCGGACGATCCCGAACAACGCATAATCACAGGCGCCAACATCGAGAATAGCTCCTACGGCGCCACGGTTTGCGGCGAACGGAACGCCATATTTCAGGCCGCCGCACTGGGTTTTCGCCGCATTCGATATCTCGCAGTCTCAACAGCGGATTCTCTAGACGGGCCGATTGAAGATCGCTCGCCCTGCGGCATATGTCGTCAGGTGATCAATGATTTTGCGCGCTCCGAAGATGCAGCCGACGACGCGATTATCCTGATCGATACTGCTGAGCCGGGCGTTCTCTGCGAAGCGTTAGATATAGAACGCCTGCTTCCTCATGGTTTCGTGTTCTGACGGCTCCGCGCCGCTTGACCATAAAGAGGCGTTCCGGATCAGTCGAAACTGAAGCCGGGGGTGCGGGTATAGTAGTGCAGGGCCTCGTCTTGGAAGATCAGGCATTCCATGCGCTCGGAGCCTCGGTTGTGATGTGAATGCATTGAGGCGCCCGGCGTGATCTGCACAGCGCCTTCGGACCAATCGATGCGCTCATCATCAACGATTGAGTAGACACCCTCGCCCTGGATTGAGAGCACCACAGCCACACCGTTGTGCCGGTGCGCCCGTTGATCTCTACCCGCCTCCAAGGTGTTGATGCCGATGTTGATCGAAGGGATGGCATTGGTGCTTGGCGCCAGAGCCGGACTGGAGAACAGGACCGCGTGGCCGGTCGTGGTCGGAGTGATCGGGCGTTTGAACACGTCCTCGAACTCAGCCCGTGTGCTGGCCGCCGGCCAATGCACCGTCTCCACCACGGCCTCTCCCGGGGCTGGTGGCCGCAACCGCTCCAAGGCCAGAAGCGGTTCGTTGGTGGTGAAATAAAGCAGGCAATCCACATCACCCGCCCGATGCGTGGTCTCGCCACCGCCGGGGAAGCAGAACAGGTCACCTCGGCCCCAGGCAATAACATCTTCGCCGTTCCGGCTCTCGCCGGAGCCCTCCATGACATAGTAGATTTCGCCCGACGCGACGAGGCGCGTGGAAATCTCTTCACCGGCACGAATTCGGGCATACCGCATTAGCATGGTCGGCGTGGTGGCGGGGTACCCTGTTTTCAGGATCTCCGAGCAGTCGAGCGGGATCAGGCATGTCGGGGTGTCGGATGCGAAAGCTTTGTCGCGCTCGACCAAGAACTGATGGGCCGGAACATCCGGCCACCGAAACTCAAAATTATTATCCGCGCTGTGGTAATTCGCGCGCGCTGTAAATCGGGTTTCAGGGGCGGCGGCGGGTTGCTCGGTATCTGTGACGGCCATGTCTGATCCCCTGTGTTCACCTTAAGAATTCCCGAGCCTAGGTCTTTCTCGTCGTCTTATCGAGCGAAACTCGACTGAAACCGTCATGCATGTCGGTTTCCGTATTGAATGGCTGTGACACCGGTCTCTAGACTGTCGGCAATCAATTGTGAAATTTGTGTTCCGGGGAGGAACCATCATGAATCCCAATGTCATCGTCAGCTGCGCCGTCACAGGGTCTGGCGACACCTTTGGCAAGCACCCAGACCTGCCGGTCACACCGAAGCAAATCGCCGATGCGGCGTTGGAAGCGCGCGAAGCGGGCGCCGCGATCGCGCATATTCACGTCCGAGACCCCGAGACCGGCGCCGGCACACGCGATCCAGCGCTTTACCGCGAGGTTGTCGAGCGCATACGGGACACCGGCTCCGACGTGTTGATCAATTTAACCGCCGGAATGGGCGGTGACCTGATGGTCGACGAGGACAACCCGATGAACCACGCGCCCGGCACCGACCTGGTCGACGCCATGACCCGCATGGTGCATGTCGAAGAGCTCCGCCCTGACCTTTGCACGCTCGATTGCGGCACACTGAATTTTGGCGAAGGCAGCTCGGTCGCCGTCAATACGCCCTCCTCTCTGCGAGCAATGGCGAAACGGGCGATGGAGCTGGGCGTAAAGCCCGAGATGGAGATTTTCGACACTGGCCATCTCTGGTTCGCCAAAACCATGGTGCTAGAGGGCCTGATCGCCGGTCCGCCGATGTTCCAGATCTGCCTCGGCATTCCCTACGGCGCACCGGCCGACACGGCGCACATGATGACCATGCGCGACGCTCTGCCTGAAGGTGCGGTTTGGGCTGGGTTCGGCATCTCTCGCATGCAGATGCCGATGGTGGCACAGGCGGCCATTCTCGGTGGCCATGTGCGGGTCGGGCTGGAGGACAATCTTTATCTCGAGCGCGGCGTTTTCGCTTCGAATGGCCAGCTGGTGGAGAAGGCCGTCCGCATCGTGCGGGACTTGGGCGCCCAGACCGTGACACCCGCCGACGCCCGAAAGATCCTCAAGATCGAGAACGCTTGATATGGCGGTGCGTCACGTTGCCTGCGTTGGGACCGGTGTCATCGGTGCCGGTTGGGCCACACGGTTCATGGTCCATGGCATCGACGTGATAGCGAGTGATCCCGGAGACGACGCCGAGGCACGGTTGCGCCAAGCCGTCGACAAGTCGCTCGAAGCCGCCACCCGATTGCATGGAAAGCCGAAGGCGGGGCTCGGCGCATTGAGCTTCACAGCCGACCTCGAGGCAGCTTGCGAGCGCGCGGACTGGATCCAGGAAAGTGCGCCCGAGAACGAAAACCTGAAGCGTGCCTTGCTCGCCCGAATCGACGCGGCAGCACCGGATCACGCGATTATCGCCTCCAGCTCATCGGGTCTTTTGCCAAGTACCATACAAGCCGATTGCGCCCGGGCTGAGCGGGTCTTGATCGGCCATCCGTTTAATCCGGTCTACCTGCTGCCGTTGGTAGAAACTGTCGCCGGGGAACGGACCGACCCGGCCAGCATGGATCTCGCCCGCAACTTCTATGAGAGCGTCGGCATGAAAGTCCTGCATGTCCGAAAAGAGGTCGAGGGCTACATCGCCGACCGACTGCAGGAGGCGCTCTGGCGCGAGGCCTTGCACATGGTGGCAGAGGGCGTTGCGACGACCGAAGACCTTGATGACGCTGTGATCTATGGCCCTGGGCTTCGTTGGGCGATCATGGGCACGTGCCTGACCTTCCACCTGGCCGGTGGTGACGCCGGCATGCGTCACATGCTGGCCCAGTTCGGCCCGGCACTGAAATTGCCTTGGACCAAACTCGAAGCACCCGAACTAACGGACGAGTTAACCGACCGTCTGGTTGAGGGCACCCAGGCACAGGCCGGTGGTCGGTCGATCGAGGACTTGGAAAATCTGCGCGACGACTGCCTGATCGACATTATGCGGGTTCTGCAAGCGCACGGGACCAGTGCCGGCACGACCCTCGGCGGAGGGGGTTGAGATGAGATTATCCCATCTATCTCGTCATTCCCGCGAAAGCGGGAATCCAGGCCGTCCTTGTGCCAAAGACCTGGATCCCCGCCTACGCGGGGATGACGACAAGAGTGAGCGGCAATACCCATTGATTACCGCTCCCCGGAAGGAGCGAAGCGGCTATCCGGGGCCTCGACCAGGGGGCACCACAAACGCCGAACGAGATCCCGACTCGCGCTTCGTTTGGCCGGGAAGCGGCAAGAGTGGGGCTGTCGGCTCATTGTCGCGAACGTACGGAGCAACGCCATGAACTTCGCCATGACCGATGAGCAGCGGATGTTGGTCGAGGTTGTGCGCGCCTTTGTCGAGCGCGAACTGATGCCGCATGAGGAAGAGATCGAACGCTCGGGCATATTAGAACCGGCCTTACTTGAGAGCCTGAAACAAAAAGCAATCGCATCCGGGTTTTATGCCGCCAATATGCCGGCCGATGTCGGTGGCGGTGGTCTTGGTACGCTTGAGGTCACCTTGATGGAGCAGGAGTTGGGTCGCACGAGCATGGCGCTCAGCCAGTGCGTCTACCGTCCATCCAACATCCTGATGGCCTGCCAGGGAGAGCAGATCGAGCGTTATTTGCTGCCGACCGTGCGCGGCGAGCGCATGGATTGCCTCGCCATGACCGAACCCGGAGCCGGTTCGGACATGCGCTCAATGAGCTGCAGCGCGCGAAGAGACGGTGACGATTGGATCATCGACGGCACCAAACATTTCATCAGTCACGCCGACATCGCCGACTACGTCATCTTGTTCGTTGCGACCGGCGAAGAAGAAACCCCGCGCGGACCGAAGAAAAAGATCACGTCCTTCCTGGTCGACACGAATACCCCCGGGTTCGAAGTGCGCGAGGGTTACCGCAACGTCAGTCATCGCGGGTACCACAACTGCATTCTCACCTTTGACAAATGCCGGGTGCCGAACTCCGCCGTGCTTGGTGTGCCGGACAAAGGCTTCGAGGTGGCGAACGAATGGCTCGGCGCCACGCGCCTGCAAGTGGCCGCCATGTGCCTCGGCCGTGCCCGCCGCGCCTTCGAGCTCGCATCTTCCTGGGCCGCCGAGCGCAAGCAGTTCGGCCAGACGATCGGCAAGTTTCAAGGTGTTTCCTTCAAGCTCGCCGACATGCTGACCGAAATTACGGCGGCCGAGTACCTCACCTATGCAGCCGCCTGGAAGGACGACCAGGGCGCGATGACCGACCAAGACGCCGCCATGGCCAAAGTTTATGCCTCCGAGATGCTCTCTCGGGTCGCCGACGAGGCCTTGCAGGTCTTCGGTGGCATGGGGTTGATGGATGAGTTGCCGCTGGAACGGATCTGGCGAGACGCCCGGATCGAGCGGATTTGGGACGGCACCAGCGAAATCCAACGCCACATCATCTCGCGCTCGATCCTGCGCCCGCTGGAGAGCTGACGGCACTATGAGCTCCCGTCTCACCCGGCTGTTGGCGCCACGAAACATCGCCGTCATCGGTGGGCGAGAGGCCGCCCATTCGATCCGCCAAAGCCAACGTCTCGGGTTCGATGGCCGGATCCACGTGGTCAATCCTAATCGAAGTGAATTGGAAGGCATCCGCTGCGTCGCTTCGGTTGCGGACCTTCCCGAAGTCCCGGACGCGGCCTTTGTCGCGGTTCCGCGCGAAGCAACGATCAAGGCTGTCGAAGAATTGGCGCGCATTGGTGCCGGGGGAGCGGTCTGTTACGCCTCTGGTTTCGCCGAGGTGCAAGGCGACGGCCCCGCCCAGCAGCAGGCTTTGGCCGATGCGGCGGGTGAGATGCCGGTGATCGGGCCTAACTGCTATGGCACGCTTAATTACATCGACGGTGTCGCGCTCTGGCCGGACGTGCAAGGTGGCCGCCGGGCCGAACGCGGTGTCGCCATCGTCACCCAAAGCGGCAACCTCGCCATCAATCTCACCCTGCAAAGTAGCGCGCTCGATATTGCCCACCTGATAACCGTCGGCAATCAGGCGGTCGTCGACGTGACCGAATGTATCGAGGCTCTGGTCGAAGACCCCCGGGTCACTGCCATCGGTCTCATCATTGAGGGCATCGCCGACATACCCCGCTTCGCCCAAGCTGCGGAAAATGCTTTGCGAAAGGGCATGCCGCTTGCCGCAATAAAGCTTGGACGCACCGAGGACGGGGCCAAAGCTGCAATGACCCATTCCGGCACCCTGGCGGGGCAGGACCGGCTCTATGATGCACTGTTCCAGCGCTATGGCATCCACCGCTCGGATGGCTTGCCGGATTTGATGGAAGCTTTAAAAGCGCTCTCAATTTTGGGCCCGCTTGAAGGTGGCCGCATCGCTACGATGAGCTGCTCCGGTGGCGAGGCTGTCATGGCCGCAGACGCTGTGCGCGATCTAAATCTGACATTACCAGCGTTGACGCCGGAGCATGCGGCAGAGGTGCGTGAAACTCTGTCCGAATTCGTCCATGTGGCCAATCCGCTCGACTATCACACCTTCATCTGGGGCGATGTGGACGCCATGCATGGGACCTATTCGGCCATGATGCGCGGCGGCTTCGATGTCACGGCTTTGATTTTCGATCATCCAAGAGAGGGCCTAGACGAGTATGGCGAGTGGGCCGCCGCCGAGGCCGCATTTATCAAGGCGGCAGAGGTGACAGGAGCCAAAGCCGCCGTGATCTCGAACCTGTACGAAAGCCAACCTGAGGACGCTGCGCGCGCCCTGATTGCGTGCGGCATCGCGCCCTTGCGTGGAATTCAGAACGGGCTGAAGGCCATCGAGGCCTGCGCCCATGCCGGCGACCGTGCGCGCACGGTCGGTACGCTGCCGCCAACACCCAAGCCAAGCACTTCACCCTATTCGCCTGAAACTCTTGACGAGTGGGCCGCCAAATCCATGCTGGCGACGTATGGGCTTAAGGTTCCCGACAATCGAGCGGTATCCATTTGCGATGCGCCAACTGCGGCGCGGGACCTCGGATTCCCCGTCGTCCTGAAAGCCTTGGGAAGCAGCCTTTCCCACAAGACCGAACTTGGCGCGGTCGCTCTCGGGTTGAGCAGTTGCGAGGCTGTCCAACTCGCGGCAGAGCGCATGCGTCCGCTCTCCGACCGCTGTCTGATCGAGACAATGGTCACCGAGGCTGTGGCCGAACTGATTGTCGGCGTGGATTGGGACCCCCAGTTCGGGCTCTATCTCGTCCTCGGTGCCGGTGGCGTGCTGGTGGAATTGCTGGAGGACACAGCCGTCCTGATGCTGCCAACCGACCGCACCGAGATCGAAACCGCCCTCGCCTCGTTGAAGGTATCCAAACTGCTCGACGGCTGGCGCGGCAGGCCGAAAGGCGATTTTGCCGCCGCCGTCGACGCGGTTCTCGCCATAGCCCGCTTTTCCGAGGATCATCGAGATCGTTTGGCGGAGTTGGACGTAAATCCGCTGATGATTTTGCCAGAGGGTTGCGGTGCGATCGTCGCAGATGCACTGATCCGCATGCAACCGGACAATAGGTGAGGAGTCCCATTATGAAATCGCATTATCGGGTCGTGGTCGTCGGCGGTGGCGTGGTCGGTGCCAGCGTGCTTTACCATCTGGCAAAGTTAGGTTGGACCGACACTGTTCTCATCGAACGAAACGTGCTGACAGCCGGCTCCTCCTGGCATGCGGCGGGCGGTGTTCACGCGCTGAACGCCGACCCGAACATGGCAGCTCTCCAGGCCTATACCATCGACCTG
>JABIRP010000272.1 GCA_018699735.1 Rhodospirillaceae bacterium | reverse complement strand
CGGCGAGTTTAACCCGCTTCCACACCTTTTTGACCTCGACGAACTTGGCATGGTTGTCCCAGAACACCTTGCACATGTTGTAGACCAGATCATCCGGCAGATCCTTGTGGACGACCATGTTGGTCACGATGCCCAGCGTCGGGATATCGGCTGTCAGGCCGTCATAAGCGGACTGAGGAATATTGCCACGAATGAAGCCGGGATTAGCCGCCAGGATCTCTTCGAGCTTTGCTTTCGACAGACCGATAAAGCGGATGCCGGGGCTGTGATTAAGCTCGATGAATGAGGCCTGCGGCACCGAGGTTGCCCCCATGAAGACATCGATGTGACCGTCCTTCATAAGCGCCACGGACTCGGTGTAGCTGACGTGGTGGACCGTGCCACCGTTCTTACGAATATCGTCGAACCCGAAACCGAAAGCCTTGAGGATCGACTCGGTGAAAGCGGTGCCGGTCCACTTGGCTTTGCCAGGGCTGATGTTCTTGTTCTTCATATCCGCGAATGTCTTGATCGGGCTGTCCTTGCGAACGGCGACCTGGAACGCGGCCGGATAGAGGGTCGCAAAGTGGGTGACGTTCGGCTGTTTCTTCTTGAACTTGCCCGTGCCTTTGTAGCCATTGAAGGCGGTATGGGCGTAAGACCAGCCAATTTCCGCATCGCCACCATTAACCGACAGCACGTTCGAAATGCCGCCGCCCGACGTGTTCGAGGTCGATACGTCCTTCAACTCGGCGTCCATGATCTGCATGACCTTGGCGCCAAGCGGATACCAAGATCCACCGGACGGGCCGGAAACCATTCGCAGGAAGGTTTCGGCATCCGCCGCCGTAGCAAAGGCGGCGATCGGCGCGGCAAGAACCGCAGCCTTAATGAAATGTCGCATACTCAATTCTCCCATCTGTGCCAAATCGACGGCCCCGCCAGTTCGGGTTCGTCGCGAATTAGCCAGCGGGCATTTTCCATCGGTTTGGTCTCAAGGGCAACAGGTCACGCGTTTCAATAGGTGGAATTATTCGGCCCCAGCGCTTGGTTGCTCACGAAACGGGCGATCACCCTTCAGGGTAACCCGGCGCATGTGCCGGCGTGCACCATCATAGTCGTTAATGGCATGGTGCATGGCCGCACGGTTGTCCCAAACCGCGACAGACCCAGAACGCCAGCGGAACCGACAGGTAAATTCATCACGGGTCGCATGCTCAAGTAGAAAATCAAGGATCGGCCGCGCCTCCCGCTCCTCCATACCCTTGATCCCGACAGTATAATTCTGATTGACGAACAGGCATTTCCGACCGGTTTCAGGATGGGTCCGGACGACAGGATGCTCCATCACCGCATCGCCTTCGGCGGTATTCTCAATCTGCATAGATCGCGATGAATTGGCACCACCGACAAACTTACCGGAAGCCCCGTAGGAATTTCGCCCACTATGCAGCCCGACCAACGGTTCGAGTAAAGCCTTCATGCCATCAGACAGCGTCTCATACGCCGCATACATGCTTGCAAAGACCGTATCGCCACCCCATTTCGGTGCCTCAAGTGCATAAAGCAAGGCGCCCTTCGCCGGCTCTTCCTGGAAACTCACATCGTGATGCCAACGGCCGCCGAAATTGTACATTTTGACGTCTTCGGGCTCTTTGATGATATCGATCAGTTCCGGATACCCATCCATCGGCTTGACGAACGGGATCGAATACGGCTCGCCGAAGACGCGGCCCGCCGCTATTTCCTGTTCCGGAGATAGGTCCTGATCTCGGAAGAAGACCACGGAATATTCGAGGAAGGCTCGATAAACTTCATCCGATTGCCGGTTCGAAAGTGGTTTCGACAGATCGACGCCCGCTATTTCAGCGCCGATCGACCCGGCGAGCGGTTCAACTTCAATTGTCTCATAAGCCATGGAAGCATCTTTCCTCGGAAATTGGATGCCTGCTAGATTGTCCTCGATCCGAGCCCGGATCAATTTGTTAATCCGACAGGGAGTGAAGATTGTGGCCAAAGGATATTGGGTAAGCGTCTACGAAGAGGTTATGGACCAGAGCAAGCTCGACGCCTATGCCAAGCTGGCTGGACCGGCGGCCGGTAAAGGCGGCGGCAAGCCCTTGGTACGCGGTGGTGAATGTGTGGCCAAGGAAGGGTTGCCGGCGAGCCGTACGGTAATCATCGAATTCGACAGCTTCGAAGCCGCCAAAGCAACATATGACAGCCCGGAGTATAAGGAAGCGCTGGCTACGCTCTCCGGCGGTGTGCGGCGAAATTTCCGAATTGTGGAGGGAATGTAAGCCAGGAGGGATTCCGTTTTTTTGAATGGGAACCCGCTCCCCGGAAGCCGCCAGGCGGCTATCCGGGGTGTCGCGCGAATTTCGCTGTGAATTCTAATCAAGATCCCGGCTCTCGCAATTGCTCGGCCGGGAAACGGCGCTTGGCGGTGAGACTTGGGCCTAAAATCAGGTCCCTACTTCCCGAACTGTTTCGCCAGTGCATCAGCACCCTTGGCGAGGATCACCGTATCGATCCCAACAGCGACAAAGCTAAATCCCTCATCGAGCCACATCTGGCCTTGAACAGGGTCGGCGGTAAGGATCCCGGTTGGCTTGCCAATGGCGCGGATCCGCTTGTTGGCCTGTTTGATCGCATCAATAACCGCCGGGTCGTTGCGATTGGCCACGTAGCCTAGTGCGGCGCCGAGATCAGCCGGCCCGATGAACACTCCATCGACGCCATCGGTCTCGGCAATCGCTTCCAAATTATCCAGGCCTTGTTGCGATTCGATCTGCAACAACACGCAAATATCGTCAGCCGCTTTGGTGTGGTAGTCGGTGATCCGGCCGTAGCGACTGGCGCGGATGGAGCCTGCTACACCACGCATACCGTCCAGCGGATAACGCGTCGCCGCAACTGCCCTCGCCGCCTCCTCAGCGGTCTGGACCATTGGCACCAGGATCGAGCGGGCACCGATATCCAGCAACTTCTTAAACATCACTGGGTCGTTCCAGGAAGGGCGCACCACTGGCGTCGTCACCGATGAGCGATCGGCGGCGAGCAACATATTGAAGGTGTCCGGCACCTCGACCGGCGAATGCTCGCTGTCGAGCAGCAGCCAGTCATACCCGCAGTCAGACAGCAAATCGATCACAAGCGCGCTGGACAAATTCGACCAAAAGCCAATCTGCGGCTTACCCTCGGCGAGCGCGCGCTTGAAGAGGTTCGGTCCGATTTCAATAGTCATAATATATCTCGCTTATATTAGTGGATTTCAGGCTCCGGCGTCGCCGCCGTCCCTTCCAATATGTCAAAGTCACAGCCCTTGTCAGCCTGGGTGATGTGGGCCGCAAACATGGCGCCGAAGCCACGCTCGAACTTGCGCGCCGGCGGTGTCCACGCCGCCTTACGGTTGGCCAATTCTTCATCCGAGACATCAAGGTGAAGCTTTCGCCCCTCGACATCGAGCTCGATCATGTCGCCACTTCGCACCAAGGCCAGCGGGCCGCCGACAAAGCTCTCGGGCGCCACATGCAACACGCAAGTCCCGTAGCTGGTGCCGCTCATACGGGCATCAGAGATCCGCACCATGTCGCGCACGCCCTCTTTCAGCAGCTTTTTTGGGATCGGCAGCATGCCCCACTCCGGCATGCCTGGCCCCCCTTGCGGGCCGGCGTTCCTGAGCACGATGACGCTGTCCTTGGTGACATCCAAATCTTCGTCGTCGATACGGGCCGCCATGTCATTGTAGTCATTGAAAACCACGGCCGGACCCGTGTGCTGAACCAAAGACGGGTCGCAAGCGGTCTGTTTGATCACAGCACCATCCGGCGCCAGGTTACCGCGCAGCACGACCAAGCCACCCTGCTCGCCGAGCGGCTTCGCCCGGCGCGCGATTACGTCTTCGTCGTAGATGCCGCCGCTCGCGATGTTGTCGCCAAGGGTCTTGCCGTTGACGGTTACGGCATCGAGGTGCAACAGATCCTTCAACTCACACAACAGGCCCTGGAGTCCGCCAGCGTAATAGAAATCCTCCATCAGATACTTGCCCGACGGACGAATGTTGGCGAGCCACGGTGTACGCTTGGAGATCTCATCGAACCGCTCAAGCGGAAGTTTGACGCCGAGGCGTCCGGCCATCGCGACCAAGTGGACAATCGAGTTGGTCGAGCCGCCCATGGACATTACGGTCGTGATTGCGTTCTCGAAGGCCTGCTCTGTCATGACGTCGGTTGGCTTCAAGTCCTCCCAAGCCATCTCAACGGCGCGGCGGCCCGAAAGGCTGGCCATGCGGGCGTGATTGGAATCCGGAGCCGGGATCGATGCGGCACCCGGCAAGGTCAACCCGAGCGCCTCAACCGCAGTCATCATGGTCGCGGCCGTCCCCATGGTCATGCAAGTACCAGGCGAGCGGGCGATGCCCTCCTCGATTTCTTCCCAATCACTCTCTGTAATGTTGCCGGCCCGAAGTTCGGCCCAATATTTCCAGCTGTCGGAGCCAGAACCGAGCGTGTTGCCGCGCCAATTGCCGCGCAACATGGTGCCCGCCGGAACAAAAATACATGGGATATCCATACTGGCAGCACCCATAAGCAGGGCCGGCGTCGTCTTATCACAGCCCCCCATCAGCACCGCCGCATCGCAGGGATAAGAGCGCAGCAGCTCTTCAGTCTCTAGGGCCAACAGATTGCGATACATCATCGTGGTCGGCTTCTGGAACGGCTCGGAAAGTGAGATCGCCGGCATTTCGACCGGGAAACCACCAGCCTGCCA
Organism: Rhodospirillaceae bacterium; assembly: GCA_018699735.1. Taxonomy (GTDB): domain Bacteria; phylum Pseudomonadota; class Alphaproteobacteria; order Thalassobaculales; family Thalassobaculaceae; genus JABIRP01. The sequence goes on along the minus strand of JABIRP010000272.1, from coordinate 11,946 downwards.
AATGCCACGCTTAACTTCCTCGGCGCGTTCTCGAAAGTGGGTATGGCACGGATTGATGTCGGACCAGGTATTGATGATCGCGATGACGGGTTTGCCGGCATAGTCTTGGCGGGCATAACCCATCTGCAGGGTCCGCGACCTATGGCCGAACGCGCGTAGGTCTTTGACCCCGTACCAACGATAGCTTCTTAGATCCTTGTAGTCCTTACGCGCCATGGTCCTAGCCTCGTCATTTGGGTGAGTTCGGGGGAAGAGCTATTCGGGCAATGAAACCCGCTGCCGCGAGCCTGTCAACTAGAGCATAGTCAGGTCGAATAGATTGGGAGGAATGATCGGGAAGAAGGCAGAGGTTACTCGGTCAAATCGATCCGTCTGCGGTCAGATTTTTCGATGCGTTGCTTTTCCCGACGGCGGCGATCGGGCCCTACATAAGCCTTTGAGCGGACAAATTTCCGATGGGTTTTCATCATCGAAATTAGCCGCTTTTCTAACATATCCAACGAGATCGGTTTTGCTACGATTTCGTTCACGCCGGCATCTCGCGCTTCCAGGATCGAAACTTTATCAAGCATCGCGGTCAGCATCATGATCGGGACGTATTGGTTCAAACTTTGAGCGTCGCGCCGGACCCATCGCGAAAACTCAACACCGTCCATTGGCTCCATCATATGATCGAGAATAATGAAACTCGGGGCGAAAGACTGGATCACCTTGATCGCCTGAGAGCCGTCCCGAGCATGGCGAATTTCCTTCATGCCGCAGGACTGCAGTAAGGTTTGGATAAAATCGACCGTGATCGGATCGTCGTCGATGACCAGCGCGGTCAGTTCACCGAACTCAATCTCATCTTCGTTATCATCGTGATCGTTCATTTTAGTCTTCAGTAGATGCCGGGAAAAATGTGAGCCTGGGAATTTTATTCTAACTTGCAAACATAATCGAACACCCAATTACCCCAGAGAGGGCAGATTCGAATCATTCAGCGGCGCAATCCCCATATACTGGGCAATGTTACACTTTAGCTGGCAGCGCCCATCCGGTTCTCAATTTCCATGATGCGTGAAAGACCGGGTCGAATCTCCGACATTGTAAATTCAAGCCGCTTGGTCGGTCCACCACCATGACTGGGGAACCTCTGATTCCACAGATCCATCTTCACCGCCAATCCGCAAAGCACCGCACCGATCGTGGTGTGATGGCCAGTGATCAGTTTTTGAAACTCACGGAACGAATCGGCATTGATGTCGTCCCAGAAATCGCGAGAGCGAAGATCGAAAAACTCGAACCGGCCGACAATTGAGGTCGAGATCTCATTTAATTGCGTATCGACCTCTTGCACGATCCGCTTTTGGTTAGGGTCGTTGGCGATTTGCGTAGAACTAAGCGATTCGTTCAACCAGTCGAGGTATACCGGCACCTGTTTCATCAGGTTATCGAGGCAGGATCTGAAATATGAGATCGACAGGAACAGATCGCCATAGCGTTCAAGGAACTGTGGGACTTCCAAAATATCGATCTGAAGATCATCGGCGATGGCGCGCAATTGACGCATCGCTTCCTCTCGGTTCGGTTTGGTGAGCATCGCCAAGATCTCGGACACATCGCTGATCTCGTTGTCCTCGCCGCCATAGACCCGGTTCATCAACGGACGGGTAAAGGCACGCATATAGTCGGTCAACTCAGCGCGCTTCTTTTCTGAGATTTGCAGCGCATCGTAATTCTCGAAACCGATATCAAGCTTTCGAAGTTCAATGCGAAGCGAGTAGATATCGAAGGACTCAAGCATAGCCAGCCGGTCAAGCATGACAATGTCCCGTTGCAGAGCGCCACCGTTATCCGAGAAAAACTGCGTGAGCTCATTCGAAGAGACTTGTCCGCTTCCTGCTGTACCGTCGCTGAAAATCTCGATCACCGATTCGAGGCGCGCGTTCTTTATCATCTGGACTTTCAGAAGCCCAGCCGTCTCCAACGGAATGATCGACAACGGCAGCGTGTGCAAAGAATCCAACGCATCCGGATCAGCCGCCGGAATATCACTTGCTTGGTCCGTCTCCGCCATATCTCTCTTAACTCCACATACCGGCATATTCGCGGGGTTTCCCGCTCATTTCCCGGGCGCACTTCGCACCCTGTAAGTTTTCGGAATGTACCCTGTCACACGCCCGTGCCCAATGGCAAATTTACCGAGCATTTTAGGCTAACTGATAACCATACAGGTGACACTAGGTAAGTTCCGCAGTGCTCGATCAATGTTCTATCAGTGTTCGATCATCTTGGTCACTTGTCACATATACGCCCAAGACCATCAGGCATTCGTTAGATTTTTTAGATCCTTCTCGGCCTTACCCTTCACAGGTATCTCTGCGCCTTCCTTTGGCTCATCCAATTTATGCTTGGCCGCCTCTTTGGATTCAACTTCTGCCTTTGTCATCTGTGGCTTTGCCTTGGTCGGTTTGTCGCTCTTAATGCCCCCGGTCATCTGCGCGATATCGAGCACACGATCGCAGGCCATCTTGAATTCCTTGGGCGCTTTGAGGGACATCGCTTTGCCCAAATAATCCCGTGTCTTCTTGACTGATTCATTCCTGGCGTCGTTATCCCCGCTCATCGCGGCTTTCAGTGCCGCGCGCCCGGCTTCGTCAGCAGCCTTCATAAAGCATTCACGTTGCAGTTTGTCAGCCGCATCCTGGGCATCTTTTCGAAATTCTGGTGGTACCTTCGGGTTCTTCAACATTTCCTGGATGCGTTTTGCCGCTGGCTCCGCCCGGTCAGGGGTCGGCACGCGCGCATGGGCTCGCAGATGCTCGACCGCGGTTACAATCGAAAGCTTAAGCGCCTCGATCCGCTTTTCGTCCTCTTCAGAATCGCCGGACTTGTTTTTCCCAAAGCCGAACATCAAAAATCCTCTAAAGTCGGCATTAACGATACCAGAGGAATTATTAAGATTTCCCTAACTTTAGGTTTACGAAACTCACCAGACCCACTGTCAATATGGTGATTTATCGTTAATAGCCTTTGCAGGTTCGCCAAAATATTACGAAAAATCCCAGTCACTAATTTGAGAAGAAGGGAGAGATGACATGGACATACGCCTCGATGGAAAAACAGCCCTCATAACCGGTGGCAGCCGAGGTTTAGGCCGGGCGATGGCGATTGAGTTTGCGCGCTCGGGAGGGGCCGTCGCGATTGCAGCACGCGATCCGGTTGCCCTCTCCGAGGCCCGCGATGAAATTGCCACAGCGGCGCCAAAGGCACGAATTGCAGCGATCGGATGCGATATCTCGACCTCCGAAGGCTGCGAAGCCGCACACGCTCAGGCCGTGAAGGAGCTCGGTCAGATCGATATTTTGGTCAACAACGCCGGAACCTCAAGACGCGGGCCGTTCCTCGAAATTGACGATGCCGCCTGGCAAGCGGATTTCGACCTCAAGGTCTTTGCCGCAATCCGTCTGACCCGCCTCGTCATGCCGGGGATGAAAAAACAGGGTTGGGGTCGCATAATCAACGTTCTCAACATCGGTGCCAAGGCACCCGCCGCTCAATCCGCACCGACCTCTGTCTCGCGCGCGGCCGGTCTCGCCATCACCAAGGCTCTGTCCCAGGAAGGGGCCGAGCATGGCGTGCTGGTGAATGCCATGCATGTCGGTCTGATCGATAGTGACCAATGGGTGCGTCGTCATGCCGCTGACCCGAATGCCGGCACCTACGAGCAATACATCGCCGCCATGGCCGCCGAACGCAAAATTCCGCTCGGACGGATCGGTCGGGCTGAGGAATTCGCCAACATGGCCTGTTTTCTGGCATCCGATGCAGCAAGCTACATTACTGGCGTTTCCATAAACGTCGATGGTGGCGCCAGCCCCGTTGTCTAGTGCCAGGCTTGTTGTCTAATAAAGGAGTTCTTTGAATGGGAGACCGCCTAGAAGGCAGAATCGCGATCGTTACTGGGGCCGGCTCAATCGGCCCCGGCTTCGGGAATGGCAAGGCGACCGCCACGCTTTTCGCGCGCGAGGGTGCCGAAGTGTTCATTGTCGACTACCGCGCAGACGCCCTGGAGGAGACCCGCAAGATCATCGAGGGCGAGGGTCATTCGGTTACAACCCATGTCGCCGATGTGACCAAGTCCGACCAGGTGGACACCCTGGTCGCCGCCTGCATCGAGCGCTATGGCCGGGTCGATGTATTGGACAACAATGTGGGGGGCACTGTTGCCGGCGGTCCAACCGACCTCTCCGAAGCCGAGTGGGATCAGCAGATGGATCTCAACTTGAAGCATGTCTTCCTGATGAGCCGGGCAGTTCTGCCCGGCATGGCGGAGCGCGGCTCTGGGGCAATCGTCAACATCGGCTCAACGTCCGGGATCACGTTTACCGGCCAACAGCAAATCGCCTACCAGACCGCCAAGGCGGCGATCGTCCGGTTCTCGCGCTCCGTGGCGCTCGAATACGCGCCGAAGGGGGTGCGCTGCAACACCGTCATCCCCGGGCAGATGCACACGCCCATGGTCGAAGCTGTCCTCGCCGGTCAACAAACCGGCGGCGATGCGTCAGAATTGATCGCACGCCGCAATGCCCGCATCCCCATGGGCTATATGGGCGATGCCTGGGACGTGGCCCGAGCCGCCTTGTTCCTCGCCTCGGATGATGCCCGCTACGTTACCGGCGCCGATATCGTCGTCGATGGCGGCATGACTTTAAAGTGTTGCTAGGAAAATGTTGCCAGGGACGTGTTGCCAGGGAAGTGTTGCTAGGTTGCCCGGAAAACGCTGTAATCAGAGTTAAGATGCCGTAAAACCGGAGAATAAGATGCCTAAATTGCTCAGCCAGGATGCTATCGAAGCCTACAATCGCGACGGACTTCATTTTCCCATTCCAGTGATGAGCCGGGAAGAGGCGCAAAGCTATCGCGACGAGCTTGAAACCTATGAGGCGACAACCGGCGCGCCGATCCAGGGCGCCTACCGACACAAAGTACACCTTCTCTTCACCTGGGCCGACCGGTTGATCCGTCATCCCAAGGTGCTTGATGCGGTCGAGGATGTGATCGGGCCGGATATCCTGTGTTGGTCGACCAACTTCTTCATCAAAGAGCCCCGCACCGGCGACTTCGTATCCTGGCATCAGGACTCGACCTACTGGGGCTTGGACCCGGCCGATGTAGTCACGGCCTGGATCGCGCTGACCGACGTGCCAATGGAAACCGGTCCCATGCGCTTCTTGCTTGGCAGCCAAACGCTGGATCAAGTCAACCACAAGGACAGCTTTCATGAGAACAACCTTCTGACACGGGGCCAGGTTGTTGACATGGACATTGACGAGGACAAATCGGTCTTCGTGCCGCTGTCTCAAGGCGAGATGAGCTTGCACCACATTCGCGCTGTGCACGCTTCGGATCCGAATACCTTCAATGACCGGCGTATTGGTTTCGCGGTTCGATACATGCCAACCTATGTCCGCTCAATCTCCGGGCCGCAATCGGCGACGCTCGTGCGCGGCACCGATACCTACGGTCATTTCGGAGCAGAGGAAGCCCCTGTCGTCGATCTCGACGAAGCGGCACTCGCCTTGCACGCGAAAGCAAGCGGGATGGCGCAGGTCAACCTTTATCGCGGCACCGATCGGACCGAGTTCCGACCGTGATCGCTAAGCCCGTGATCGCTAAGCCCGTGATCGCTAAGCCCGTGATCGCTAAGCCCGTGATCGCTAAGCCCGTGATCGCTAAGACTGGGACCACGAAGGCAGTGCCGTTAGCCGAAGGGTTTGGCGCCGATATCCAAGGCGTCGATCTTTCGCAACCGGTCTCGGATGCTGATCGCGGGACAATTTATCGAACCTTTCTCGACCACCGGGTTATTCGTCTGCGCGGTCAGGATTTGGCTCCTGACAACGTGCTCGACGCCAGCCGGATCCTTGGCCCGGACCTGGAAGCCCATTTGTTCAAGCAGTTCCATCACCCGGATACGCCGCTGATCATTATCTTGTCGAACCGGCGAGACACAAAAACTGGCGCCGAGAAGGGGCTGAAGAATGGCGGCGCGTTCTGGCACCACGATGTCTCCTACAAGCCCGAACCGGCCAAGGCGACCATGCTGTATGCCGTCGAGGTACCGGACGAAGGCGGAGATACCATCTTCTGCGATATGACCCGTGCCTATGACGAACTGTCGGACGACCTGAAGGACCGGATTGCAGGCCGAACGGCGATCCACAATTACGGCTACTTGAAGCGCGAGATATTTACTTCTGGTCAGGCCGAAGTGCCGCCCGACTGCCGCCATCCGGTTGTCCGCACGCACCCAGAAACCGGCCGCAAGGCGTTGTACATCAATCCCTCCTACACGGTTCGGATCGAGGGGTTGGAAGAGGCTGAGAGCGACGCTTTGAAACAGAAGATCTTCGAGCATTGTCTGCAAGAGAAATATCTGATGCATTACAAATGGCAGGCCGGTGATGTTGTCGCTTGGGACAATGCGGCCTCAATGCACACGGCAACGACGGATAAACTCGACCCCGCCAAATATCGCACGCTCTGGCGCACGATTGTCAGCGGCGGCCCGACGATGTAGGGCCGCTCACTGCGGCCCTATCTCAACTCGTCGAAGATCAGCCGGGCTCATCCACAGTAACCTTGCCCTCACCGCCGTATCGGGTTGCCAGATAATCGACCAACAAGCCAAACGCCGCGCCCTCAAGTGCGAACCAGAAGGGCGACTGCAGCCAGGCATCCGGTCCGAACATATCGCCCATTACCGTGACCATGGCCTCATGAGCGAAGAAGGTCAGAACGAAATTCATCCAGGCACCGACAAAGACACCCCGAATCCACCAGGGCATCGGCATCTTGACGATCGGGTGCCAGGTGAACACACCGAACACACCGACGAAAGCACCGAGGCTGGTGTACCAAAGCAACACACCCCAGCGAAGGAACGGGTCGAGATCGGGTGAAATTATGGGGATCAGAATGAAGCCGATCAGCCCAACGATCAATCCGACCGTTTTGCCAATGGCGATGCGTGTGAATAGCGAAGGGTTTCCGAACATTGACATGGGCTGCACTCCATAACCCGCTTCGATCCAGAAATGTCGAAACCAATTTAAATATGGCTCGCTGGTAGCGAATTTACATCGCGACCATTCAACTCAGTCTAATCTCCACATTTCCCAACCCTTCGAAGGTCGCGACAGCATGATCACCCGCCTTGCCAGGCGTGGGCATCCCGCAAATCCCAGTGGTCACGATCTCGCCGGCTTTCAATCCCATGCCGCGCCCGGAGAGCTGGTTTGCGAGCCACGCAAGTGCAAAACGCGGGTCACCCAAAGCATCCGCACCGAGGCCGACACTTGCTTGCGTGCCATTGACGGCGATCGAAACCACGACCTCCGCCAAATTCAGATCCCGCCACGCCGGTGGTGCTTCGGGCCCGAGCAGAAACCGATCGGCACAGGCGCATTCCGCGATCAGTTGCGGTGCACCGGCGCCAGCCACGTCAACAAAGCGCGTGTCCGGCAACTCGATCGCGAGGTGCAGTCGCGCCACGCGCGCCATCACCTCCGGCCACTCGTAGGGTTCGGCCCGGGCCGAAAGGTCTTCCCCAATTACGAAAGCAAACTCCGTCTCCAGCAAAGCCATGCGGCTGTCGGAGATCGGTACCGTATCGCCGTCCGCGAACACCCGAGAGGCGAGGATCCGACCGGAAATCGGGTGGTTGATTGCAAGGTGGGTTTGGCCTGCCTTACTGGTTGCCGCGATCTTGTAGCCCACAACCGCTTCACCCGAGACCGCGATTAGAGCATCCTGAACCCGGTACCCGGCCTCGATATCTGCCGGCCGACAGTCCTCGGGGATGGCATCGATCACCTCGCGGGCGCTCCAGGCCCGCCAAATGACCTCAGCCGCCTTGCGTTCAGTCATCCCCGGTACCACCCGACGCGCCACGGTGCTTTTCCTGCAGACTCTTCAAGACCGGCATGAAGTCATAGGTCGGGTAAAACTCGGTGTCGAAGGCGCCCCAGGCGGATTGCTCGATCGCCAGATTGATTTCGCGCAGACGGTGACCCGGCACTTTCAAGATCGCGACCTGACCGATTCCCATCATCACGTACCAGTTAACGACCTCAATGCCTTCCGGTGGAAACTTCTTCCAGAACTCGGTTGCTTCCAGTTTGGCGTTGATCTCGCCTAGGTTCTTATCCTTTTGATGCTTGAGAAATACGGTCAGCAGAATTTCACCTTCGCCAGCACTCATGTCATCGCTCCCTATGTCAAAGTTCCGTCCGTCATGCCAAAGCAAGCATCATTTCTACGTCGAAGCAATCGGGGGATTCTCAAGACTCGCCCGCCCTGCTAGACTCTTTAGCGGGGATTGATCAAATCGTAGAGTTTGAGGGCTTGTCTATGACTGGGCGAACGAAGCTGGCAACGAATCTGGGAACGAATTTGGCAGCGATGGTGTTAGCGGCATCCATGATGACTGCCCTGCCATCCTATGCCGCCGAGACCAGCATCCATGTTTTACCAAAGATCGATGCCAAGCTTTGTGGTTCTGGCGGCAAAACCGGCTGGATCGAAACCGAGCTGGTGCTCGATTTCGAGCGCAAGGTATCCACGCTGTATCTGGCAGAGCGCATGCCCGGGATCATTCGAACCGTACGCGGCTACATGAAACAGCGGACACTCGACGATCTTGCCACCGGAAACGCAAGCGCACGCTTTCTTGAGGCGCTCCGCCGCAAACTCTCCCCCGTAGTCGCACCCGCCAAACTGCAAGCTGTCGACATGCAGGAGTCCGGTGCGGGCGAACAGGCCTGCGGATAGCGCTGGGTTTATTTCCCCTTTTTCTTTCGACCCTCAGCCGGGAGCTTCGGTGTTTTTTCCGGTTTCTCCGGCCCGAAGATGCGGCTGAAGTAAGTATCGGATAGCTGTAATGCCCCGATCGGATTGTGCGCCAGCACTCGGTCCTTGGCGACCAACGTCGTGGCCAATCCCTCAGAATACCGAAAGAACATGCTGTCATGGCCAACACAGAGGCCGAGCACGACGTTGAACTCGCACCCGGCGTCGTTCAGGAGTTGCGCCTGAGCAACCGGGTTGCACATGCTCTCATGGCCGCCAGGCCGGATCTTTTCGGCATCGGCAAGACCGATATCCTCCTTCGCCACACCGCCACTCTTGCAGCAAGCGGAGGCGACGGTGAGGCCGTGGCTTTCGAGCACTCGGCTCAACACATTGGCCAAATCAAGGAAACTGATGCAGGTCGCGATGCCGACGCGCGTGAAACCCATCTGCTTGCAGAACTGGACGATCTCCTCGACCCGGGTCCATTTGCAATACCCTTCGGCCTCGACCCGACCCGACGCCCGCGCCACCTTGCCAATAAACTCCGTCTCATATTCTGAAAACGCATTGGTAAGCCCGGGCTCATCGACCTTGGTCGGGCAATAGCCAGGCCCACGTTCAGCCTGTTCTCCCAACCGGCACGCACGCACGGTCTCCGGGCAATAAGCACAGGCGGGATCCTGATACTTCGACGGTTTCTTTTGAGGGGATTTGCTTTTTTGAGAGGGTTTATTCGGGGCAGTCGTAACGTCAGCCATGGGCGCACTCCAGAACCTTCACGGACGACATCGCCCGCGGCCCCCAAACGCTCCCATGTCTCGAATGATGGGCCGACTACGCGTGCTTGGCAAGGGGCCCGTTTAGCCCGCTTCCCGCACATCCGGCACATAAGGCTTGCTGGTGAAATGCTCGCCGTTCTGGCCGTCGGCGAGCTTCAACCCAGCGCGCTTGATCGCACCGTCGTCCACTTTCTCCAGCGGCACAAAATAGCGGTCGTCAATACGCTTGTAAGTGTCGTTGTCGACCCGGTTGTAGCAAATGATGAGGGTCCATCGCCGTTTATCAGAGAGGTTCTGGTTTGAGCGGTGGAACAGGTTGCAATGGAAGATCACCACATCGCCCGGCTCCAGTTCGGCATGCACACGGTCAAGGCGCGTTTCGGCGGCGCTCACGACCTCGGGGTCGATGCAATTTTGCTCCGGCGTCAACTGCACATGATCACAACGGCCGAGTTGGTGTGAGCCCTTGAGAAACTGCAAACACCCGTTCTCTGGCGTCGTGTGGTCAAGTGCGATCATGCAACTCACCAGCTGCGGCATGAGGCAGCCGTTGTAGTACCAATAGCCATAGTCTTGATGCCACTCCCAGGCCCCACCGCCGCCGGCGTCCTTGGCGGTCAGCTTCGACTGGTAGTGGTAGACCTCTCCGCCGAGTAATTCGGCAGCCGTGTCGACCATGCGCTCGCATCTGGCGGCGAGCCCATAGACGCTGGACCCGGCCCTATTCCAAAGCGCTATTTTCGTACCACCGCCTTCGCCATCGGCCCGAACCAAGATGTGATCCTGTATCTCCGGGTCTTCTTCCATGGCACGGCGCAAGAGGGCGGTTTCCTCGGCATCGAACATGGATTTTACGATGACATAGCCGTCGCGATGAAACGCCTCGATTTGGTCAGGTTGTAGGATACAAGTCATGGAACAGGCTCCTGGAGGTTCACTGAGCGCTTGAATGCTGACATCGAAGCTTGCCAGTCGTCAACGTGCCCTATCGACAGAGCGATCCGAGCACGCTCTAGTTGGCTGAACCGGAGAGGAACCGAGTGTCGTGAAAACAGAATATTCCGAGACCCCATTGCCCGAAAAGGTCGATGTCGTCGTTATCGGCGCCGGCATCATCGGTGCCTCGACCGCATACTATCTGGCCAAGCGAGGCATTTCGGTCGCGCTCTGCGAAAAGGGGCGGATTGCTGGAGAACAATCAAGCCGCAACTGGGGTTTCGTGCGCCAGCAAGGTCGCGATCCAGCCGAGATTCCGATGGTGATGGAGAGCTTGCGGCTCTGGCGGGGCTTAAACCAGGAGCTCGGTGAGGAAACCGGCTTCCACCAGGGCGGCAACATCTATCTGGCTCAGGACGATGCCCAGGTGGCGCAATACGAAAACTGGCTGGAGCATGCCAAGCAACATCAGCTCGATACCCGAATTCTCTCGCCAGGCGAGATCGATAAGGTTCTGCCTGGAACCGGATTGCCCTGGAAGGCGGCGATGCATACGCCCAGCGACGGCCGAGCCGAGCCAAGCCTGGCAACCGCAGCGATCGTGCGGGCGGCGGTTCGTGGCGGCGCGCACATGCTCGAGAGCTGTGCTGTGCGCGGCGTGGAAACAACCGGCGGTCACGTCTCCGGAGTGGTGACGGAGCGGGGTTCGATCGGATGTAGCTCTGTCGTGCTGGCGGGCGGCACCTGGTCATCCTTGTTCTCAGGCAACCTCGGTCTGCGCCTGCCGCAATTGGGTATCCGAGAGTCCGTCATCCGCACCAACCCGCAACCGGCGGTTACCGAGGGTGGGGTGTGGACCCGCGATGTCGCATTTCGCCGGCGGAAAGATGGCGGATATTCCGCGGCACACGGCTCTATCGTGGATCATCAGGTCACGCCGGACACCTTCCGCTTCATGCGCGATTTCTGGGGCTCGTACCGGGCCGAGAGCGGCCGGTTGCGGGTCAAATTCGGACGGCCGTTCATAGAGGGTTTGACCACACCCAGACACTGGCGGCTTGACGCAGAGACTGTGTTTGAGCGAGTGCGCGTGCTCGACCCGCCGGCCGACCAAACGATGACTAGGATCATCCTCGCCAATTTAAAGCGCGCTTTTCCTGAACTCGGCGAGGCCCGGATCGAAGAGGCATGGGCCGGACATATTGACGTCACACCGGACGCGATCCCTGTGATCTCACCAATCGCGGCGGTTCCCGGGTTCTATCTCTCGACCGGGTACAGCGGTCACGGCTTTGGGATCGGCCCAGGTGCTGGGTTGGCAACAGCCGAGATGGTAGCGGGTGGAGCCATGACCTTTGACCTCACACCCTTCCAGTTTTCGCGATTTGAGAGG
>JABIRP010000271.1 GCA_018699735.1 Rhodospirillaceae bacterium | reverse complement strand
GCTGCCCGAAATCGTTAAGATCGATGTAGAGGGGCATGAGAAGGCGGTCCTTGCAGGCATGACCGATCTTTTGAGTACCGCAGCACCTGTGATGTTGTTAGAGGCGAGCGAGTTCACCTGGAAAACCTTCGGGTCGCGTGACGGACTGCAAACGTTCCTTGGTGATGCTGAATTGTTCGCGGTTGAGGCAAACAAATGGACGGGGCGCTATCGTTTGCGGGCGCTGCCGGTCGGCGAGGCGGACGAGTTGCTGATAGTGCCATCGAGCCGGCGCGCTTCGCTGGCTTCGATTTTGCCTTAGGCGGGGACTTGAGGCGGCACTTGAGATAGAAGACTTGCCCCCAGTCATCCAGGCAGACAATATCAAGGTCCTCTCAACCTATTCTTGGGGCTCTTCATGATCGGCGCGGAAACTTTGGTACGGACGCTTGTTGCGTCCGGGGTCGACATTTGTTTCACCAATCCCGGCACCTCGGAGATGCATTTTGTGGTCGCCCTCGATCGGGTCGACGGCATGAAGTGCGTGCTCGGTTTGGCCGAGGGCGTGGTCACCGGCATGGCCGACGGCTATGCCCGGATGGCCGACAAGCCGGCCTCGACCCTGCTGCATCTTGGGCCCGGGCTCGGCAATGGTATTGCCAACCTGCATAACGCCAAGAAGGCGCATAGCGGCATCGTCAATATCGTCGGCGAGCACGCGACCTATCACGTCAAGTATGACGCGCCCCTGACGGCTGATATCGAAGGCATCGCGGGCCCGGTCTCACATTGGGTGCGAACCTCGATGAGTGCCGAAGATGTCGCCAAGGACGGTGCCGAGGCGGTGGCTGCGGCGTTCGGTCCACCGGGCCAAATCGCGACCTTGATCCTGCCGGCCAACACCGCCTGGAGTGAGACGCCGTGGGATATCGCCAATCCACCAGTACAGCCGATCGCCCCGGCTGCGCGCCCGAAAGTCGATCAGCAGGCCGTGCTGGCGGCGGCCAAGGCGCTGACCTCGGGCGAGGAAACATTGATCCATATGACGGGCCAGGCATTGCGCGCCGAAGCACTTGAGGTCGCCGGCCGGATCGCCGCCAAGACCGGCTGCCGGCTTAGCTGTATGACCTCGAACGGTCGCTGGCAGCGTGGCGCCGGACGGACGCCGATTGAACGTATCCAATATCCGGTGCCGATCGCGCTCAAGCAGCTGGAGAGTGTGCGCCATCTGATCCTGCTCGGCACCAAAACACCGGTCGCGTTCTTCGCCTATCCCGACAAGCCGAGCGTGCTGATCCCGGACACATGTGACGTTCAGACGCTGGGCGAAATCGGCGACGATCATCTGGCGGCGCTTCAGGCCTTGGCCGAAGAACTGGATGCGGTGCATACGGCACCGACGGTTACCGAGGCAAATCGCCCGGAGTTGAAGACCGGGGCCCTCGATAGTGAGAGCATCGCCTGTGCGTTTGGCCACTACATGCCGGAAAATGCCATCGTTGCGGACGAGTCTGTCTCGTCGGGGCGCGGTTTCATGCCGTATACGCTGGGTGCGGCGCCGCATGACTGGTTGGCTCTGACCGGCGGGGCGATCGGGCTCGGCATCCCGTATGCTACCGGTGCCGCGATCGCCTGCCCGGATCGCAAAGTGATCAACATGGAAGGCGACGGCAGTGCGATGTACACGCTGCAGGGGCTTTGGACCCAGGCGCGTGAGGGTTGCGACGTGGTCACCGTGATCTTCGCCAACCGGCGTTACGCCATTCTTCAGGGCGAGTTGGCGGCCGTGGGGGCAGCCAACCCGGGGCGCAAGGCGTTGGACATGCTGGAGATTGGCCGGCCTGATCTGGACTGGGTCGCACTTGCCGGTGGCATGGGCGTGCAGGCGGTCAAGGTCGACACCGCCGACGGCTTCAACGATGCCTTCGGGCGGGCCTGCGCCGAGCCTGGCCCGCATCTGATTGAGGCTGTGCTTTGACATCCTACGGTCGAATTCGGATATAGTCGCGCATCATGGCAGGACGATCAGGAAGCGGGCGGGTTGAAAACATCGCCGCCGAGCAATTAAACCGCATGCTGAATGCGGTGTCGTCGCGCGTGTATCACTGTAGTCGGCTCCATCAGTTAGCGCTGGCGGCCGAAGTGCCGAATGAGCGCAAGCTGTTTCGACATGAAGCGCTGAACAATCTGATTTTCATGAAGGAGACCCTGACCGATACCGATACGGTTGACGAGGTGGGTAAGGTCGTTGGCACGAAGATCTATCTGCCGTTTGACAAGAAGGACGTCCAAGACGGCGGCAAATCGATCCTCCTGGGGGATCGCAATTTGGCGGCGGCCCTGGATTTCCAGATCGGCGTGAATATCGACAGTGACGACGAAGACTGTGTGCGCGACCGAACGATCCTCGAGCTTATGGATGAACTGCCGTCGCTTGATCCGTTCTTGCTGAAGGACCGCTTGAATATCGGGCTGGGTCTGGAAATTGACGCCGCTTATTTCGAAATCACCGAGCGTGAATGGAACCGCATCCGCGAATTCATTCAGAAAGGCTTTCTTCCAATAGCCGAATTTGCGTTTCCTGACAGTGGAGCCGCGGCCGCCCAAGGTCATGTGATGACATTGATGGAAAAGCTATGGGCAGCCAGCGACATGGATGCGCTGGGCCCGATCATCAAGGCTCTCAGCATTCCGCCTGACCAGGCACAGCAGGTTTTCCACGCCTGGAAAGGGGCAATCTATTACGACTTCCTCTTCGATCGCCTCTCCGATGACTGGAAGGAATATGTGACGTGGTTGGCCGGTAGCTCGACCCCGTCAGATCACGTGCAATCGGCCATGAAGGCGCGCGTTCAGGAAGAGGTGACTAAGACCAGAGGGTTGGTGAAAGGGCTTTGGGGTAACGTGTCCGGGACTTTGGACAAGTATCACCACGCCTACGATGATCTTTTTCGCGAGCGCAAGAGTCCCAAGCCGTTCCTGGAGTTCCTGCAATCCGCACCGGATCATTTTTACGTTCTGGGGGATTCGATCAGCCGTCTCGACCACTCCGTAGAGGTTTGGCGGGCCTACACTGGCGGGCATTCCTTCAAACGTCTGAACTACGCCGACCTATATGATCTGATCAGCCTCACCCAGCGGATTATGAATTAATGCGGATCATGATTTAATCATGAGAGAGTTGGAGACGCGGTGCGCTGAACTGGAGGCTGGCGAGGTCGGATTTGCTTTCGCCTCAGGCCCGGCCGCCATGGTCACGGTGCTCGACATGCTCGACGCCGGGGCACACGTGATCGCGATGGATGACTTTCACGGCCCGACCTACCGGCTTTTCGAAACCGTGCGGCGGCGGTCTTCCGGCCTCGACATTTCATTCCTGGACCCCTTGGACATTGACCAGCTGGCAGGTGAAATTCGCGACGAGACGCGGATGATTTGGGTGCAACGGTTAACCCAACCTTACCTTCGACCCATTGATCTCGAAGCGATCGCCGGGTTGGCAAAGGATCGGGATTTGACCACGGTATGCGACAATGGGCCACTGACAGGCGCCGCCTCGAAACCGCTGGACCAGGGATTTGATATTTCGGTCTACAGCTCGGTCTCACAATTGAGCGGAAACCCGGATCTGCGTGCCGGCCTGGCTGTGATTGCAGCCGGTCGGGACTTTGCTCAAGACAAGCTCGCCTACCTGCGAAATGCACTTGGGACGGATATTGGTCGGGCCGAGGAAGCAGACCTTTCAGTCTGCCTCGATACCCTGACAGATCGTGCAAGCCGGCAATATGCGAATGCCGGGGCCGTTGCAAATTTCCTGTCTGAACATCCCTCTGTCGAGCGGGTTTTCTATTCTGGCGAGGCCCAGGTGTCCTCGTTCGTTTCCGCGATCGTCTCAAATGGAATGGCGGGCGCGCGTCGTTTGATTGACCGGACGACCGTGATCCAGCCGGCGCGATATCTTGGCGGTGAACGCAGTGTGATTGAGCATCCCGCCAGCATGAGCCATGAGCCGATCCCGGCTGAGGTCCGAGCTGCTCTCGATATTCCGGACGGTCTCGTCCGCCTGTCGCTCGGAACCGAAAATACCGCCGATATCGTTACCGGTCTGAAGCAGGCATTCGACTGAGTGGGCGGCCCGATTTTGAAACAATCGAAACAAATTTTCCGACACCGCTGACACAAGATGGAAACGCGGGCGGCGTAAATCTCTTCGTCATCAACCCAGACGACAAGGAGATACGTCATGTCGAGTTACGCAACACGATCCTCGGTTTTCAGCCACATGATGGTTTCGTTCGAATTGGACGTGAAACCAGTGATCCGATCCCTGTTCCGCGAGATCGTCAGCCAGCCAATCACGGCGGCTGTCGCTTACCAGAAGAAGCGGCGGACTGAAATACTGCTTCGCGGATTGAGTGATCATACCTTGAGAGACATCGGTATCGAGCGGCCCGCAATTCGATCCGTGGCCAGTTTGTCCGTTGCAAATCCGACGCGTCGGCGGACTTGGGCCCTATGACGCCACCAACTGAACCTCCCGTTACCAACTGATCCCCGGAACCAAACGGTCCCGGGGATTTTCTTTTCCGATGGCCAAGTCGAGGAGGCTCCCTTGCGCTCGCAACGACCGTCTCTATATTCCGCTCATGCAGCCAGCAGCCAACAGCCTCGGTATATCCAAAAAGCCCGCCGACACGCGCGTCGTCGTCGCGATGTCCGGTGGTGTCGATAGTTCTGTCACAGCGGCACTCCTGGCCGAGGAGGGGTACGACGTAGTCGGTATCACGCTGCAACTTTATGATCATGGCGCTGCGATCGAACGCAAAGGTGCGTGCTGCGCTGGGGCCGATATTCATGACGCCCGGATGGTGGCGGAGCGTATCGGCATTCCGCATTATGTCCTCGATTACGAAAGCCGGTTTAGAGACCAGGTGATCAATGAATTCGCCGATAGCTACCTGCGCGGCGAGACGCCAATTCCGTGTGTGCGGTGCAATCAGACGGTCAAGTTCCAGGACCTGTTGGCGACGGCGCGTGATCTTGGCGCCGAGGCGATGGCGACCGGTCATTATGTTCGCCGTGTGGTCGCTGAGGGTGGGGCGGCGGAACTGCATCGCGGCGTCGATCCGACCAAGGACCAGAGTTATTTCTTGTTCG
>JABIRP010000270.1 GCA_018699735.1 Rhodospirillaceae bacterium | reverse complement strand
CAGGAGTTCGACAAATCGATCGACGAACTTCAAGCGCGCTTCGACAACAAGGTCGACAAGCTGCAACGCGGTGACGAATTACCGCCGGGCGTGATGAAGATGGTCAAGGTCTTCGTTGCGGTGAAACGTAAGCTGCAACCTGGCGACAAGATGGCCGGACGGCACGGCAACAAGGGCGTCATTTCCAAGATCGCGCCAATTGAGGACATGCCGTACCTTGAAGACGGCACCCCGGCCGACATCGTGCTCAATCCATTGGGTGTGCCGTCGCGCATGAATGTCGGGCAGATCCTGGAGACGCATCTTGGTTGGGCCTCGCATGGGCTTGGCCGGCAAATCTCGGAAATGCTTGATACGCTCGGCGCCAAGAAGCCGACGGAATTGCGCAAGACCTTGAAGGGCATTTACGGCGATCAGCAGTTCAAGGCTGAGGTCGACCCGCTGGACGACGACGAGATCAAAGAGTTGGCCGGCAACCTGCGTCGTGGTGTTCCGATGGGCACGCCTGTGTTCGACGGCGCGCGCGAAGAAGACATTGTTGGCATGTTGGCCAAGGCCGGCCTCGACTCGTCCGGTCAGGTCACCCTGGTCGATGGGCGGACCGGCGAGGCTTTCGACCGCCAGGTTACGGTGGGCTACATCTATATGCTGAAGCTTCACCATCTGGTCGACGACAAGATCCACGCCCGTTCGATTGGTCCGTACAGCTTGGTTACCCAGCAGCCGCTGGGTGGTAAGGCGCAGTTCGGCGGTCAGCGGTTTGGTGAGATGGAGGTCTGGGCGCTGGAAGCCTATGGCGCTGCCTACACCTTGCAGGAAATGTTGACGGTCAAGTCGGACGATGTGTCCGGTCGGACCAAGGTCTACGAAGCGATCGTTCGAGGCGACGACAACTTTGAGGCCGGCATCCCAGAATCGTTCAACGTTCTGGTCAAGGAGCTCCGCTCCCTCGGTCTGAACGTGGAACTGGAGCAGCAGCAGTTTTAAGGGGTCCTGGCGGGTGTATTGCCAGAGAACTCTTGGACGGTTCTAATTACTAGGTCGATCCCGTCGGGGTCGACCGCCCGGCCCCGGAGGCCTAATTCCGAGGGACGGGTTTCAAGCGACGCATGGAGAGCTTGATGAATGAGTTGATGAATATCTTCGGCCAGCCGACTGGCCCGCAAAGTTTCGATCACATCCAGATCTCGATCGCCAGTCCGGAACGGATCCGGTCCTGGTCGTTCGGCGAGATCAAGAAGCCGGAAACCATCAACTACCGTACGTTCAAGCCCGAGCGCGATGGCCTGTTCTGCGCCCGCATCTTCGGTCCGATCAAGGACTACGAGTGCTTGTGCGGAAAGTACAAACGCATGAAATATCGCGGCATCGTCTGCGAGAAGTGTGGCGTTGAAGTTACGCTGAGCAAGGTCCGTCGTGAGCGCATGGGCCATATCGAACTCGCGTCACCGGTCGCCCATATCTGGTTTTTGAAGTCGCTGCCGAGCCGCATCGGTTTGTTGCTGGATATGACGTTGAAAGAGTTGGAGCGTATTCTCTACTTCGAGAATTTCGTCGTCATCGACCCGATGCTCTCGCCGCTGAAGGAGCGCCAGCTGCTCTCCGAAGAAGAGTACCTCGACGCTCAAGACGAATACGGCGAGGACAACTTCAAGGCGATGATCGGCGCCGAGGCGCTGAAGGACATGCTGATTGCGCTCGAACTCGACGATGAGATCGAGGTGATCCGCGAGGATCTGCGGACAACCGGCTCGGAAGCCAAGCGCAAAAAGCTGGTCAAACGCCTGAAGCTGGTCGAAGCGTTCCTTGAGTCGGGCGCGCGGCCAGAATGGATGATCCTGGACGTCGTGCCGGTCATCCCGCCGGAGCTTCGCCCGTTGGTGCCGCTGGATGGCGGCCGGTTCGCAACGTCGGACCTGAACGACCTCTATCGCCGTGTGATCAACCGCAACAACCGCCTGAAGCGCCTGATTGAACTTCGGGCGCCGGACATCATCGTGCGAAACGAAAAGCGCATGCTGCAGGAGGCCGTGGACGCGCTGTTCGACAACGGCCGCCGTGGCCGTGTCATCACCGGTGCCAACAAGCGCCCGTTGAAGTCGCTGTCCGATATGCTCAAGGGTAAGCAGGGCCGCTTCCGTCAGAACCTGCTCGGCAAGCGCGTCGACTACTCCGGCCGGTCGGTCATCGTTGTCGGCCCGGAATTGATGCTACATCAATGCGGATTGCCGAAGAAGATGGCGCTAGAGCTGTTCAAGCCGTTCATCTACTCGAAACTTGAGCTCTACGGTCTGGCCAGCACGATCAAGGCGGCCAAACGCATGGTCGAAAAGGAACGCCCCGAAGTCTGGGATATCCTGGAAGAGGTGATCCGCGAGCACCCGGTTCTTCTGAACCGTGCGCCGACCCTCCACCGTCTTGGCATCCAGGCGTTCGAACCGGTCTTGATCGAGGGTAAGGCAATCCAGCTGCATCCGCTGGTCTGCACCGCCTTTAATGCCGATTTCGACGGCGATCAGATGGCGGTCCACGTTCCGTTGTCTCTCGAGGCGCAGCTTGAGGCCCGCGTGCTCATGATGTCGACCAACAACATCCTGAGCCCAGCCAACGGCAAGCCGATCATCGTACCGTCGCAGGACATCATTCTTGGTCTCTACTACCTGACCATGGAGCGTGATGGCGAGCCGGGCGAGGGTATGGCATTTGCTGAGATTGCCGAGGTCGAGCATGCGTTGAATGCCGGTGCGATCACATTCCACACCAAGATCAAAGCTCGTGTATCGACATATGACGACGACGGCGAAAAGGTTATTCGCCGGGTAGAGACGACGCCGGGCCGCCTGAAACTTGAGCGAATTCTGCCGGACAACCCGAAACTCGGCTTTGCGGTCATCAATAAGGTGATGACCAAGAAAGAGGTCTCAAACGTCATCGATCTTGTCTACCGGCACTGCGGTCAGAAAGAGACCGTGATTTTCGCCGACCGGATGATGTCGCTCGGATTTGGCAACGCTTGCACCGCAGGCATTTCCTTCGGCAAGGACGATTTGGTCATTCCGGAGGCCAAGCAGGGTCTGGTCGATGAGGCCGTTACCCAAGTGAAGGCATTCGAGCAGCAGTACCTCGATGGCTACATCACCCAGGGCGAAAAATACAACAAAGTGGTCGACGTCTGGTCGCGTTGTACGGACCAGGTGGCTGAAGAGATGATGCAGGGGATCTCGGCCGACGAGCCGGGCAAGCCGGTCAACGCGGTTTGGATGATGGCGCATTCCGGTGCCCGTGGTTCGGCCGCTCAGATCAAGCAGCTTGCCGGTATGCGGGGCCTGATGGCCAAGCCGTCAGGTGAAATCATCGAGACGCCGATCATCTCGAACTTCAAGGAAGGCCTGACCGTGCTCGAGTACTTCAACTCGACCCACGGCGCCCGTAAGGGGCTGGCCGATACCGCTTTGAAGACCGCAAACTCTGGTTATCTGACACGTCGTCTGGTCGATGTGGCGCAGGATTGCATCATCACCGAGCATGATTGCCATTCCGAACAAGGATTGACGGTTCGCGCTGTGGTCGATGGTGGCGAGGTGATCGAGGAACTCGGCGAACGTCTGCTTGGGCGGACCTCGCTGGATGAGATCCTGGATCCGCTCTCTGGTGACGTGCTGGTCAAGAAAGGCCATATGATCCAGGAGCCGGAGGTCGAGGCGGTTGAGCGTGCCGGTATCGATCAGGTCCGGATCCGTTCGGTTCTGACCTGTACGACGAAGGTTGGTGTTTGTGGTGCGTGTTATGGCCGCGACCTGGCACGGGGCACAACAGTCAACATCGGTGAAGCCGTTGGCGTGATTGCGGCTCAGTCGATTGGCGAACCGGGCACCCAGTTGACGATGCGGACATTCCATATCGGTGGTGCCGCCCAGCGTGGTGCCGAGGTGTCCAGCGTGGAATCTTCGGTCGATGCCAAGGTTCGGATTGAGAACCGTAACGTCGTTACCAATTCCGACGGCGTGCACATCGTCATGGCGCGGAATACTGAGATCGTGCTTGAGGATGAGCAAGGTCGCGAACGTGCGCGTCACCGGCTGCCTTACGGTGCCCGGATGCTTGTCGATGATGATGACATGATCGAGGCCGGTGCCAAGATGGCGGAGTGGGATCCATACACCATTCCGATCATCACCGAGAAGGAAGGCACGGCGCATTACGTCGATATCGTCGATGGTATCTCGATGCGCGAAGTGACAGATGAGGCAACCGGTATCGCGTCCCGCGTGGTCGTGGACTGGAAGCAGCAGCCGAAGGGTGCGGATCTGCGTCCCCGGGTCACTCTGCGTGATGATGCTGGTGAGGTGGTGCAATTGGCCAATGGCCTGGAAGCCCGCTACTTCATGTCGGTGGATGCCATCCTGTCGATCGAAAACGGAGCCGAAGTCAAAGCCGGCGATGTGCTTGCTCGTATCCCGCGCGAGTCTTCCAAGACCCGTGATATCACCGGTGGTTTGCCGCGGGTTGCTGAATTGTTCGAGGCCCGCAAACCCAAGGACTATGCGATCCTGTCCGAGAGCGAAGGACGGGTCGAGTTCGGTCGCGATTACAAGACCAAGCGTCGCGTCGTGGTCACTCCGACCGACGGTGATCTGGAACCAGTCGAATACCTGATCCCGAAGGGCAAGCATCTCGCCATTCAGGAAGGCGATTATGTCCAGATCGGCGACCTTCTTATGGACGGAAATCCGGTTCCGCACGATATCCTGAATATCCTCGGGGTTGAGGCGCTGGCCGCCTATCTGACCAACGAGATCCAGGACGTCTACCGGCTGCAGGGCGTGAAGATCAACGACAAGCATATCGAGGTGATCGTTCGTCAGATGCTGCAGAAGGTCGAAGTTAGCGATGGTGGCGATACCACCTTGCTGGTTGGCGAGCAGGTCGATCGCACCGAGTTCAACGCTGCCAACGAAAAGGCCTATGCCGATGATTTGCGACCGGCCAAGGCCAGCCCGGTTCTGCAGGGTATCACCAAGGCATCGTTGCAAACCCACTCCTTCATCTCGGCCGCTTCCTTCCAGGAAACCACCCGAGT